>JBIOJL010000220.1:0-10261 GCA_044450885.1 Tepidisphaerales bacterium
GAAGAAACCCGTCGATGTGCTGGGCGGGGCCGAGCGGTTTCTCACGCACCTCAGCACGGACAAGCCGATCTACCGCGCGGGCGAGAAGGTGTATGTGCGCGGCGTGGTGTTGCGGGCCGACAACCATGTGCCTCTGACCACGGCCGATCCGGCGACGGTCGAGATTCGTGGACCCAAGGGGGATGTCGTGACCTCGGGAACGTCGCAGACACAGGACGGCGTGGTGGGTTTCGCCTGGGAAGTGCCTGCTGGCCAGGCCGGCGGGGAATATACGGTCAAGATCAGCCATCCCTGGGCCGGGCATGCGCCGGCCGAGCGGAAGTTCGACATCCGTGCGTATCGCGCGCCGCGGTTGAAGAGCCAGATCGTGTTTGTGCGCGACGGGTATGGTCCGGGCGATCCGGTGACGGCCAGCCTGCATGTCGAGCGGGCCGAGGGCGGCGTGCCGTCCGGGGCGAAGGTCAGCGCCAGCGCCCGCGTCGACGGCGCGGAAGTGTGGCATGGCCCGGCGACGGTGGATGTGGCCGGGAATTGCTCCGTGAGCTTCAATCTGCCGAAAGAGATCGCGCGCGGCGAGGGGACGTTGGCGATGGTGATCGAAGACGGCGGGGCTGTGGAAACGGCGGCCAAGACGATACCGATCCTGCTGCAGACAGTGGACCTGCACATGTATCCGGAGGGCGGCGACCTGGTGGCCGGGCTGCCGAACCGGGTGTACGTTGAGGCGCGGACGCCGGCGCAGAAGCCGGCGGACATCGCGGGGGTTGTCGTCGATGAGAAGGGCGAACAGGTGGTGACGTTCCGCACCGAGCATGAGGGGCGAGGACGGTTTTCGATCTTCCCGCGGGGCGATGGGAAGTATTCGCTGAAGATCACGGAGCCGGCGGGGATCAAAACGACGTATCCGTTGCCGGCGGCAAAGCCTGCGGGCGCGGTGATCTTCGCGCTGAAGGACGTCACGGCGGCGAATCAGCCGGTGTGCCTGCGCGTCAAGGGGACCGGGCCGGAGAACCTGCGCGTCACGTTGTCGAAGCGCGAGGTGGAAGTGGCATCGGCGCGGGTTCTGCCGATGCCAACGCCGAAAGCGGGGGACAACATTGCCGAACTGGAGGCGGCGTGGTATCTGGTGGAACTGAAGGCACCGGCCACGGCTGACGGTGTGCTCGTCGCGACGGTGTGGGATGAGAACGGAACGCCGCTGGCGGAGCGGCTGATTTTCCGGCAGCCGGCCAAGTCGGTGAAGGTGCTGGTGATTCCGGACGGATCGCAGTACGCGCCGGCCGAGAAGGTGACGCTGCGCGTGAAGACGGCCGACGACGATGGCAAGCCGATCGGTGCCGTGGTGGGGCTGACGGTGACGGACGACAGCGTGCTGGAGATGATCGAGAAGCGCGAGCAGGCCCCGCGGCTGCCGGTGATGGTGCTGCTGGAAGACGATGTGCGCGAGCTGGCCGATGCGCAGGTGTATCTCGATGGGACCAATGCCAAGGCGCCGCTGGCGGTGGATCTCCTCCTGGGGACGCAGGGCTGGCGGCGGTTTGCGTTTGTGGACCCGGCGAAGTTTCTGGCCCAGGGCGGGGATGCGGCCAGGCGCGTGGTGGCGCTGCGGCATCCGCAGCCGCCGATGCCGCTGGTGATGAACGGTGGGGCGTGGGGCGGTGCCGTCCCGGCGCCCATGGCAATCGAAGACCGGGCGCTGAATCTCAATCGCGAGGACCGGAAGAACGCACCAGTCGATGCGCCGGCGAAATTGCCGCCGCATCCGGCGAAACCGGAGCAGGCCAAGGAAGCAAAGCCGGAAGCCGTGCAGCAGATGATGGCGAAGAGGGACGATTTTGTGGCGGGCAAGCGCGCGGCCAGGCCGGGTTGGGCGAATTCTGTCGTGGTGCGCGAGTACGCCCACGCCGTGCTTCCCAATCGGCCCGACAACGCCCGCGTGGATTTCGCCGAGACGCTCTATTGGAATGCCGGCGTGAAGACCGATGCGGCCACGGGCGAGGCCAGCGTCTCCTTCCATCTCAGCGACAGCGTGACCACCTTCCGCGCCTTCGCGGACGCCTTCGACAGGAACGGAGCGCTGGGCTCGGCGACGGCGGCCGTGGAATCGGTGGAACCGTTCTACGTCGAGCCCAAGCTGCCGCTGGAGGTGACCACCGGCGACACGGTCGAACTGCCGATCGGGATCGTCAATGGCATGACCCGCGAATTGCAGAGGGTGAAGATTACCGCCAACGCCGGCAGCGGCGTGACCATCGGCGATGTCAATGACTGGTTCACGCTCAAGGGCCGCGAGCGCGTGCGGCGGGTGCTGCCGATGCAGATCGTCTCGGGCAACGGCAAGGCGAACTTCGTGCTCAATGCATCGGCCGGCCCGTTCTCCGACCGCGTCACCCGCAGCCTGGGCGTGCGGCCGCTGGGCTTCCCGATGGAGGATGCCCACGGCGGGCTGCTGGAGGCGTCCAGCGCGGCATCGAACGCCTTCACCATCCCGCAGTCCATCGTCAAGGACAGCGTGACGGCCGGCGTGACGATTTTCCCCACGCCGCTGGCGAATCTCACCGAGGCCCTGGAGCGGTTGATCCAGGAACCCAACGGCTGCTTCGAGCAGACGAGTTCCACCAGCTATCCGCTGGTGATGGCGCAACAGTATTTCCTGACCCACCAGGGCGTGGATCCCAAGCTCGTCGAGCGGGCGCGGACGAATCTGGACAATGCCTACCAGAAACTTTCGGGATTCGAGTGCAAGCAGCGCGGCTACGAGTGGTTCGGCGGCGATCCGGGACACGAGGCCCTGACGGCATACGGCCTGATGCAGTTCGTGGACATGACCCAGGTGCGGCAGGTCGATCAGCCGATGATCGAGCGCACGCGGAAGTGGCTTCTGGACCGGCGCGACGGCAAGGGCGGCTTCAAACGCAACGAGCGGGCGCTGGACAGCTTCGGCGGCGCGCCGCAGGCGACGACCGATGCGTATGTCGTCTGGGCGCTTCTGGAGGCCGGCGAAAAAGGCCTGGAGCCTGAAATCGCGGCCGTGCGCAGCACCGCGATGGAGACGAAGGACAGCTATGTTATGGCGCTGGGCGCGAACATCCTGATGCTGGCCAGCGACCCGGCCGGCGCCAAGCGGCTGATGGACAAGCTCGTGAAGAACCAGACCACCAGCGGCTCGGTCGAGGGCGCGGTGACGAGCATCACGCGCAGCGGCGGCGAGGCGCTGACCATCGAGACGACGGCGCTGGCACTGCTGGCCTGGATGCGCGATCCGGCGTACACGCCGCAGGTGGAAAATTCGCTGAAATGGCTGGCCGAATCCTGCAAGGGCGGCCGGTTTGGCTCGACGCAGTCGACGATCCTGGCCCTGCGGGCGATCATCAACTATGACAAGTCGCGGGCGCGGCCAAAAGCCCCAGGCGCGATCACGCTGCTGGTCGACGGCAAGCCGGTCGGCGCGCCGCAGGAGTTCGGCGTGGACACGAAGGGCGCGATCGCAATGCCCGACATCAGCGACTTGCTGACCCCCGGCAAGCACACCATCGCGCTGCGTATGGACAAGGGCTCGGCAATGCCGTTCGCGATGACGGTGAAGTATTACGACGTCCAGCCCGACACCTCGGAGAAGTGCCCGCTGAGCATTGCCGTGGCGCTGCGCAACACGACGGTGCAGGAAGGCAACGTGACCGAGGCGGCCGTGACCGTTACCAATCGCACTGGCCAGGTGCTGCCGACGCCGATCGCGATCGTCGGCATCCCCGGCGGCCTGGAGGTGCGGCACGATCAGCTCAAGGAACTCGTCAAGAGCGGCACGATCGATGCCTACGAAGTGCGCGGGCGCGAGGTGGTCGTGTACTGGCGTGCGTTGAAGGCGAACCAGAAGGTCGAGTTGCCCCTCAGCCTGATCGCCGCCATCCCCGGCACCTACACCGGCCCGGCAAGCCGGACGTATTTATACTACACGGACGAGTACAAGCAGTGGGCTCCCGGCGTCAAGGTGAAGATAGCGGCGAAGTGATGGCCGCATGGCCATGCCTTGCGGCGAATCCCGTGGTGAACCGACGCTCTCCTTCCCAATCAACGCTTTGCAGAACTTGACAGCGTCGTCCCGACTGACGTTTCCAACCGGAAGATTGTGGCCGTTGAATTCACTGGGGCTGACCGGCCCACGCACAGCCCGCAGGGAACGCTCGCCCCCGTCAGCATTGTAGAATCGCAGAAACTACTGCATTGGCTTATCGCCATTTTCTCTTTACCATGATTCCAGAATTCTATGAACCACTCCACTACGCTTCTGGGCGGTTTGACGGTGCTTCTGGCGTCGCTGGCGGGTTATGCGCAGGCGCAGCCTCGCCCCAACATCATCGTCATCCTCTCCGACGACATGGGCTTCTCCGACCTCGGCTGCTTCGGCGGCGAGATCAACACGCCCAACCTCGACAGACTGGCCGGCAATGGCGTGCGCTTCACGCAGTTCTACAACACCGCGCGCTGCTGTCCGACACGGGCGTCGCTCCTCAGCGGGCTCTATCCGCACCAGGCCGGCGTGGGGCATATGGTCGATCCCGGGCCCAGGCCGGCTTATGCCGGCGACCTTTCTCGCGACTGCGTCACCATCCCTGAGGTTCTGCGCCCGGCCGGATATCGCACGTATGCCGTCGGCAAGTGGCACGTCGCCCAGAACGTGAAGCCGGATGGCCCGCGGCACAACTGGCCGCTGCAGCGGGGGTTTGATCGCTACTACGGTACACTGGCCGGGGCCGGCTCGTATTTCGATCCATCCGCGCTGATGCGTGACAATACGCCCATTACCTATCTCAATGATCGTGACTATCCATCGGACGCGTACTACTACACCGATGCCATTACCGCCCACGCCGAGCGGTTCATCACCGACCATCGTCAACAGAATTCCGATAAGCCTTTCTTCATGTACGTTGCGTACACGGCCGCTCATTGGCCGCTGCATGCGCCCGAAGATCAGGTTGCACGTTACAAGGGCAAATACGATGCGGGCTATGACGCCATTCGTCGAGCACGCTATGAGAAGGCCCTCAGGCTGGGCATCGTCACCTCGGGCGCGCCCTTTACGCCAACGGTGGGCGACTGGGACAAGGTGCAGAACAAGGCATGGGAGGCCCGCTGCATGGAGGTCTACGCTGCCATCGTCGATCGCATGGACCAGGGGATCGGGCGCATCGTCAGTGCTTTAGACCGGACCGGCCAGCTCGACAACACGCTCCTGCTGTTTCTTCAGGACAACGGCGCCTGTGCCGAACCCATGGGCCGAGGCAACGATGAACAGCGCGCCGACCACCCGACGCTCAAGCCGGTCCCGGCCGACCAGATTGTGATCGGATCCCGCCCGCCGCAGACCCGCGATGGCTGGCCGATGCTCGGCGGGCGGGCGGTCCTGCCCGGCCCGCGCGACACGTTCATCTCCTATGGCCGTGAGTGGGCCAACGTCTCCAACACGCCCTTCCGCGAATATAAGCACTGGGTCCACGAAGGCGGCATTGCCACGCCTCTGATCGCCCATTGGCCAGCCGGCATTCCCGCCGAGCGCCGCAACCAACTCGAGCGCCAGCCCGGCCACCTGATCGACATCATGGCGGCCTGTATTGACCTCGCCGGGGCAAAGTATCCCGCGGAAGTCGAGGGTCGGAAGATCCCGTCGCCCGAAGGTGTGAGCCTTCGTCCCGCGCTGCTGGGCCAGGATCTGCACCGCAGCGCCCCGCTCTTCTTCGAGCACGAAGGTAACCGCGCCATCCGTGACGGCCAGTGGAAGCTGGTCGCCAAGGGCCCCGCCGGCAAGTGGGAATTGTACGACATGAGCGTCGATCGTTCCGAGACCCACGACCTGGCCGGCGAGCAGCCCGAGCGCGTGAAGCAGTTGACCGCCGCCTGGGAAGCCTGGGCCACGCGCACGAAGGCGATCCCCTGGCCGCACAAGCCCCAATACGGTCAGCCCACCCAGGTTGCCGCAGACAAGAAAACGTTCGACCTCAGGCAGGGCGACGATCTCTCCGGCGAAGAGGCCCCGCAGGTCGCCCACCGTGGCATCACCATTACGGTGGCGGTCGCCCAGTGGTCGGACGCTGGCGTGCTGCTCGCCCAGGGCGGGGCGACGGCCGGCTACACGCTGTATGTCCGCGACGGCAAGCTCGTCTTCGGCGTGCGTGAGGCCCGGCGTCTGACGACGATCTCCGGAGATGTGCCGCCGAAAGACAAGGCCGCGACGGTGACGGCGCGCCTCGAAACTGGCGGGGTGATGATTCTGAGTGTCGATGGCCGGGAACTCGCCCGTGGCCGCGCCGCGGGCCTGTTGGGGCGGCAGCCTGCCGATGGCCTGCAGGTGGGGCGGGACGATAACGGGGCCGTCGGGGACTACCAGAGCCCGTTCACATTTCGGGGGACGATTACCAAGGCAACGGTGGAATTGGCGGATCGGTGAGGGGGCGTTCAGCGACCGAAGGTCGTCCGGCTCAATGAACTGCTCCTCCCAGTCGCGATCGCAGAAGATGCTCTCTGTCAACGCGTCAAGCAACTCCATCCACTCGTCTCTACGGGCTGACTTCAATGACAAACCGCTGGCTGGCGCTGCCGACCCGCACTGTGGAAGTGGAGAGGACTTTCTCTTGCCCCCAACCCAGCGCGCCCTCGTCCAGCTTCCGCACCTCGCGGTCGATGGTGGCGGTGACTTCCACCTCGAACTTCCCTGCCGCATCGGGCGTGCCCGTCAGCGCGCCAGTATCCGCATCCAGCTTCAGCCAACTCGGCCCCTTCTTGACATACTTGGGGTGCTCGATTTCCCAGAAGTTGGCGACCTCCGGGGCGCGCTTCCGCAGGTCGCCCAGGGAGCGATTGACCGAGACCTGGCCGCGATATTCCGCGCCCACCTTGGCCGTTAGCGCCGGCTTACCGTAGATCACCGGGCGGGGCGCGGTGGCATAGTCTGACGGCCCGCTCCGCTTGCCCTCGGCGTCCACCGCCACCACGCGGTAGTAGGTCTTGTTGGCTGCGGGCAGGGTCACTTCGCTGCCCAGGACCGGCAGTTCCGTGGCCGCGGTTTCGACGATGAAGTTGGCCAGGAACTCCGGCTTCAGTTCCTTCGAGATGCCGACGCTGACGGTGTACGGCACGTCACTGACGGTGAAGCCCTTCTCGTCGCTGCCGTAGACGCGGTACTTCGCCGGCTTCTCGCCGGCCGGGTTGGCCTTCCACTTGAGAGTGCCCATCCCGTTGTCCTTGTCGTAGCTGAGTGCGACGTCCAGCGGATAGTTCGGGGCCTTTGTCGTGAAGCTGAACGTCTTGCTCCATGGGCTCCAGACGCCCTTCTCGTCCTTGGCCCGCACGCGCCAATAGTATTGCTTGCCGCCCGTCAGCAGCCCGAGGTACGGCGGCGTGTATTGCTGCGGCTTGGCCTTGTCCGCGGTACGTGAGATGAGCTTGTAGAAATTGGTCGAAAGCGGCACTTTCACGTCGGGCTTGTCGGAGAGCATGAACAGGGCATCCACGACCTTTTCTCCCCCCGCCTCTTGGGGAACACTCCAGCGGAATGCGAAGTCGGTGCCCTCGGCCTGGCCGCCGTCGGGCGGGTAAACCGCCTCGGGGGCGGCTAGTCTGCGGACCGTGCGCTCTGTCCACTCATGGGTGATCGTCACTTTCCGCTCTCCGGGCGACTGGTCGGTATAAGTGAACTTGTTATCGCCGACGACCATTTCGGGCAGCGCCATGAAGTGCATTTGCAGATCGTTGATCGCCGCCAGCCGCTTGAGCCGAGCGTCGCCCGTCAGTTGGCAGCGGAGCAGATAGTGGAAGCGTTGCGACCCCCAATTCGAGAAGAAATGGTATTCCACGCCGCGCCCCTGGGCGTCTTTTTCCGTGCTGAACCACTTCTTGCCGTCCTCCGAGACCTCCAATACGGCCCCCTTGCCTTCCGCCTCGAATCGCCCACCGACATAATTGTAAGGGCTCCGCATCGTCCAGAGGATCGTACCCGTCTTGCCTTCTTCGGCGCGAAGCCCTTCGGGGGTGCTGACGATGTTCTCGATCTTGGTGGCGCCCTTCTTCCAGAGGTCGCCCGTGAAGTCGGGCCGGTATTCCCAGAGGCCATTGCAGATGATCTCTGGATGGTCGGGCTGCTCCCGCCAACTGTACTTGGGCGGAGTGAGGTGGCCCCAGCGCCAGACCAGGGCCTCGCCCGGCCGGAGCGTCATGTTCATGGTCGACCTCGACTGACCGGCGCGGTCGCCACGGACCGTGTCTTCGCAAACGAACATGGCCGCATACCCCTCATCGAAGCGGCGCAGGTCGGGCAACGTGAGGCCGTACGTGTGGGCCCGCTTGATCAGGTCATGGTCGCGGGCCAATTCACAGTCGCTGGCCAACGTCTCGTTGTCGCGCAGCAGGAAGAAGCTCTCCAGGTCGCCATCCAGCACATGCCAGCCACCGTCGTACTGCACCTGGGCGATGGCGTGCGACACCAGGCGGACCGGGGCGCTCTTGAGTCCCACCTTCTGCCAATAAAGGCTCTGGATTTGCGCGTCCTGCCCGCAGACGTGGTGTCCGTAGCAGTTGAGGACCAGCACCGGGTCGGACAGATCCCCGCCGTAGCCGCCGCGGTGAAAGCGCCGCCCGACGTGTTGGAACCAGAGGGCAATGGCCTTCTCCTTGTCGCTCATTCCCGGGGTGATGGCCGAGGCCACAATCTCATCGATGGTGCGGAAGTTGTTCCTCCCGTTGGACAGCCAGGGATTGACCAGGTCGGTCTGGCCCACGTTTTCCATCCGTACGGCGCGGTTTGATTGCCAGCTTTGGTCGATAATGCCTTCCCGGTTGATGCCGCACCCCATCGGCGTGCGGCAGCACTCGCCGTCGACGTTGCCGCCGTGGACGATGGTGTAGGTGTGCCCGGTTTGGGAAATCTCCTCGACCTGGCTCTTGGCCACGTCGCGGGGCTGGGCCTTCGAGGCCCACGGCTGTAGGGCGTTGTCCGAGCTGCCAGCCGCCAAGAGAGCCGCCGATAAGATCGCTGCGAACATTGTGCCTTCTCCTTACGATGCTGGAGGTCAGCGACCGCTCATGGTAAACACTTTTCGGACTAAAGTGGAGTGGCCCACGAAGGGAAATGGGAAATCTGATGCTCATGATTGGCGGCGGGGGCGACCACGAGACCTACGGGCTGGTGGACCACTGCCAGTTTGACGGGGAACTTTCGCACGGCGGCTGCGTGCAGCCGGTATATTATGCGGGCCCCGGGGATCCCAACTATCGCAAGCCGCTGAGCCTGGGCACCGCCCAGGCGATGTACTTCGAGGACAACGAGGTCAATCTCAAAGGGACCGTGGCGACGGGCGACAACCCGTTTTTTGTGGGCATCAACGCCGCCCGCGTCGTCATCCGCCACAACAAGATCGTCAATGCGGAAATCGAGATCTACGGCCCCGGGCAGAGAAAGTACGGCTGCCAGAGCGCGGAAATCTACGACAACCAGTTTGCCACAGTTGGCGGGGGCAGGCCGGGAGGCCCCATCTTCATCAACGCCGGCGTGGCCCTCGTCGTCAACAACACGGTCACCGGCTACGATTGCCGCGTCATCGAACTGACGAACCACCGGGCATTCATGGAAATGCCGCCTTTCGGCAAGGCCGACGGAAAGAACCCGCTGGACGGCAACCAGATCCCCGCCGGACAGGCCGGGGCGGGCTACCCGTGTCTCGGCCAGGTTGGTTGGGCGACCAACATCGATGGCGTCTTCAAGCCGACGCCCTGCTACGCCTGGAACAACACCCGCAATGGCGCAAAGTTCCTCATGGCCGTGACCAACCGCAATCCGAACGTGTTGGCGACGATCAAGGAGGGCCGCGAATTCTTTAACGAGAAGCCGCCGGAGGAACACTACAAGCCATACACCTATCCGCATCCCCTTCAAGGCGGCTGGGAGAAACTGATGAAGAGCGCCGCCGGCTCTGCCAGTGCCGAACCGAGTGACAGCAGGAAAAAGTAACGCCTAACGTCCATCCGATGTGAACGTTCAACGGCGAGCTGGCCACTTGGCTCCTTTGCCGGCAAGCGCGGCGGTCGTTATCGTGAAGTCGTCCGGCACGTTGGCGAACTTCGGATCCATTTCCACGGACGACCCCGTTGAACCAGTCGTTGGCTGGATGGGCCTGAGACTTTGCCAATAGACGTTGTCGTACTCGTCCCAGGTCGATTTGTCATAGGCGCCAGACCAGGTAATGGCCCTGCCTTTGGTCGCATAAAACAC
>JBIOJL010000221.1:0-10238 GCA_044450885.1 Tepidisphaerales bacterium
GTCTTGTCGCCCAGCGGCACGCCGTCGATGTTGTTGAACGTCAGGCCGATGTTCTGCAGCATATCCTGCGTGTCGCCGACGCCCAGCGCCATGATCTCGGTGTTGAGGTTGGCCGTGAATGACGCGGCGGCCGCACTGCTCATGATGCCCGTGGTGCCATCCCAGACGTGCGGGGGAATCGCGCCCAGACCGGCGGCATTCCGGCCGGCCTTGAGCGCTGCGGCCACCTGGGCGATCGGGTTCACGGTGCTGTAGTTGATCATCAGGAACGAATCATTGACGTCGATGACACCGGCCGGGCCCAGGTTCAGCGAGCCGGGGTTGGCCGGGTCGGTGGTCAACTGCGTCGCCGGCGGCGGGGCCAGGGGTGTGGGGTTGGTGACCAGGCCGCCCAGGACAATGCCCAGTCCGCCGCTGGCCTTGCTGGGCAGGGCCAGCGAGCCGTTCACGGTCAGGGTGTTCTGGCGGACCGAGTTGGCGGCCAGGCTGGCGCCCGTATCGACGGTCAAGCCGCCGGTGCCGGTGATCTGGCCGAGGTGGCGCGCGCCACTGGCCGCGAGTGTAAACTGCCCCGCGTTCTCGACGTTGAGGAGCACAGTGGAGCAGAAGGGGTCGGCCGAACCCTTCTCGATGACGGTGGCCTGGGCAAGGATCGCCAGTTTGGCGCCAGCCGTGACGGTTGCCGTGCCGCCGGAGCGGTTGATGAAGAATGTTCCGCCGGGCAGGGCGAGCCGTGGATCGACCGTGAGCGTGCCGTTCCAGTTGGTGTTGCCCGAGCCCACGATGGCCACGTTGCGGGCGGTGTCGAGCAGGCCCGCCGCGAGAAACACCGGTGATTGCGGCACGGGGTCATACACCAGCACGCGGGATGCATTGCCATTGATGGTCAGATCGCCGCCGAACGGGGTCGGGTTGCCACCGGCGTTCGATGCCGCGCCGATTGCGGCAATGGCGCCGCCTTCCAGGGTGATGGCGTTGGCCAGCGCCGTCGGCGGGACATACGGCGGCGAGGCGCCGGGGTTGGCCGAGGAGTTGGGCGCGTTGACGCCGAGGGCCAGCACGCCGCCGGTCAGCTTCACGGCATTCGGAGCGGTGTAGTTGGTCTTGTAGCCGAGGGCGTTGAAGCACTCGGGGCCGGTGGTGTCGGCCGGCCCAATCTGAAG
Organism: Tepidisphaerales bacterium; assembly: GCA_044450885.1. GTDB lineage: Bacteria > Planctomycetota > Phycisphaerae > Tepidisphaerales > Tepidisphaeraceae > JANYKD01. The sequence goes on from JBIOJL010000221.1 coordinate 1,164, forward strand.
AATGCCGTCCTCAACCTGCCAGCTTCCCGCATATGCAGTCGGAGAGGTAGTCGGTCCCGATGCAAGCAGGATCCGGCCGGGGCCTTTCACATGGACGGTCATTCCGCCATCGAAACCGGCGGATATGCCGCGGAACGAAGCCCGGACTTTGAAGACATCCGAAGCGGCCGTCGTGAGCAGATCCACCTCGCCGAAGTTTCCATCGTCCACGGCCACCAGCGGCGTGTTGCTGCGGGCATACGAGGTCGTGCCTTTCGCCTTCAGGGTTGATCCGGCATAGAGGTTGATCGCGCCGGTGTTGTTGGTCGCGGGATCTCCCACGCTGATGCTGTCGAGGAACAGGGTGCCGCCGGAATGAATATTGATCGTTCCAGTGCCGAGGGCCGTGGTGCCGTTGAGATCGACGGCGTCGAGGTGGACGACGCCACCGTCGATGTTGTTGACGCCGCTGCGCGCCGTCGCGGCCAACACCGCGAACGAGAGCGTGCCGGCACCCTGTTTCGTGAACGGCGACCCGCCCAGCAGCGAGCCGCTGAGCACCACGTCGTTGCCGTTGCTGTCGATGGCGCCGCCACCGGAGCCCAATTGCAGGTCGCGGTGGATCGTCAGCGGGACGGCCGCCACCAGCGCGCCGCCGGAATCGAGCGTGACGGCCGCGCCGGCAGCACCAAGTTTGGAATCCGCGTCGAAATTGGCCCTGGCTGCGGACACGCGCAGTCCGGCGAAGCTGCTGGCGGCGTTGTTGAGGAACACATTGCCCGGCGAGCTGCCGGCGCTGGTCAGTGTCAGGATGCCGCCGGTGACAGGCGAGTTGAGCCTGACAGTGCCGCCGTTGGAAGTTTCGATGCTCCCGCCGCTGGCGCTCACCACCACAGGCGTGTTGATGTCGAGCGGACTGCTGTTCGAGCCCAGCGTGCCGGAGTCGAGCGTGATGGTGCCGCTGATGGTGGGCGTGGAGCCGAGGATGAACTTGCCGCCGGACACCGTCAGGTTGTTCAGGGTCAGGCCGTTCCCGTAATAGGTTTCAACGTTTCCGGGGCCGGTCTTGGTGAGGTCCTTGCCGGGGCCATCGACTTGTGCGGCGAGGTAGAGCGTCTGGCCGGCCGCGACATTCCAGGATTGGCTGGCCGTGAGCTGGATCTTCGAGCTGATCGTGGCCGGGCCATTGACGAGCAATCCGCCCGCGCCGACAGCGATGGAGCCAGGGCCGAAAAGATAGAAGCTGCCCGAGCCCGCCGCGAACGTGATCTGCCCCGCGGCGACGTTCTCGGCGACGTTGACGGATGTGCTGACGAGAGGCCTGGAGGAATCAAACACGGCGTTGTCGGGCCTGGCGCTCTCCCATTTCGCATCGGGTGATCCGGCGCCGCGATACCAGTTGATGGACGCTGTGTCCCAGTTGTTGACGGAAGTCCCATTCCAGGTCAGTGTGCGCGGGCCGTTGAGATTGGACGAGGCAAAATCCAGGAACAGGTCGCCCGCTTCGGCGCCGGCGCCGGCCCGGAGGGAGAAACTGCCGGCCGTCCAGGTTCCATTGAGGATGGTCGCAAAGTTCCCGGCGGTTGCGGCGCCATTGGCCGCGTCGAACACCGTCCAGGAGTGATTGGTGTTCCAGAACGAATCGCCACTGTCGGGATTGTGCGCGCCGGGCGAGAGAAAACCGATGGCGAAGACCGTCCCCGCGGCACCGATCGTGGAGTTGGCGCCGCTGACGATCTGGTCGAAGCTTCCGGGAGCGGAAGTGTAGTCGGCCAACTGCCAGCGATAGGTTCCGCCGGCGCTGAGATCCACGCCGCCGGCCAGTGTGAGCGTGCCGGCAGAGTCGGGGTTGCCCGGGGCAATCGCGGCCGCCGATCCGGCCAACGTGACCAGGCCGGAAACCCGGCCGGTTCCGCCGAGCGTACCCGTGCCGCCGACGCTGATGGCGCCCGGCCCGGTGGCCGAAGTGCCCAGGGCGGGGTCGTTGGCCGCGAGAAGCGTGCCTCCCAGTATCTCCGTCCCGCCCGAGTACAGGCTCGCCCCCGTCAGCCGGAGCGTGCCGGTATTCGTCGCGGCCATGGCGAGCTTGACGTTGCCGTTGAACGGAGCCGAGAAGACGGTCGCCGCGCTGCCGTCGATCGTCAGCGTCGCCGCCGACCCGCTGTTGCTGATTCCCGCGGCCGTCTGCGTCGCGCCGGGGAGATTCGTCGATAGAGAAGCGACTGTCTGGTTGAAGCCGTTGAGGTCGAGCGTGCCGATGTTGGTCGTGATGGTGCCTTCGCCGAAGCTCAGGCTGGTGGTCGCGGGAAGGGCGTTATTCGTGCCCAGGCGCACGTAGCCGCTGGAGCCCACGGTGATGGCCGTCTTTCCCGTGTAGGCGCTGGGGACGTTGAGCACGACCGTGCCGGTCCCCGGCGTCGGCGGGACACCGAAGGTCACGTCGCCGGTGCCGGAAATTCCGCCGGCCGAGCCTCCGGGCGCGCCGATGTTCAGGGTATTGCTGCCGGTGGCGCCAAGATTGAGCGTGAATGGTTCTCCGGGATTCACCATGACGATGTTGTTCTCGATGGTGGTCGTCAGGCTGGTTCCGTTGACGGAAATAGATGCGCCCGTGCCTTCGATCCGCACCGTGCCGCCGCCGCTTACGGAGCCGCCGTTGATGTTCACGCGCGTGCCCGCGCCGAGGACGAGATTGCCGGCGAAGCCGCCGGAAGCGGGTGGAGCGGAGATGTTGCTGGTGGACCCGGAATGCCGAACTTCCAGTTCGCCCTGCGACACGCTCACGACCGGCATGCCGCCGCTGGAAGCCAGCGGCGCCGTAAACGTCAGGCGGCCAGCGCCAGCTTTGATGAACGGCGCGCCCGACGCCGAGGTCAGGCCGGCAAATGTGGAGTTGAAGCCGTTGGTGTCGATCGTGCCGCCGCCCGCGTTGACGGCGATGCTGCGTGCGGAGGCGAAGGCGGAGCCGGTGCGGAGCACGGCAGTGGGACCATCGAGCGTCACTGTAGAGGTGGGGAAGCCGAGAGAGTTGTCGGCTGCGGCCACGATGGTGCCGCCTGTAATCATGGTGCCGCCGCCGTAGCTGTTCGCATTGCTGATAGCCAGCGTTCCCGCGCCTGACTTGGTCAACGAGGCGTTGCCGTCGATCGAGCCGGGACCGGACAACGTGTAGTTGCCGGAGCTATTGACCGTGACGGAACCGGGCTGCACCGGCCCGGCGATGCTCACCACCCCGCCAAACAATCCTGCCCCCGCGTCATTGAAGGTAACCGTGTCGCCATCCTTGTAGACCGAAGATCCCGTCCCGCTGTTCCAGTTGGCGGAGGCCGGAACACTCCAGTTATTGTCGGTCGCGGGCGCCCAGGTGAGGTTGGCAGGGAGCGCACCGCCGGACACGAAGTTGCTGAGCCGGATGTCGTCCAAAGCCAGTTCGTCGCGGCTTCCGGTGCCGGTGGAAGCGCTCGACCAGCGCAGGTAGAACTGAGCCCCGCCGGCGATGCTCAGGCCGGAGATCGTCGTGGAGCGGTTGTTCGCAATGAACCCCATCGGAGGAACGACGGCACCGGGCGATGTGAAGTCCAGAATTCCCACGGGCGTGTAGGTCGTGCCATCCGTGGAGTAGGAGAAATTGAAGGTGCTGGCTCGAGTCTGATCATTTCGGGCATAAATAATATACGACAGGTCAAATGCGTTCAGGGTCGAAGTTGTGTTGTTCTTGACGCGAAGCGTGAGCGTGCCCGGATCCCAGTCGTTGCTCCCTTGCTGGAAACCGAGCGCCGCACCGCTGATGAAGCCGACACTGCTGAACGCGTATACGCCGCCGGTAGTCACGTTTCCCGACAACGCGCCGCGGGTAAAGTCGTTGCGGACGCCGGCAACGATGACCTTCGTATCGCCAAACTTCAACTCGCCGTCACTCCATCCCGTCATCGCCCATGAGTTCGAGTCGAGGTAGCCCGCCACCGTGGCCCCAGGGTCAAACCCCGAGCCTGCCCACACCCCGTTGTTGACGTTGGGAACGGTTGTGTCGAAGTCGATCTTGTAGCTCTGCGAAAGATCCGAGATCGCCCAATCGGCCTTTGCCGTCATCCCCAGCGGGAAACACGCCGCCGCCAGCAACGCCAGGTGCCGAACCCGACCGCACCGCGACGATCCGACAACAGCCTTCATCCGACGATTGAATTGCCGCACGATACGCTCCTTCCCGCTCCCGGCGGGATCCGTTGGTTTTCCAGGACAGCTCAGAACCCAGCACGCAAAACACAGGTCCTCCGCTGGGGAGCCCAACGCACGGATTTTGTTATTATTACATGATGATGTCAAATCGCGTTGTAATAATTCACATCTAAATTGCGATTTGAGACCATTTGCGTAATCTGGCCAACTTGCGTACTCCCGGGAGCGGAATCCGGTTCTGCTTTGCATTCCTGTCCGCCGCATGATACAACCCTGACACACGCCAAACGTGCGAACGCAGGAGCCCGGCATGGAGGCCAACTGGCTGGCAAACCTCAATGAACAACAACGAACAGCGGCCACGTTCGGCGACGGGCCGCTGCTGATCATCGCCGGCGCCGGAACCGGGAAGACCAACACGCTGGCGCATCGGGTGGCCGGGCTGATCGGCCGCGGCGTGTCGCCGGCGCGAATCCTGCTGCTGACGTTCACCCGGCGGGCAGCGGCGGAAATGCTGAAACGCGTCGAGCGCATTCTCCTGACACCAGTGATCCGTATTGAAGCGTCTGCCGCGCTTACCGACCACCGATCACCGATCACCGATTACCGATCACCCCTGCCATCGGTCATCGGTGGTGGAACGTCTGCCGCGCATACCGACCACCGACCACCGATCACCGACCACCGATCACCCCTGCCATCGGCCCCGCTCTCCCGCGTCTGGGGCGGCACGTTTCATTCCGTGGCCTCGCGGTTGTTGCGCATCTACTGCAAATCCATCGGACTCGACGAAACCTTTACGGTCCTGGACCGTTCCGATTCCGAAGACCTGTTGGACGTGGTCCGCGGCGAACTCAAACTCGACAAATCGAGCGCTCGCTTTCCGCGCAAGGGAACCTGCCTGTCGATCTATTCCCGCTGCGTCAACGCTCAGGAGCCGATCGAACAGGCGCTCAAGCTCTTCCCCTGGTGCAAGTGCTGGGCCGAGCAACTCAAGGTGCTGTTCCGCGCGTACACCGCCCGCAAGCACGAGCAGAACGTGCTCGACTACGACGACCTGCTGCTCTATTGGTTTCATCTCATGCAGGATGATGCCGTGGCCGCGGAGGTCCGCTCGCGCTTCGACCACGTGCTGGTGGATGAATATCAGGACACGAATCTCCTGCAGGCCGGGATTCTGCAGCGGCTGCGCCCGGACGGGCGGGGGCTGACCGTGGTCGGCGACGACGCCCAGGCGATCTACTCCTTCCGGGCGGCCACGGTCCACAACATCCTGGACTTCCCCAAGGTCTTTCCCGGCGCGGCGGTGCTCAAGCTCGAACGCAACTACCGCAGCACGCAGCCGATCCTGGACGCGGCCAACGCCGTCATCGCCCAGTCCCCCCAGCGCTACCACAAGGAACTCTTCACCACGCGCACGAGCCTGCAGAAGCCGCGGCTGATGACGCTGATGGATGAGGACCAGCAGAGCCAATACGTGGTGCGGCGCGTGCTGGAGCATCTCGAAGCGGGCGTCCCGCTCAAGAGACAGGCCGTGCTCTTCCGGGCGGCACACCACAGCGATGCGCTGGAGGTGGAACTGTCGAAGAAGAACATCCCCTTCGTGAAATACGGCGGGCTCAAGTTCCTGGAGGCATCGCATGTCAAGGATGTGCTGGCGATCCTGCGCCTGGCCGAAAACCCGCGGGATTCGGCCAGCGGGCTGCGCGTGCTGACACTGATCGACGGCATCGGCCCGGCCACGGCGCGGCGGGCCATGGAACACCTCGCAGCATCGCAGTTCGATGTCGCCGCCTGGAAATCCTTCGACGCGCCGCCGGCCGCCGAACAGTGGCCCGGGCTGGTGGATTTGCTCGGGGTCCTGCGGTCGCCCCGGCTGGAGCTGGCCGCACAACTCGGCGCGGTGCGGACGTTTTACACCCCCGTGCTGGAGAAGCGTTACGACCATGCCCATCTGCGGGCCCGCGACATCGAACAGCTCGAGCGTCTCAGTTCCAACTTCGCCTCGCGGCAGCAACTGCTGGCCGAGTTGACGCTCGATCCGCCGCACAGCACCCAGGATCTGGCCGGCGAACCGCTGCTGGATGAGGACTACCTCATTCTCAGCACGATCCACTCGGCCAAGGGTTGCGAGTGGGATGCGGTGTACGTGCTGCACGCGGCCGACGGCAACATCCCCAGCGACATGGCGACGGGTTGCGATGAGGAGATCGAGGAGGAGCGGCGCCTGTTCTACGTTGCCCTCACGCGGGCGAAGGACTTTCTCGAGGTCTGTTTCCCTCTGAAGTATTACCACAAGAAATGGGCCGCCGGCGACCGGCACACCTACGCGCAGCTCACGCGGTTCCTGCCGGATTCCGTCCTCGATCGGTTCGAGCGCATCAGTCTCGAGACCCCGAATGCGGCCGAGCCCGTGTCGAACACGACCGCCGGCGACGTGCGGAAGAAGATCGCGGCCATGTGGGAATAGTCGACTCACCCGCCGATTTCGCGGAGGCACCATTTGATCAGGCGCTGCTCCTGTTCGGTGGGCGCGTTGCGAAGCGCACTGGCCACCTGCTCTTTTGCCTTCATCGCGGCCGGACCCATGTAGCCCAGGGCAACCACAGACCGCTCGCGCTGGGCAATGTCCTTGTCGGACAGCCCGGCGGCCAGAATGCCGACCGCCTCCTCGGGGTACTTGGCCATGAGTTGGTAGGCATACGTCGGCACTTCGCCGGCCGTACCGGCCATGATCCGCCTCGCCAGCGCCCGTGCCGCCGGCTGGAGCCGATCGCCGAGTTCCTTGAGAAAAGCCTCGAAGATGAATCGCTGGAACTCGGCCTCGCGCATCATGGCGATGGCCGGGTCGGTGCTGATCCAGGGGAAGCTGGACTCCGGATCGATGGACCACATGGCCATCAGGCGCAGCGGGCGGTTCTTGATGCGCACGTTCTCCAGCGCCGGCAGAGCGGGTTTGGCGACGGGGCCGAGCAGGCCGATGTAGACCATCATGTTGTAGCCGTCGACTTCGGAAGGGTTCTTGAGCTGTCCGATCATGAAGTCCACGGCCGGGGCGGCGTCGGCCCCGCCAATCTGGGACATGGCGCGGACGGCGGCCCAGCGCAGGGCGATGGGCTCGGCCTTGAACAGTTCGGCCAGGCGTTTGAGCGCCGGGCGGGCGGCCGGGCCCATTCGCCCGAGCGCGTCGGCGGCATCGGAAACCATTTGTGGATCGTCGAGCAGTTTCACGACCGCGTCGCGGGCCACGGCGGCATCCGGCCCGAGCGTGGCGACGGCCTGTAGAGCAGCAAAGCGCACGAGGCCGTCGCTGTCGGCCAGCAACACCGTGAGCCTGCCCGCCAGCGGCGCAGCCCCTGCGCCGGCCAGACCGGCCGCCCGTGCGGCATGTCGGCGGACAGCCACATCACTGCTGTCCAGGCCACAGGCAAGCACCTCGACCGCACGGGCGTGCGACGGCGTGATCTGCAGCAGGGCCGCCGCTGCGGACATGCGCACCAGGGCGCTCTGGTCATCGAGCAACTGTGCCAGTGCGGATCCGGCCGCCTCCGCCTTGCCGTCCAGCCCGAGCAGATCGTCGGCGGCCTCGGCACGAACGGTGGGGTCGGGCGACTTGAGTTTCTCGATCAAGGCCGGGATCTCGTCTTCCCCGGCCGGACCCTGGCCCACGAGGAATGCGGGGTTGGCCGACACCGCCATGACCACCGCCGGCATTCGCAGATTGGCGCGGATGCGCTGCACCGTGATGAGCCCCGGCAGGTTGCCCCGGTTGAGCGCCACGTCGAAGCTGGCCCCCTCGTCGGCGCCGTGGGGCATGGTGGTGATGATCGCGGTCTTGCCCGTGAGCATGATTTCGACGGCATCGCAGAGGCGCGACACCGTACCGTAGTAGCCGAGCGGAAGGTCCGGCCGGACCGGACCGAGTTTCCACCAGCCGTCGAGCGACGATTGCACCTGATACCACCCCTTGCCGATGCAGACCAGTGCGGTGCCGGGCGAGACGAAGATGACGGCCCGGCGGCCGGGCTCGGCCCATTCGCAGATCTGCCGCGGCACGGCCGAGGCACTCTGGTTTGTCGCCACCTGCTGCTTGATCGGCCCGGGTCTGGACTGGCCCTTGAGATCGCGCACGGTCCGGAGAATCAGAATCCCTTTGTCGTGGTCGAAGCGCTCGACCTCGACCAGGCCGATGCTCCAGGCGTCGTTCATGATCTTGGCGAGCGTCGGCGCGAGATCCACGTAGGCGCTCGCCCGCGGCGAGAGGCACATGAGAACGGCAAGGAGAGGCAACAACTGGCGAGCGATCCGCATTGACATACTCCGCAGTAGTGCCGGTGCCCTCACCGGCAATTCCGAGCGGCGTTCCCGGGCCGTGCCGACGAGGGCGTCGGCACCACTGTCAATCAAGATAGCCGAGGCTGACGAGTATTGCTTCCTGCGTGGGAGTCAGCAGTTCCAGCAGGTCTTTCGTGACGGCGTCCATGTCCGCCCTGGCCTTCTGGCGCGCCTCGCGCACGGCCTTGAGTTTCGTCTGTATCTCCTCGGGCGTCGTCTTCGGATCGTCCACGGTCGCACGAAGGTCGAGGTAAGCCTGGCTCACCCCATCGGCCTGCCAGCGTGCGCCGCCTCCTCCGCCGCGACCGGCAAGCACGTTCCCGGCCGTGGCGCGGGTGGCGTCGTATATCTGCCGGGCGGCAACGACTTTCTGGAGCTTCGGGCCGATAACCTTCCACTCTTCATCCGTGGCATGCACTTTCACGCGCACGTCGTCCATGAATCTGGCATTGCCCCGGCCGCCAAATATCCCGCCCAGCACGCCCGCCGCCGGCCGCGCCGCAACGGCCGGGCGCGTGGTCGCAGCCGGTTCACGGCTGGGCCGGGTCGTTTGCGCCGACACGGACGAACACAGCGGCACAAGCA
>JBIOJL010000222.1:0-10237 GCA_044450885.1 Tepidisphaerales bacterium
CCACACCTCAAGAGCCGTCGGCTTCGACGCCGCTCGCGCCAGTCCCGGTAGCTACAGCCAGTTGAGTTCCAACGTGGGCCTGGCCGATGGCAGCGTGACTACGCTTTCCCTGATGGACTATTTGAGAGAAGCCGACCCGCGTCAGTATGGCATCCCCAATTACAGCGGCGGACCGACGCGCTTGTGGTGTATTCCGCAGAGCATGAGTACGGATGGGCAGAACGTCCCCGGCACCAATCCATATCCAACCCCGTCCTGGTAAGCCCCGAACGAACGGCCCCGCGAATTTTCTGAATGAGGTCACCATGCACAGGTCATCGCGTCGTTTTCTTGCCTTCACTCTGGTCGAACTCCTGGTCGTCATCGGCATCATCGCCCTGCTGATCGCCATCCTCCTCCCGGCCCTCCAGAAAGCCAAGGAACAGGCGAACCGCGTGGTTTGCATGAGCAACATGCGACAGCTTGGGAGTGCCTGGAAGATATACGCGAACGACTTCAAGGACTCCGCCGGGGCGTGCAACTGGCTGTCGATCGACGACGTTACGACCAGCGCTAACTGGCTTTACGAGCCGGGTAAGGCAGGCACGACCGCAACCCAGACACCGCCACTCCATACCACTTTGAGTAGTGATGGTCAGAGAGCTGCCGTCATGCAGACCGGTACCTGGTTCAAATACCTCAAGGCTCCCAAGCTCTATCGCTGCCCGTTCGACCTGGGCCCGTACAGCATGTCCGGCGACGTCTACGAGATCACCAGCTACGGGATGAACGGCGCGGTCAACGCCTACGGCACCCGTACTGCGTCAAACAAGGCATACTTCTTCAAGACCACCCAGTTCCGCAAGGATGCCATCATCCTCTGGGAGATGGAGCCCCTTTCCGGCACCTTCAATGACGGGGCCAACTACCCCACCGAAGGCATCAGCCTCCGTCATACCTCCAAAGTCGTCCCGTATGCCGTCGCCATTCAGAACCCCTTGCGATTCACCAACATCGCCTCGAATGTCGTGAACGCCGATGGCAGCGTGTCCAGCATCAGTATCGTCGACTACGCGCTGGAACTGGACCCTGCGGGCTACGCGGCCGCCATGGGCATGCCCGCCCGCACCTGGACCACCCAGACCCGCCTCTACTGCATTCCCAGCACCGTCAGCGACAAGGGCAACAACGTCGACCGTCCGCAGCCGTGATGCCGTCCGAACATCATTCGACCGGAGCCCGCCCGCGCGATATAAACCCTGCCCCAGCCATTGGTGCAGGAGACTTATGTTCCAGCCTCACATCCGCGTGTACGCTTCCCCCGCGGCCCTCGCGCAGGCCGTTGCCGAGCAGATTGTTGAATCGGCCGAATTGTCCATCCGCCTGACCGGACGCTTCACCATTGGCGTCTCCGGCGGGCAGACCCCCCGCGCTTTGTACGAACTCCTGGCCGCCGAGCCATACGCCGCCCGGATCGACTGGACCAACGTCGAGGTCTTCTTCGGCGACGAACGTTGCGTGCCGCCGGACCATCCGGATTCCAACTTCCGCATGGCCAACGAGGCGTTGCTCGACAACGTGCCCATTCCCTACGAGCGCATCCACCGCATGCGCGGCGAGATTGACCCCCAGGAAGCGGCCATCGAGTACGGCAAACTGCTCAAGGACCGATTTGACAAAAGCGGACTCGACCTGATCCTCCTGGGCATGGGCGAAGACGGCCACACCGCCTCGCTCTTTCCCGGTTCAGCCGCCCTCAAGGAGAAGGAACACCGCTGCGTGGCAAACTGGGTGGAGAAACTGGGCAATTGGCGGCTGACCTTGACCGCCCCGTTCATGAATCGGTCCTACGAAGTGCTGGTGCTGACGACTGGACCTAAGAAGGCCCCGGTCGTTAAGGAAATACTCGAGGGAGATGGCGCGGAAAAGTACCCGATCGGCCTGATCCGTCCCGAGAGCGGTCGTCTGTACTGGCACATGGACGCCGCCGCTGCTGATATGTAACTATTGTGGAATCAAATGCTTAAGAGTGTTCTGGCGACGCCGGGTGGCATGGGCATGCCGCCTTGGCCTTCATCCCCGCCGCTTCATGACATGAGCGGCCGCCACGACCAGCACGGCATATGGTGCGAACAGTGCAAACCCGTGTGTACCGGCCAGAAAGGCGATAGGCAGGAAACGAAACCATTTCATGATGCTCGATAATATATCACGATTTCGCAGAACGGCCACGAGATTATCTGGTTTCCTGCGGCAGATGCCCACGACCACCGCAATTCGGGTATAATCCCGGAGAGGGTTTCTATGAACACTACGCTCATCGGCAAAAAGTGGGTTCCGTGTCTGATCTTGTGTGCGCTCGCGGCGGCAGCGGCCGGCCAGGAGTACCAGTTCCAGATCGATCAACCGGCCAGCGGCGGCACCGCCCAGTTGCACGTCGCCGCCACCACCAGCGGGAATCTCATCGGCAACTACGACGGCGTGGCCAACCCCGCGGGAACGCGCACCAAGCCGGTAAGCAGTTTGTTCAGTTCCGGTCCCGGTCCCACCGAGAACCTTCCGGTGCCCGTCTCCCATATGGACCCGGATGCCCAGGGCAACGTCACGTTTTCCCCGACCGGCAGCTTCCGGCTGATTTTCGACACGGCCGGTGGATCGGCAACGCTCGTCGGCTTCTCGAGCGACCTGCTCGGCGGCAACACGGCCGCCATCCCCGTCAACGCGCTTCTCAGCTTCGATCAGTTCAAGACGGCGAATCCCGCAAACTGGTACCCAGCCACCTCGCAGTCCATCTCCCTGGGTAACGCCACCGTATCGGTGTTGTCGGCCACGCAAGTGCCCGGCAATGCGGTCGGCACGCTTACCCCCCTCGGTGGCAATCAATACAGTTTCAGCATCTCGCCCATGGTCATCCTCGATGCCAAGGTCACCTTCCAGGGCAGCCTGATGGACCTCCCCAGCAGCCCCATGCTATTCCCGCTCGCCGGCACCGTCACCCTTGCCGGCAACACGGCCACTTTCACCGAGAGTTCCCCGGTGAATCTCACCAACGCCACATCCCCAAATCAGGCGATGAGCCCCCTCGCTTACGACCTGCCAGGCATCGCCGGACCCGCGCACGTCATCTTCAATCTCACGCTCACCACCACTGCGACCACCGTTCAGGGCTCGCAGACTCTCAAGGGCCCCGGCACGCTGATCCTGCCGGTCTGGACCGGCGCCGCCAGCCCGCCATCCTCCGCCTGGTCCAACGCCGCGAACTGGGCGGTCTCCACTCCCCCCAACGCCATCGACGCCGTCGCTCTGTTCTCCTCCTCCACCGCGCCGGGCAATGTCGCCGTCGACGCCCCCGTCACCGTCGGAACCCTCGAACTCTCCGCCGGCCAGCCGTATGCCATCTCCGGCCCGCAGGCCCTCACCTTCTCCAGCGCCGGCGCCGCCCGCCTCAGCGTGTCGGCCGGCCCCGCCGCGGGCCACACCATCGCCGCGCCCCTGATCGCACAGTCCAATCTGGGCATCGACATCGCATCCGCCACCACCCTGAACCTGCCCGGCGGCCTCACCATCGCTCCCGGCATCACGGTCGCCAGCACCGGCGCCGGCACGCTGAATCTCGGCGCGGTCACCATGCAAAGCGCCGCCTCCGTCCTGAACCTCTCGGCCGGCCGGACCACGATCGCGCGCCTGTCGTCCGGCCAGCTCCAGATCGGCGCCGGCGCCGCCGCAAGCCTCGCCCCCGGCTCCGCGCCCAGCATCCTCGACAGCCTGAGCCTGCAGGGCTCCGCCACGCTCGACCTGAGCGACGACAGCCTGGTCCTTCGTTACACCGGCGTGACTCCATACGCCGGCTTCCTGCAACTGATCCGCCAGGGTTCGATCTTCTCCTCCGCCACGCCCGCGGCCGGGACCGCCGCCATCGCACTGGTGGACAACAACCTGCTGCACCTGTCCGCCTGGCGCGGCCAGACCATCTCCGACGGCTCCAATTTCAATGAGTTGCTCTTTGTCTACACCTGCGCCGGCGACACCAATCTCGACGGCACGGTCACGACCGCCGACTACTTCAACATCATCGCCAACATGGGCAAAATGGGAGCAACCTGGTTTGACGGGGAGCTGACCGGCGACGGCTCGGTTACCCCGGCGGACCTGGACGTGGTGACGCGCAACCTCGGCGCCAGCACCGGCCTGCCGCCCGCCGCCCTCTTCGGACCGGCTGGCGGCGCGGCCGTGCCCGAGCCGGCTTGTCTGCTGCTCGCGGCGATGGGAGCGCTCGGCCTCCTCCGCCGGCGCACACATGCCATGGGCCGGTACTAAGGATCGGCGCATCAACAACTGTCGGGGGTTTCGCTCCGGGTGCCACCGGCTTGTCTACTGCAAGCCGTGCTCCGCGGTCACGTTCGTAGTACTCCAACGCGGCTGAAATCTTGTGGCGATGGCACCGCTTTGGGTGGCATGGGCAAGTACGCTTGCCCGTGTCTTCGACCGCCGCGCGACTTCCGCCGCACAGGAGTACCGCCTTCAGGCGGCTCTTCAGACCGCCTGAAGGCGGTACTACGAACAAGCCGTGGCACCCACCGAATCGCGTCGGTTGCTCCGATCCTGACGACCGCGCAGCGTCCCCCGCCGGCCCGAATGGTCGGCCTCCGGTGAACCCGCGATCGGCGATCGCGGCTACAATCCGCCCGCCGCACCCGCCTCCACCAGCACGCGGAACTTCTGGCCGGCGTATCCCTTCTCCGTAATGAATTCGTGCGTGCCGATCGACCAGTTCTCCTTGAGGATCCCCCGGCCGCTGCGCTGCACTTTGGCGCTGTCCGCGCCGGCCGGCGGATAGTGCGGGTCCACGTCGGCGTGCCGCACGTTGTACATGCCCTTGTCGGCGGTGATCTCCCACCAGCAACTCGCCATGTCGTACAGCCCCCAGGCATTGGGCCGCCGGGACTTGACCTCCAGCGTCGTCTTGAAGCCGTTGGGGCCGCTGCTGTTCTGGTCCTGGTACTTCTCCTGGAAGCCGGGGTTGGACGTGCCCACGCGGGCCGCGTACTCCCACTCGGCATCCGTGGGCAGCCGCACCTTCCGCCCATTCCTTTCCGACAGAACCCGGCAGAACTTCTCGATGTCGGCAAAACGCGGGTCCTGCACGGGCAAATGCGGGCCCCTGGCCGTGCTGGGATTGCCGCCCATGACCGCCTCGAACATCTCCTGCGTCACCGGAATCTCAGCCAGGTAGTATCCCCTGGTCAGCGTGACGACGTGCGGGTATTCCTCCATGTAATACGGCCACATGTAGAACGGCGTGCCCATCAGGAATCTGCCCGGCGGAATGGCGATGCACTTCAGCGTCAGCTTGTCGCTGATCCTGAGCACCAGCGGTTCCTTGTCCGGCATGGCGAAAGGCTTGTCCGCCGCCAGCATCTTCGCGGGGTACTTGAGCTTCGCCGGCTCTATCTTGGCGGCCGTGAGCCACTTTCGGCCGTCCTTCTCGACGACCGTGCCGGTGACGGCGACGGCCTGGGCGGGCTGGCAGTAATGGCTCTTCGCCTGCCCCGCTTTGGCATCCCGCAGCGCCGGGCTCTCTGGCGCAATGTAGAACTTGAGATTCGCCGTAAACTGGTCCATGAGGTTCACGGCCGCATCCGCGTCGAGTCCCCGCTCGGGATACAACACCTCCAGATACCTGGCGACGCGGGCACGGATTTCCGGCGGGCCGTCGATGGCATACAGCACCATGAGGTGATCGTCCGGTTTCGGATCGGGGATGCACGCCCCGTTGCAGAACATGCTGCCCTGGATGGTGATCTGCGCCGGTGCGGCCGCGGGCATGGTCTGCTGACCCTGGCCGGGCAGGGAGACGGCGAGCATGAGTGTGAGCATCGCCGCCATCGCCGTTGTGCAGAGAAACCTGGACGACATGTCTGATCCTTTCATACGTTCGCAGCCCGGTGGGGCACGGGCAAGCGTACGCGCTCATCCGTGGCCGGGTTGGCTGTTGAAGAACACGTTGACGTCGTCGGTGCCGGCGCTGGCGACGGCGATGTCGATCAGGCCGTCGTTGTTGAAGTCCGCCGTCGCCATCGCGTGGGCCTGGCCGGGGATGACCTTGCCCATCTGGAATCTGATCATCGTCTGGAAGGTGCCGTTGCCGTTGCCGAGCATGACGCCCAGCGTGTCGCCCTTGGCGTTGGCGATGATCAGATCCTGGTAGCCGTCGAAGTTGAGGTCGGCGGTGGTGATGGCCTGGGCCTGGAGGTTGGCGCCGATGTAATTGATGCGCGTGCGGTCGTAGAACAGGCCGCGGCCCTTGCCCTGGAGGACCGACACGAAGTTGGACGTGGCGTTGGAGGCAACGATGTCGAGGTTGCCGTCGTTGTCGACGTCGGCGATCCTGACCGACGTCGCGGGCAGGCCGACGCGGAGCCGCTGCGACTTCCTGAAGCCGCCGGCGCCGTTGCCGAACAGGACATCGAGCGACAGGCTCTTCCTGTCGTTGACGACCACGATATCGAGCTTGCCGTCGCCGTTGAGGTCGGCCATGTCGAAGGCGATCGGGGACACGCCCGGGATGTTGAAGGACTTGAGCGCGCCGAACGTGCCGTTGCCCTTGTTGAGCAGATAGCTCATCTTGTGGGTCGCGGTGTTGGTGACGATGATGTCGGGCATGCCGTCGCCGTTGATGTCGCCCAGGCGGACGGCGGACGGGTTCTTGAACGCCTTGTAGACGCGCGGGACGCCGAAGGTGCCGTCGCCGTTGCCGAAGAGGACGGAGACGCTGCCCGAGCCGCTGTTGGCGGTGACGACGTCGAGTTTGCCGTCGCCGTTGACATCGCCCAGGGCGAGATCGACCGGCCCGAGGCCGCCGACGCTGGTCCGCATGGCCCGCTGGAAGCCGGTGTGCCCACGGTTGATGAAGGTGGAGATGTTGCCGCTCTTGTCGACGGAGACGATGTCGATGCGGCCGTCGCCGGTGAGATCGCCCGTGGCGACAGCCATGGGCTGGCTGAGGCTTGGATAGCTGACCGGGGCGGCGAGGCTGAGGGCAAAGCTGGAGATGTGAATCCGGGTGTCGGGCGAAGAGAGCGCGGAGATGTTGCCGGCCGCGTCCTCGGCGTTGGCCTTGATGGTGTAGGCACCGTACGCGAGCGGCCCGACGGTGATTTCATAGCGGCCGATGCCGTTGCCGGTGATGCCGTCGGTTGCGTCGGACCCGGCGATGGCCTGGCCGACCTGGTGGGAGACTCCGCTGGCATCGGTGGCGAAGATGCGGACGGTGGAGTTGGCCTCGGCGGTGCCGTCGAAGGCCGGGGAGGTGACGCTGGTGACGTTGTCGTTGGGGAGGCTGGAGTCGGAACCGGGAAGCATTTTCGGGGCCGACGGAGCGTCCGGGGCGGTGGTGTCGACACGCAGGACGAGCGGGTCGGAGAGGGCGGCCCGGCCGGTGTTGGCGGCGGGGGTGGCGCCGTCGAAGACGCGGACGGCCGCGGTGATCTTGTTGTCTACGTTATAGGCCGCGCCGTTCACGCCCTCGACGAAATTGCTGGTGACGATCTGGCCGGTGGTGAAGGTGTAGTTGAAGAGCGACTTGCTGGCGCCCGAGGTGGCGTCGAGGGTGGCCCAGCCGGCATGCACGCCGTTGTCGAAGATCTCGACCGCGACGCCGGGGACGTTGCCCACCGTGGCCTGGCCGGGCGTGAGAATGGCGATGCCGCGGTCGAAGAAGGACTGGAGGTCGGTCTGGACGACCAGGCGCGGCGTGGCATCGCGGGTCACCCTGTCGGTGGTGGAACAGCCGGTGTCGTCGGCGGGGTTGATCTGGACGGAGGCGGAGGAGGGGGCGGCCTCGTTGTTGACGCTCAGGCCATAGTTGTTGACCGCGCCGCCGGTGGTGCCGCTGACGCGGACGAAGTAGGTCTGGCCGGCGACCGCCGGGGTGACGATGCGCTGGCCGGAGGTCAGGGCGTTCTGAATGGCGATCTGGTGGCCGGCGGCGTCGAGAACCTGGAGGGTGAGGTCGCCGTTGCCGGGCAGACCGGGACGGCCGGAGGTGACGGTGGGGATGCGGGTGAAGGTGAGACCGGCGTCGAGCACGCCGGTGAGGTTGGGCTGAAGGCGATAGACGTCGACGTCCGGCGGAGCATTGAAGGGCGCGTCGGCGGCCGGATCGAGGGACGTCTGGACGTTGATGGTCTGGCCGGCGCCGAAGTACGTGGCGTTGGCGAGGTCGTCGTTGTACTCGTAGGGGTCGGCGGAAACGACCATGACCTGGCCGCCGGCGCCGGAGATCGGCTGGACGGCCTGGACGTTCGTGTAGACGACGGGCTTGAGGGAACCGACGGTCACCGAACCGCTGCCCGCAGTGAGGGGCTTGCGGAGCAGGGTCATGTCGCCGGTGCCGTCGTCGACGACGACGAGGCGGTTGGCGGCGCCCGGGCCGCCGTCCACCGTCACCTGCAGGCTGTTGGCGCTGGTCAGGGCGTCGGCCTGGGTGACGCGGATGATGTCCTCGCCGCCGCCGGCCTGGACGAGCACGTTCTCGACGGTTCCGGCAACAAGCGTGTATGTCTGGGCAACGCCGTTGACGGTCGCGGTGATGGATGTGGGCGAGGTCTGGGCGATGTCGATGCGGTCGGCGTCGGAGGTGCCGGAGACCATGATGGTGTCGAAGCCCGTTCCGCCGTCCATGGTGACGCCGCCCGCGCCGCCGACGAGGGTGTCCTCGCCCGCGCCGCCGGAAAGCGTGCTGGCGCCGGTTCCGGCGACGAGCAGGTCGTTGCCGGCGCCGCCGTCGAGCGAGTCGGCGCCGGCGATGCCGGCGAGCGTGTCGTTGCCGGCGCCGCCGACGAGCGTGCCGTCGCCGGTGAGATAGTCGTCGCCGGCGCCGCCGTTCAGCACGAGTTGGACCGAGGCGTTGGTACCCGGG
This sequence comes from Tepidisphaerales bacterium, assembly GCA_044450885.1. Lineage (GTDB taxonomy): Bacteria > Planctomycetota > Phycisphaerae > Tepidisphaerales > Tepidisphaeraceae > JANYKD01. The sequence continues at coordinate 8,900 of JBIOJL010000222.1, forward strand.
ACGGCCGCGATGGTGTCGTTGCCGGCCAGGCCGTTGATCGTCAGCGTATCGGCGGTGGTGGTGCCGGTGAGGTTGATGAGTGCGGCGAGCCCCTGGATCGAGAGGCCCGCGCCCGCCGGGCCGACGGTGATGCTGTCGGCGGCGTTGGTGCCGTTGATGGCCACGGTGTCGGCGGCGGCATCGGCGCCGGCGTCGAGATCGAGGACGCCCAGACCCGAGCCGGCCAGGTTGTTGAAGGTGATGCTGTCGGCGCCGTCGCCGCCGAGGACGTTGAGTTGCTGGGCCGACACGAGGTCGATGGTGTCGGACCCCGCGCCGACGAGCAGATGGGTGTCGCTGGCGCCGATGGTGAAGGTGTCGGCCGCGGCAGTGCCGTTGACGATCGCGGTGTTGACACCGGGGCCCAGGTCCGCATGCACCGCCAGGTTCGCCGGCAGCGATGCCAGCGTCAGCGTGTCATTCTCGTCCGCCAGGTTGATGCTGTTGATCGCATTGACCGCGGGGCCGTGGACCGTATTCGCGTTCACGGCCGTCCAGCCCGCCGCCAGCGCGTTCGCGGTCAGCGCGATCGCCGCCTCGCCCGTGTCCTGGAACGTCATGACGCCACCCGCTGTCGAAACCGTCAGCGCATTGGCGACACCGGTGGTGGCCAGGTAACTCAACACTCCGGCGGTAACGTCGAGGCTGGCCGCAAGCAGCCGGCGGTCTTCCAGGTTCTCCAGCGACGGGGCCGGCCGCTTGATGTCCCGCTTGCCAAACCACTCCATCAGCCTCGATGCGCAAGCAGAGACCGCCGGGAACAGGGTGCTCAAGTGGCGACCGCGATTGATCTCGCAACCCATGAGGTCCTCCTTCAGAGTGGTTTGTTGTCCGTTACCCACCTGCCGTCTGGTGACAAAGCAGTGACAAATGACTCTAATATGCGGTGTAGGGCCTGTCAATCGAACCCGCAAATCGCAACCAGACTGGGCGTGACCACAATCCGGGATGGCCGTGCTCCTGCACGGCCGGGTGTGGTCACCTGGCGAAGAGGCCGCAGGGACTGCGGCCCTCCCGGGAAAATGGTCACGCCCACCAGGATACCCAGGGCAATTGCCTGTGGAGGATAATGCCGCGGAATGGTGGGGCCGACGCTCTCGTCGGCCTTCCCCGACTGCTCACAGGGGGCCGACGTGGGCGTCGGCCCCACTACATGCAATTGCCCTCACCAGGATAACCAGCCCGGCATCTCCACGCGCGCATGAAACAGAGCGGGTTGGCGGTTGGGAATGACAACCGGACCCCCCCGGGGAGTAGCAACGTAAACCCGCAACACGGTAACCACGAAGTACCAAATAA
>JBIOJL010000223.1:0-10235 GCA_044450885.1 Tepidisphaerales bacterium
GCGCCCGGCGATGCTCGCGCTGGCCGTGCTCGTGCTGCTCATGGCCGTGGGCTCGGTCCTGGGCAGCCGCCGCATCTGGCTGCTCATCAGCATCTTCAACAACCTGGCCATCCTGCTCTTCTTCAAGTACGCCCGCTTTGTCGCGGAGAATCTGAACGAGGTGCTGGCGTGGGCGGGCACGTCGATCCAACTGGCCGATCCGTCTACGCTCATGCCCTACGGGTTCCAGTACATCCTGCCGGTCGGCATCTCCTTCTTCACGTTCCAGTCGATGAGCTACACCATCGACTTCTTCCTCGGCAACGTCCGGCGCGAGCGCAACTTTCTGCGATTTGCCACGTTTGTCTGTTTCTTCCCGCAGTTGATGGCCGGGCCCATAGAGCGGGCGAAACACCTGCTGCCTCAGTTTCAGTCGCCGCCGCCGTTCCGGCTGCGGAATCTGACGGATGGCATGTCGCTGTTTCTCGTCGGGCTGTTCAAGAAACTGGCGCTCGCCAACTTCCTCTCGACTTTCGTGGAACCTGCGTACCAGAACCCCAAAGTGTTCGGCGCGCCGGCATTGATCCTGGCGACGTTCGCCTTTGCCTGGCAGATATTCTTCGACTTCAGCGGCTACACCGACATGGCCCGCGGCGTGGCCAAGATGATGGGGTTCAACCTGATCCTCAATTTCAACAACCCCTACCTGGCGACGGGCCTGGGCGAATTCTGGTCGCGCTGGCACATCAGCCTCTCGACCTGGTTCCGCGACTACGTTTACATTCCCCTCGGCGGTAACCGCCGCGGCGGCCTCTTCACCTACCGCAATCTGTTCATCACCTTTCTCGTCTCCGGCATCTGGCACGGCGCCAACTGGACGTTCGCCATCTGGGGCATTCTGCACGCCGTCGGAGTCATGGTCACGCGCGAACTGGAGCGATCGGCGTTCTACCGCGACCGCGTGCCCCGCATCCTCAAACAGGCCGGCGTGTTCGTCTACGTCTGTTTCGCGTGGATCTTCTTCCGCGCTGCATCGCTGGCGGATGCGAATCTGATCGTCCGCCGCATTTTCACGCCGGCCGGATGGGAGAACCTGCAACTACCGGCCGGATGGGAGAACCCGCAAATCCCGGCCTTAATGCTCGCTCTCGTCGCGCTCGTCTGGCTGTATGAGTTCCTGTTCGAGTCCAGATTGCGTCCCGTCCTTGCGCACGGATTCGTCCGCATCGGCGTGGCCGTGTTCATGGTGCTCTACATGTGCGTCTGCGCCTCCGGCGGAGGCGCGTTCATCTACTTCCAGTTCTGACATGGATAAGCCAGCGCCCGACAAACTCGCCACCACGCCTGTTCCTGCGGGAACGCCGGCCGTCGAACCGCCCTTCGGCATGAACGAGATGCGCCTGACCGGCCGCCAGTGGCTCATCACCGCCGCCATCCTGCTGGTGTGCCTGCTGGCGACGCCGCGCCTCTGGAAGAAGGTCGAACGCTTCGACACCGGCCCGGATTACCGCATCCCCTACACGCTCAGCAAAGACTACTGGCTGTACGAGCGGCGGCTCGAGCAGATAACCGACCCGTCGCAGGTGGCGGTCCTCGGCGATTCCGTCGTCTGGGGCGAATATGTCCAGCCCGCCGGCACGTTCTCCCATTTCCTGGGCAGCGAAACTGGGCCCACGGGTGCCTTCGTCAACTGCGGCGTCAATGGCCTCTTCCCGCTGGCGCTCGAAGGCCTCGTCGAGAGCTACGGCGGCGCCCTGCGCAACCGCAAGATCATTCTCCACTGCAACGTCCTCTGGATGAGCAGCCCGAAAGCGGACCTGCGCGTGCAGAAGGAAGAGACCTTCAACCACTCGCGGCTGGTACCCCAGTGTACCCCGCGGATTCCCTGCTATCGCGCGGACGCCTCCGAACGGCTCAGCGTCATCATCGAACGCAACGTCGGTTTTTCCGCCTGGGTCGGACATATCCAGAACACGTATTACGACCAGCGGAGCATTCCCGCCTGGACCCTGCAGGACGACGGCGGCAGCCCGCCGATACGCCCCAACGCCTGGCGCAACCCACTCAAGCAAATCACCATGGTCGTCCCCGGCGAAGCCGCGGACGACCCGCAGCGCGGCCCGCGGAGTCCGCGGCACAAACCCTGGAACCACGAAAACGCCGAGCCAAGCCGGTTCGACTGGGTTCCTCTCGACGATTCGCTCCAATGGCAGGCATTCCAGCGCGTGGTCGGCCACCTGCGCAGCCGCGGCAACGATGTGCTGGTCGTCGTCGGCCCGTTCAATGAACACATGGTTGCGGCAGACCAGCGGCCGACGTATCGCGCCATGCGCGATGGCATCGCCGCGTGGCTGGCGCAGAACCGCGTCGCGTTTGTGGTGCCCGACACGCTCCCCAGCGAACTTTACGCCGATGCCAGCCATCCGCTGACCGACGGGTATGCGCTGCTGGCCAGGAACATCTGCCGGCTGGAAACATTCCGCCAATGGCTCGCAAGATCTTCAGCCCCGTAGGGGCGGTACACATTAGCCCACGACGTAAGTCGTGGGTGTACCGGTTGGCGAGAAAATGAGCCCCGAAGGGGCGACAGAAGTTGTGTCGCCCCTTCGGGGCTCGATTCGCCTACCGATCTTGTCACCCACGGCTGACGCCGTGGGCTAATGTCTGTCGCCACTACGTGGCTTGATGCGGTCATTCCGCCTGCATCTGCCTGATCACGCGCTGGAGAATTCCGCCGTTGCGGTAATACTCAATCTCCACCGGCGTGTCGATGCGGCAAACAACCGGGAACTCGATCTTCTTCCCATCGTCGGCCGTGGCCACCATCGTCAGGGTTGCGCCGGGCTTGAGATTGTCGTCGAGGCCGGCAATGTCGAAGGTCTCGCGGCCGGTGAGGCCGAGTTGCTCGCGGGCGGTCTTCCCGGCCGCAGCCGCCGCGGCGAGGGTCGCCTTCGCGTACTGCAACGGGAGCACGCCCATGCCCACCAGGTTGGAGCGGTGAATCCGCTCGAAGCTTTCGGCCAGCACCGCCCTGACGCCCAGCAGCATCGTGCCCTTGGCCGCCCAGTCGCGGCTGGAGCCCATGCCGTAGTCTTTTCCGGCCAGAACGATCAACGCGGTGCCGTTCTTCTGGTAGGCGACCGAGGCGTCGTAGATGGACATCACGGTGCCGGTCGGGAGATACGTGGTCACGCCGCCCTCGGTGCCGGGGGCCAGGAGATTCTTCAGGCGGATGTTGGCGAATGTGCCGCGGGTCATCACCCGGTCGTTGCCGCGGCGGGCGCCGTAGCTGTTGAATTCGGCCGGGGCCACGCCGTTCTCCATCAGGAACCTGCCGGCCGGGGATTCCTTCTTGATGTCGCCGGCCGGGGAAATGTGGTCGGTCGTGACCGAGTCGCCGACCATGACCAGCACCCTGGCGCTGCCGATGGGCTGGATCGGGCGGGTGCCCTTGGACAGCCCGGTGAAGAACGGCGGCTCCTGGATGTAGGTGCTCCTGGGGTCGAACTCGAACAGTTCGCCGCCCTTGACCGGGATCGCATTCCACTGGTCATTCTTCTCGCCCATGCCGGTGTATTGCTTCGTGAACATCTCGGCGGAGATGCTGGAGCGCATGGTCTCCTGCACTTCCTTCTGCGTGGGCCAGATGTCGCGAAGGTAGACGGGTTTGCCGTCCTTGCCCGTACCCAGGGGCTCCGCAACCAAGTCGATGTCCACGGTACCCGCCAGCGCGTAGGCCACCACCAGCGGCGGCGAGGCAAGGTAGTTGGCCTTGATGTGCGGGTTGATGCGGCCTTCGAAGTTGCGATTGCCCGAAAGCACGGAGGCGACGAAGAGGTCGCCGGCTTCGATGGCCTGGCGGGTTTCTTCCGGCAGCGGGCCGGAGTTGCCGATGCAGGTCATGCAGCCGTAACCGACGGTGTTGAAACCGAGGGCATCGAGATAAGGGGTCAGGCCCGATTTGTCGAAGTACTCGGTCACGACGCGGGAACCGGGGGCGAGCGACGTCTTCACATGGGCTTTGGCCTTGAGGCCCTTCTCGACGGCCTTTTTCGCCAGCAAACCTGCGGCCATCATCACGCTGGGGTTGGAGGTGTTGGTGCAGGAGGTGATGGAGGCGATGACGACGTCGCCGTTTCTAAGTGCTGAGTGCTGAGTGCTGAGTTGCGCCTGCGGCGAGTCCGTAGTCCGTAGTCCGTGGTCCGTAGCCGGGGCGAGTGGAGTGCCGAGCGCTGAGTGGGGGGCGGCTTTCTTCGGGGCCTTCTGGGATTCGTCGAATGCCTTCTGATAAGACGCCCGCACCTTGGGGAGTTCGACGCGGTCTTGCGGGCGCTTGGGGCCGGCGAGGCTGGGGACGATTGTGGAGAGATCGAGTTCGACCTTTTCGCCGAACGTCGGCTCGGACTTGTCCTGGCGCCAGAGTCCCTGTTCCTTGGTGTAGCGTTCCACGAGGTCGAGCAACTGCGCCGGGCGGCCGGTGAGTTTCAAGTAATCCATCGTCTGCTGGTCCACGGGGAAGAAGCCCATGGTGGCGCCGTATTCCGGGGCCATGTTGGCAATGGTGGCGCGGTCGGCGAGCGACATGTTCGAGAGGCCCTCGCCGAAGAACTCGATGAACTTGTCCACCACGTTGTGCTTGCGGAGGATCTGGGTGATGGTCAGGACCAGGTCGGTGGCAGTGGCGCCTTCGGGCAACTGGCCGAACAGACGGAAGCCGACGACCTTGGGCATGACCATGTAGATCGGCTGGCCGAGCATGCAGGCCTCGGCCTCGATGCCGCCGACGCCCCAGCCGACGACGCCCAGGCCGTTGATCATCGTGGTGTGCGAGTCGGTGCCGACCAGCGTATCGGGGAAAGCGACCCCGTCGCGCGTCTGCACGACTTTGGCGAGGCACTCGAGGTTCACCTGGTGGATGATGCCGGTGGATGGAGGCACGACCGAGAAATTCTTGAAAGCCTTCTGGCCCCACTTGAGGAACTCGTAGCGCTCGCGGTTGCGCTGGAACTCCCGCTCGGTGTTGTGGAGCAGGGCCAGCGGGTTGGCGTAGTCGTCCACCTGCACCGAGTGGTCGATGACCAGGTCCACCGGCACCAGCGGGTTGATCTTCTGGGGGTCGCCGCCCACGCGTTTCATGGCCGCCCGCATCGAGGCGAGATCCACCACGCACGGCACGCCGGTGAAATCCTGGAGGATGACCCGGGCGACCTTGAAGGGCACCTCGTCATTGTCCGAACCGTCGGGCTTCCAGTTGGCCAGCCGCCTGACGTCGTCGGAGGAGACCTCGAACTCGTCGAGGTTCCGCAGGGCCGATTCGAGAATCACCTTGATGGAAACGGGGAGCCTGGCGATGTTCCCGATGCCGGCCTTCTCCAGGGCGGAGAGCCGGTAGACGGTCAATTCGCCTGCCTTGGATGTCAATTTGCCTTCAGCGCCGAAAGGGTTCTTGGTATTGGACATAATTCCTGCTCAAGTCTCTGTAAGAGAGCTATGCGTTAATGCACGGTTGCGTCAGCGGGGGAAAATTCTATGGGCGATGGCGTCGCCCCACAAGAAGCGACTCCCGGAGTATACTGTTGGGCACGCTCAGCGTAATATTGATCCATCGGTCGCCGTCGGCCGTTATTATTCTCCAGGGATTTGAAACACAGAGGAGGATGAGGACACAGAGAGGAGCAGATAGACACTGATCGGTAGGAACTGATGGTTGTTTACCGAATTGCTTCTCTGCGATCTCTGTGACCTCTGTGTTTCAAAACCTGAATCCAGTGTCGTTGACCTGTGCTGCGCTTGAGCGTTTGCAGGGTGACTTATGTCCGCCACGGCACGGCTCGATCCCGAAACCATTCTCCACGCTTACAGCCAGGGTGTCTTCCCGATGGCCGAGGCCGACGGCGAGATCCGCTGGTACACGGCCGATCCGCGCGGGGTCATCCCGCTGGATCGCTTCCACGTCCCCCACTCGCTGGCCCAGTTCATGCGCAGCGCCCGCTATCCCTACCAGGTGCGCGTCAACACCGCCTTCGAGCAGACCATGCGCGGCTGCATGATGCAGCGGTTCGGCGCCACCTGGATCTCCGACCGGCTCATCCACGCGTATCTCGAACTGCATCGCATGGGTTTTGCTCATTCCGTGGAAACCTGGCAGGGCAATGTACTGGCGGGCGGGCTCTATGGGGTTTCGCTCGGCGGGGCGTTCTTTGGCGAGTCCATGTTCCACGCGCACCGGGATGCATCCAAGTGCGCGCTGGTGGAACTGGTCGCCCGCCTGCGCGACCGCCGATTCGTGCTCCTGGACACGCAGGCCACCACGTCCCACCTGGTTCGCTTCGGCTGCGTCGAGATCCCGGCCCGTGAATACCTCATCCGCCTGCGCCAGGCGATTGAACTGGAGCGGAGCTTTGTGTGACCGTAGGGTCCGCACTGCGGACCATTTGATTCGTATACCAGCCCCTGCGGCAACGCAAGAAACGGTCCGCAGTGCGGACCCTACTCCGCCGGCTCGATCGTCACCACCAGCCCCTTGGACTGGAACTGCTCCTGGTAGAGCTCCGCCCGTTCTTTGTGCGTGGTCAGAAGCAACGCCACGCCCGTCTTGTGCGCCTCGATCATCCGCTCGACGGCGTCTTCCTCGTTCAGCGGCGTGAGCTGCACGATGGCCTGCACCACGTAGAGCATCTCGTTCTTGTCGTCGTTGTGCAGCAGCACCTTCCACGGCGGCATCTGTCGCGGCGCCGGCGACTTGGGCTGCTGCTTCTTATCCGGCCTCGTCTGGGTGGCGGTCCCGCCGCCCGACGAGCCTTCATCCTTCTTGTCCGTATCCTGATCGGCCATGTTCAATACTCCCGGCACAGCACGCGCATTCCGGCCGTGCAGAAGCACGGCCCTCCCACGCAATTATATCTCTGGAAGCCCGCCAGCCCAACCACAATTATTTGTCCGGCACGATCCCCAGATCTTGCGTCGTGAACAGCGACTCGAACACATATCCGGCCGCCTCGATGTTCTGCCGGGCGCCTTCCAGCCGGTCGATCGTGCCGATGATCTTCTCGACCTTCAACCCGGCGTCCTTGAGCACCTTGGCCGCCTCCAGCACCTGGCCACCCGTCGTCATGATGTCCTCGATGATGACCACGGTCTCGCCCTTCTCGAACGTGCCCTCGATCTGCCTGGCCGAGCCGTAGTCCTTCTTGGCGTTGCGGACGATGACGAACGGCTTGCCGCAGGCCATCGACGTGGCCGCCGCCAGCGACACCGCGCCCAGTTCCGGGCCGGCGATCCGCCGCACACCGGCGCCGATCCGCCCGGCGAACATTCTGCCGAGTTCCACCAGCACATCCGGCTGGGTCTCGAAGCGATATTTGTCGAGGTAGTATTTGCTCTTGCGGCCGCTGCGGAGGGTAAAGTCCCCGTGCAACAACGCCACGTCCGCGATCCGTTTGGCAAGTTCGGTCTTGGTCATGGGGACGTATGATGCGGGCCGGCAGGCCGTCCGTCAATGCGCTTGGGACCGCGGCAACAGCGTATTTCACCTGCTCCCGGTTGCACTGTTTTGCTTGTTGGTTGCCGGTGAGGCGGGAGAGGACGGCCCACGAAGCTGGACCCTTCGAGGACTCAGGGCAGGCTCCGGCACACCAAGGACTGATTTGGACGTATGTGGCTGTCAAAGAGCGCGAAGCGGACATTATTATAACATAAAGCGAACAATAGTACAATTATAATATGTGATAAATTCCACCATTGGAGGGAATTGGAACACAGAGAAGGAGGAGGGCAAAAGCTGCTGGCGAATCTTCTGACCCGGCCCGCCCTCGAAGAGGACGTTGTCGGGGACGACGACGGCCGCCCGGCCGCCGACTTTGAGCAGGTTGAAGATGTGCTGCACGAAGTTGAGTTGCTTGTTGGCCGTCGACACCCAGAAATCCTGCCGCACCACCACTTCATCTTCGCTGTCCAGATCGCCTTCTTCGTTGACCGTCTTGAGGCTCTGTTTCTTGCCGATGGGCGGATTAGTCAGACTGGTACAATTCCGCCCCGTCCTTGCTGACCAGGCTCGCCCAGTTATAGGCCACGGCCTTGCCGTTCTTGTCCTTGCCCTTGGGAATCCGACTGGCCTGGCTGTACGGGGGCTTGGTCAATTCGTCGGCCATCTTCAGGAACAGCAGGAACGTGAGTTGTTCCACATAGGCCATATAGGAAAGGCCGTCGTCCTTGAGGACGCCGGCGTAAGACCAGACACGCGCGCCGATCTGGGATGCGGTGTGGCTCATGTATTGTCCGCAATTAATGAACTCTGGTCGATCCAGCGGCGGCGCAGCTTGATACCGTGCAGATGGTCAAAATCCTTGTCGGTGGTGACCAACTCACAGTCGAGCACATGTGCTGTCGCCGCTATCCACATGTCGTTCTGTCCCATCGGGTGAGCCGGCTTCACGACCTTCTCCGAGTAATGGTCAATCTCGGCGTATGCCTCAACAATCTCCGGCGTGTTGACGTCGATAGCAACAAGCGTCTGCAACAGTTCGTCCAATTCGGTACGGCGACTCTGTCCCCAGTTACGTTTTCGGGCAAACGCCATCACCTCGCCGACCGTGATGATCGAAATCAACCCCTGCACAGCCTTGGTTCTCAGCCCCAGTTGGGCTTCCAGTCGTCGGTACGGTTCTCCCGCCCGGGCGTAGATCACCAATACATTGGTGTCGAGGAGCAGAACATCCGACGGCGAATTCGGTGAAGGCGTGGCCATCGCTCGTCAGTCCATCTCCGCCACGGCGGCAAGAAACTCCTCGTCACTTTCCTCGGCCGCAATTTTGCCCCCGATTGCCGCCAACCCGCCGCGCCTCTGCTGCTCCCTGACGAGCGCCTTCAAATCCAATTTGCCGCCGGTCGGCTTCGGCATCCGGGCGAAGAACCGGTCGGCCGGCCTCTGCGGCGTCAGGGCGTCGGCATCAATCCGCAGCAGGCCGCCCGACGGCCGATAGATCGCCATGCCGGTGGCCGCAACATCCGAATTCGCCAGCATTCGCAGCGTCTCAAAGTCATCGCCCTTCCACACGCCCCGAACCTGCTCGCCGCCGGGCAGGAGCAGCGCAAAAGCCAGCGTGCTGGCCTGGATCATGTCCAGTTTGCCCGCGATGCGCACGCGCGCGGGCTTCGGGGTTTGCAGATACAGATCCCGCGCCCGCTCCGGAAACTCTTGCGAAATCCGGCTCGGCTTGCTCTGGGGCAGGCGGTGCCCGGATATCAGCAGTTCGTCCACTTCTTTCTCGAAGACCGTGGATTGATAACGCTGGAATCGCTTGAGCAGTCCGACATCGTATTTGTCGCTGTCGGCCTTTCCCGCCAGCACGTCGGCGACCGCATCGGCCAGCACGTCAAAGGCGGTATCCTCGGCAGGCGGCCGATCATCGAACAACATGGTCTGCGAATAATAGTCCTGGGCAACGTCCCCGAATGCCGGCGCTTCAAAGTAGAGGACCATCTCCTCTTTGCCGGTTCTCTCAATGTCCCTGAACTCGACCTGCCCGGCCTGTCTCAACCAGGGCTGCCGGCGCCCGGCCGTGGAGGAACGGCGGAAAGCCACGTCAACCGCGCCATGCAAGCTGTTCTCCAGTCGTATCAACACAGCGCCGGCGGCGGAGGGAATCGCCCCTCGGCCGCGAACCGCGCGCCCGCGCATGATCACCTTGTGCTCCACCATCTTCATGGAAACCTCCGGCGAACCAACCATAATACTATATGCTATCGTCTAACGCGATGTCCGTTCTTCGGCGTTTTGTTGGCGCGGATGGGGCGCGGCGGTGAGTGTGGCCGAGAACGCTCGCCGCGTCGTTCACGGATGTTCCAATCCAAGTCGGGGTGTCGGCGAAACGCCTGCTTGACATTTCCAGACCATAGCCGTTGCGAGCCAGAGTGTGATCGGTCCTCCGCGGGCGCTTCGCGCGGAGTCCTTCCGACGGCACAGGAGCACGGCCCGCTCGCATGTGCCGGATGATCCGGTTTCGGCCACCTACAGGAAGATGGCGGCCTCGGCGAGGCCGCCCTACTCCAACGCGGCTGAAATTCTGTGGCGATGGGACCTGTGCGGGTGGCATGGGCAAGTACGCTTGCCCGTGTCTTCGACCGCCACGCGACTTCCGCCGCCCAAGACTACTCCAACGCGGCTCAAATCCCGCGGCGCTGGAACGTGTTTGGGTGGCATGGGCAAGTACCCTTGCCCGTGTCTTGGACCGCCACATGACTTGAGCCGCGCAGGA
>JBIOJL010000224.1:0-10197 GCA_044450885.1 Tepidisphaerales bacterium
ACTTCAACCTGCGCGACCCGGTCATGTACCGCATTCTCCACGAGCCGCACCACAACACCGGCGACAAGTGGTGCATCTACCCGATGTACGACTGGGCCCACGGCTTCGAGGATTCCATCGAGGGCATCACCCACTCCATCTGCACCCTGGAATTCGAGAACCACCGCCCGCTGTACGACTGGTTCATCGACGCCGTGAATCAGGGCCGCACGGACGACGGCTCCGGTCCCTGGGGCAAGAAGATCCACCATCCGCAGCAGATCGAGTTTGCCCGGCTCAATCTCACGTACACCATGCTCTCCAAGCGACGGCTGCTGCAGCTCGTTCAGGAGAAATCCGTCCGCGGCTGGGACGACCCGCGCATGCCCACGATCTCCGGCTATCGCCGCCGCGGCTACACGCCCGAGGCCATCCGCGCCTTCTGCAAGCACATCGGCATGAACAAGCTGAACAGCACCGTCGAGATCAACGTGCTCGAGAACTTCCTGCGCGATGATCTGAACAAACGGGCGCCGCGCCGCATGGCCGTGCTCAACCCGCTGAAGGTGGTCATCACCAACTATCCGGAGAGGCAGTCCGAGCAGCTCGAGGCCATCAACAACCCCGAAGACCCGGCCGCCGGCACGCGTCTCGTGCCTTTCTCACGCATTCTCTACATCGAGCAGGATGACTTCCGCGAGGTTCCGCCGCCCAAGTATTACCGCCTCTCGCCGGGCGTCGAGGTACGTTTGCGCTACGCTTATTTCATTAAGTGTACTGACGTAGTCAAGGATGAGAAGGGGAACGTCAAGGAGGTGCATTGCACCTACGACCCGGCCACCAAGGGCGGCGACTCGCCCGACGGCCGCAAGGTCAAGGCGACCATGCACTGGGTTTCCGCGCCGCACGCGGTGGAGGCCGAGGTGCGGTTGTACGAGCACCTGTTCGCCAGGCCCGACCCGTCGGACTTCCCGCCCGGCCAGGACTGGAAGGTCAACCTCAATCCCAACTCCGAAGTCCTCATGCAAGACGCCCGCCTCGAACCGAGTCTCGCCGGCGTCCTGCCCGGCCAGAAGCTCCAGTTCGAGCGCCTGGGCTACTTCTGTGCCGACAAGGACAGCACCGCCCAGAGGCCCGTATTCAACCGCACCGTGAGCCTGAAGGACTCCTGGGCCAAGGAGCAGAAGAAGAAATAGGCCGCCTGTTTGACGGGAGAACGGTGGGACAGGCATTCCTGCCTGTCGTACGACAGACATTCTTGTCTGTCGTCTCACATTGTGACAGGGGACTATAGCCTCCGCCCCGGTTTGTAATTGGCGTCGCCGCCCCTCGCACTATCCTCTCGCCTTCGTTGAGTGGTCTTTTTGAGGGAGGCGACCGATGGGATTCCATTGCCCGTCTTGCGGACGCGAGGTCTACAACCGCCGGCGGAAGAACTGCGAGTTCTGCGGTTCCGAGCTGCCCCCGTCGCTGCGCCTCTCGGCCGCGCAGTTGGCGTATATCCTGAACGTGAAGAACGTCGAGGCCCGCCGGCATCGCGAGTTCATGGAACGTAATTCACCCCTGCCCGACGCCGGCCCCGACGTCGGGATCATCCTGTAGGAGCTTGCAACGGTAGTGAATTCCACTTCGCATCTCCGATTTCGGATTTCTCCACCCAGCACTCAGAACTGCGGCATCTGCTGTGTCAGACAGTGAATCGCCCCGCGGCCCCAGATCAGGTCGTAGCAGTCGATCCCGACGACCTTGCGGTCGGGCAGGCGCTTTTGCAGGATCTCGATGGCCTTGGCGTCGTGTTTCTTGTGGCGGTAGATCGGCACGAGTACCGCTCCGTTGATGAAGTAGAAGTTGGCGTACGTCGCCGGAAGGCGCTGGCCGTCGTATTCGACCACGCCGGGCATCGGGAGTTCGACGATCTCGAACGGCCGGTTGTCCTGGTCGCGCAGGAGTTCGAGGCGGTGGCGGTTGTCCCGCAGCGCCTTGTAGTTCACGTCCTTGGGATCCTGCTCGACCGCGGCCACGATCGTCGTCGGGTTGATGAAACGGGCCAAGTCGTCGACGTGGCCGTCGGTGTCGTCGCCGACGATCCCTTCGCCGAGCCAGCAGACGTGTTTCTGGCCATAGTAGTCGCAGAGACAGCGCTCGATCTGTTTCTTCGACAGGCCGGGGTTGCGGTTCTTGTTGAGCAGGCACGATTCCGTGGTGAGGATGGTGCCGGCGCCGTTGAAGTCGACCGAGCCGCCTTCGAGGACGATGCCGGGGCTGAAGACCTCCAGCCGGAGCAACTCCGCGATCCGTGTCGGCACGGCATCGTCGTCGTCAAAGGGAGGATACTTCCCGCCCAGGGCGTTGTAGGCCCAGTCGACGATCGCGGCCTGGTGGCCGCCGCCTTTCTTTGGTTTGAGCACGAACGCCGGGCCATGGTCGCGGCACCAGCATTCGTTGGTTTTCACATAGTGGAAGTAGATGTTCCAGAGCGGGCGGCCGTGGTTCTCGAGCTGGCTGCGGACGATGTGCTCGTAGTTCGCGTTGGGGACGTTGACGTGGACTTCCTCGCGGGCGGCGATTTCACGGATGATCTTCGAGAGGTTGTCGGGAATGGTGTGGTATCGCCCGGGGAATGAAAGCGCCTCGGGACGCGGCCACGACAGCCACGTCCCGCGATGCGGGGACCATTCGGGCGGAAATGTGTAGCCGAGTTCTGCGGGAGTCTTCATGGCTTTCCGAGCTCGTTAGTCTATGAAACGACGGGACAGGTCCGCGTAGGCGTCGATCCGCCGGTCACGAAGGAATGGCCAGTGAGTCCGGCTGAAGTCGACGCGGCCGAGGTCGCAGGGGACGACCACGACTTCTTCACGCGCGGCCGAGGCCCGGTGCATCACCTGGCCATCGGGCGAGGCGACGAAGGACTGGCCCCAGAAGTCGATGCCATTGTGAGTGCTGAGTGCTGAGTGCTGAGTGCTGGGTGCTGCGTCCTGATTGCTGAGTCCTGAGTGCTGAGTCCTGAGTGCTGAGTTCTTGTTCCCGTCCGGGCCAGGCATGTGTTCGTGGCCGATACGGTTGGCGGCGCAGACGTAGCACCCGTTGGCGATGGCATGGGACCGCTGGATGAGTTCCCATGCTTCGTGCTGGGCCGCGCCGAACTGCTGTTTCTCGGCCGGGTGCCAGCCGATCGCGGTGGGGTAGAAGAGGATCTCGGCGCCGGCCAGCGCGGTCAGTCGTGCGGCCTCGGGAAACCACTGGTCCCAGCAGATGAGCACGCCGATGTTCGCGTACCTCGTCTTCCACGACCTGAAGCCGGTGTCGCCGGGCGTGAAGTAGAACTTCTCGTAATAAAGCGGATCGTCCGGGATGTGCATTTTGCGATACAGGCCCAGAATCGATCCGTCGGCGTCGATGACGACGGCGGTGTTGTGGTAGAGCCCGCGGGCGCGTTTCTCGAAGAGCGAGCCTACAATCACCACGGAGCGCTTTCCCGCCAGTTTGCACAGGGCATCCGTGCTCGGGCCGGGAATGGTCTCGGCCAGGTCGAAGAACCGATAGTCCTCGCACTGGCAGAAATAATGCGAGCGGAAAAGCTCCTGGGTGCAGAGGACCCGAGCGCCGCGGTCGGCGGCCTGCTCGAGGAGGTGCAGTTGGCGTCGCCGGTTGCCGGCCGGGTCATTGGCGCAGGCCATCTGGGTGAGCCCGATGGTGACGGTGTTGTCAGACGTTTTGTGCCTGCGGGTTGCCATGATTTCCCGGTCCTGAAATGCGGATGATACGGCGAAAGGCGTCTAATAACCATGGTTCCGCTTGCTATCCGGGGCTTTACCGTCCAAAATAGTGAACCGGATCGCAAGGTCCGCGTGGGCGTGACCACTGTTTCGGGAGGCTGTGGCTGCGATCGCTGATCGCGGCTTCCGGCCGCCTGTAGCCGCGATCACCGATCGCGGGCTCCGGTGGTGCGGAAGCACCACCCTCCGGCATCTGTGATCGCGCCCGCCCAGGCACCAGGAATCGACACCGAGGAACCGCGGCGCTGTCCGCCAGGAGTACGCAAGTGCCAATCCGCGTCCGATGTCCACGTTGCTGGGAAACAGCGGAAGTCCCCGACGAGGCCCGCGGCAAGATGGGGCGCTGCAATTCATGCGGCGCCATCGTGAAAGTCCCCGAACGCATCGCCAAGGTCTGCTTCATCTGTGGCAAGGATGTCACCCACCTGAAGCATACCAAAGACCTCGACAACAACTATCTATGCATGGACTGCTGGGAGAACCGCAACCCCGACCAGCGGGCGAGCTTCAACATCCCGACGATCGAATGCTCCATCTGCCACGCCACATTCGTCGAAGGCGAGGGGTTTGAGCGCGACGGCAAACCCGTCTGTCGCGACTGCAATCGCGTGCTGGGCAGGGAGAAGGAGGGCGACCGGGAGAGGCTGGCGGCCTCGGAAGGCTCGCTCTTTTCCGGGGCCGGGCTGGACCTCAAGCCGGAGGCCGCCGGGGGTTCGGCCGCCGCGGTTGCCGTGGCCGAGCCCGCCGTGGCGCTGTCCTCGCAGAATCTCGACGATCTGGTGAAAATTCGCGAGCCGGAGAAACATCTCGATGAGGAGGAGTCCAAGTCCACGGTTCCAGCCAAATGGGAGCCGCTTTCGGTCATCGGCGACCGCGAGTTCTCGAGGCCCGGACCATCGGCGGCGCAGCTGGCCGCCGCGGTCGCACAGGCGCGCCGCGCCGGCGGCAGGTGGCCGACGGCGCTGGCCCTGATCGCCCTGGCTGCGGCGGGATATGCCATCTACCTGGGCCTCGGCGCGCGGCCGTCATGGGATGAGGAGAACCGCACGCGTCTGGAGATCCTCAAGGCGCAGGGCGACGTGCTGATTGATGCCGGGCGGGCCGACAAGGGGATCTTGAAGTACCACGAACTGCTGAAGATGGTCAACGGCCAGTTCGTTCGCGATCCGGCCGTGCGGAAGATCATCAAGGACACGCAGTCGGCGACCGATCGCGCGGAGGCGCTCGTGGTCGATCCCTGGGAAGACCAGAACCGGACCAAGCTGCTGGTGCTCAGGGCCCAGGCGGATGTCTTCGTTGCCGTCGGCAAGTACCGTGAGGGGATCGACCGCTATTCGGAGATGATCCGCATGGCCTCGGGGCATGCCCTGAGCCAGGAGATGAACGAAGAGGTCCGCCAGGCGCAGCTGGCTCGGCAGGAGGCCAAGCTGGAGCAGCAGCGGATCGAGTCTAGGCCCAAGCCGCCGCCGGTCACGCAAGCCGACCCCAGGCCGCCGGTGGACCCCAAGCCCCCGGCGGCGCCGGCGCCTGCGCCGACGACGAAGGCGACCGACACGCACGTCGGGAACCAGACGCCGGACACGCCGGTCGACCCGAATCACAAGATCAGGCCGAATATTTTCGACACCCCTCCGGACAAGCCGGATCTGAAGCTGCCCAAACCGACAACCCGGAAATCCGTGTTTGACTGACGGTTTCCTTCGCGACAGGACGATCTGCCGCTAATATCATCATGCGTGGAACCATTGGGTCTTATCGCAGGCGAGGGGATTTTCCCCATGCTGGTCGCCCGCGGCGCCAGAGCGGCGGGCCGGCGGGTGATCTGCGCGGCGCTGGCCGGCTGCGCCTCGCCGCAGCTCCAGGTCGAGTGCGACGTCTTCCGCTGGGTGGGCCTCGTGCGCATGGGCCAGTGGATCCGTCTGTTGCGGCGCGAGGGCTGTTCGCAGGCAATCATGGTCGGGCGCGTCCGCAAGACCCAGATGTACGACCCGTGGCGCTATTTGCGCTTCATCCCGGACCTCCGCACCGTCAGCCTCTGGGTGCGGCGGATGAGGCGCGACAAACGCCCGTACACGATGCTCAAGGCCATTGCCGATGAACTCGCAACCGCAGGTGTGCCATTGATCGACTCAACAACCTATTGTCAGGAACATCTGGCCGCGCCGGGCGTCATGACCCACCGCCAGCCCACCGAACAGCAATGGCTCGACGTCGCCTTCGGCTGGGAGCTCTGCTCCGTGCTGAGCCGGATGGACGTGGGCCAGGCCATCGCGGTCTACCATCGCGACGTCATCGCGGTCGAGGCCCTCGAAGGCACCAACGCGATGATCGAGCGGGCCGGACAACTGTGCAAGGTGAAGGGGTGGACGGTCATCAAAGTGTCCAACACCCGGCGCGACATGCGCCTGGATGTGCCGGTGATCGGCTGCCAGACCGTCGAAAAGCTCCACGAGGCCGGCGCCGGCTGCATCGTGCTGGAACCGGGCAAGACGCTCGTGCTCGAAAAGCCCAAGGTGCTGGAACTGGCCGACCGGTACAAGATCGCCATCGTCGGCTACGAGGCGGCCGTCAAAGAACGTGCGTGAGGTGTTCGTATCGCGCGGGCCGCGGGCCGCGGAGCGCCATCCGTCAACCGGCGGCCAACACGCAGCGCAGGCCCTTCGAGATCAACGCGGCCCGCGAAATGCCGCGGCGTTTCGCAAATGAGTCAGTCTCTTCCAACAGTCCCCTTTCAATCGTGACCAGCACTCGCTTGGCGCCCTTGCCGATCTTGGGCCGGCCGCGGCGCAGCTTCTGCATCGCTCTGCGGAGCTTGGCTTTTTCGTCAGGGGTGGGCTTTTCGTACTCTGATGCCGGGATCACGCGGTCGAACTGGTTCGCGAAAGCGTTCTTCTCGGCCGTAGTCATGCGCTCGAATTGTTTCCACGTCACGGTCTTCATCGCATTGTTCCATTTCTCTGATCAGAACGGCATCGCATGAATCACGTAGATGTCGTCGTTCTCGTCAACGAAGAAAACTACTTGCAACAGGCAACTCTCCCAAGTCGGCCCCTTGGCAATCCAAGTGCCCTTCTTGTGTCGCCGCGGGTACGGTGGCTTGGCATGTCGCACGACATATTCCGCCTCCTCCGATGACACATTGTGTTTCGCAATGTGCTGGATATTCCAGTCGTTCCAGCGAAAATCATGCCGATCAAACCTTCCCATGGCCCATTTGAGTATATACCCAAATGTTTCAACTGGCAATGGGGATCTAGACTGGGATCTAGACTGGATCTAAACTGAAGAACTGAAAGCCGAAGGTGACTGGTCGGAACGTGCCGTGGAAACCCCCATGCCGGGCTGCTACAGTCTTGCCGAACAAGAACCCCATGGACACCGATACGATACAACCTCCCGTCGATCCGCCAGCGCCGCCTCGCCCCACGCGCGGGCGCAGGCTGCTGCTGGCTCTGACGATCGTCGCGGCGGCCTGGCTGCTCGTGGCCGCCGGATTCTTCCCGCCGGCGGGCCGGACCAAAGGAGACACCCTGCGCCTGCTCGGGCGGTTTCATGTGCTGATCGTGCATCTGCCCGTGACGCTCTTGCCGCTCGCACTGCTGTTTGAAGCGATGGGCCTTTTCAAGCGATTCGACCACCTGAAGCGCGCGGCCGGCCTGGTGCTCGGCCTGGGCGCCTTGTCGGCCGTCGCGGCCGCCGTCCATGGTTATCTTCTCGCATCCGCCGATGGCTACGAGGTCACCTCGCTGCTGAAGTGGCACATGTGGACGGGCATCGCCGTGGCCATTGCCGCCATGGCCTGCTGGACCCTGCGCTGCCATGCGTCCGGCCGCCGCTGGGCGGGCGGCGTGCATGGCCTGTTGCTCACGGGCACGGTCGGCACACTGGTTGTCGCGTCCCATTTCGGGGGCTCGCTCAGCCACGGCGAGGATTATCTCACCGAGTTTCTGCCGCCGTCGATCCGGGCCCGGCTCGGCATCCAGTTGCACAAGAAGGCGTCCAGCCCGACGACCCAGGCTGGCGCCACCCGTCCTTCGGGCCCGCCCACGGTGTACGCCGACATCATCGCCCCCGCCCTGCAACAGCACTGCGTCCTGTGTCACGGCGCGGTCAAGACCAAGGGCGGGTTGCGGTTGGACAGCCTCGAGGGCCTGCTCAAGGGCGGCAAGACCGGTCCGGTGATCACGCCGAGAAACCCGGCCGCGAGCGACCTCTACCGCCGGATCACGCTCAAGAGCGACGATGACGACTATATGCCTGCGGATGGGAAGCCTGCCCTGCCCGCGGATGTGGTGAAGATCATCGGCTGGTGGATACAGGACGGCGCTTCACCCCAGCGCACGCTCGACGACCTCAAGTCGGCGCCGGAGGAAATCCGCCAGGCAGCGGCCAGTTCGACCCAGGGCGATCGCAGGTAGTGCCGCCGACGCCCCGTCGGCGCGTTTCAGCATGTGCCGGTGAGGGCATGACACTTTCGGCGGTGTACCTGCCAGATGCCGGTGGGACAGACATTCTTGTCTGTCATCGAATGGCTGAGCGAGGGGCATTCCTGCCCCTCCGAAGCCATTCGAAGGGGTCCCGCCGATTCTGTCATGCACCCCGTGCCGGTGAGGGCACCGGCACCACCAGTGACATCCGCCGCGTCCGGACGTAACATCTGCGTCCAATGACTGCGTTTCAACTGGTTCAGTCGATCTACTGGCTGGCCCTGACCACTTGGTTCGGGGGCCTGGTGTTCATTGCCATTGCCTGGCCGGTGATCGTCACCGTCGTCAAGGAGGAGGACCCGACGCTGCCGCGCGTGCTCTCCGTGAACGTCGATCACGACCACGCCGGCCTGTTGGCCGGGACCATCATCGGGGCCATCATCCGCCAGATCGGCTTCGTGCAGCTCTGCTGTGCGGCGGTGGTGTTGCTGATGCTCGGCTGCCAGTGGTTCGTCATCGCCGAGAACTGGCACAACCGCGTGTCCGGCATCGCCCGCTGCACGTTCTTCGTCGGGTCGGCGGTCATGCTGATTTACGATCGGCGCGTGGTCTGGCCCAAGGCGTGGAAGGCCCGCGAGGAGTTCATCGAAAACGCCGACGATCCCGACAAGGCCAACCTGATCCGCGAGCGGTTCGTCGAGCACCAGCGCGACAGCGTGCGGCTGATGCTCTTTGAACTCGTGATGCTCTCGCTCGTGGTGGTCTTCAGCAGCGCCATTACGCCGAGGTGGTAGCCATGGCCGGTGTCACATCGAAAACGGTGCAGCAGCGAGCCGAGCGCGTGCGGATCGTCCTGCCGGTGCTCAAGCGTGTCTATCCAGATGCCAAGTGCAGCCTGAATCACTCCAGTCCGCTGGAACTGCTGATCGCCACGATTCTCTCGGCCCAGTGTACGGACGACCGCGTGAACATCGTGACGAAGGATCTGTTCCGCAAATACCGCAGCGCGGCCGATCTGGCCCGCGTATCGCCTGAAGAACTGGAGAAGGACATCCAGTCCACCGGTTTCTTCCGCAACAAGGCCAAGAGCCTGCGCGGCATGGCGGCCGCGCTGGTCGAAAAGCACGGCGGGCAGGTTCCGGCCGACATGGAATTGCTGACCTCGCTCCCCGGCGTCGGCCGCAAGACGGCCAACGTGGTGCTGGGCAATGCCTTCGGCAAGAGCGAAGGGGTGGTGGTCGACACGCATGTCGGCCGAATTTCGCAGCGGCTGGGGCTGACGAAAGACGACGATCCGGTGAAGATCGAGCAGGATCTGATGCAGGTTATTCCCCGCGAGGCCTGGACGCTCTGGTCGCACCTGCTCATCTACCACGGTCGCAAGACCTGCCAGGCACGCAAGCCAAAGTGTGATGTCTGTGAGTTGGCGAAATGGTGTCCGTCGGCCGAAACGTAGGGTCCGCACTGCGGATCGCTTCGTAGTGCGTTCGAGCGATGCCGGTGATCGTAGGGAATGGTCCGCACTTCGGACCGCTTCGTGGGGTGTTCGAGCGATTTCGGTGATCGCAATAGATGGTCCGCAATGCGGACCCTACAAATCATTCAGAAAATCAATCAGCATCCGCAGCCGCGCATGATCCCGCCGATTGAACTTGAACACCAGCCGCGGCAGGTGCGACAGCCCCGGCTCGTCGTATTCCAGCGGCAGGGGGGCCGAGACGCGGAAGCCGCCATTGGCCACGATGTCGGAGAATCGCGCGTTCAGGTCCTGCAGTTGGGCCTCGCCGGGTGCCCGCTGCAGCCGGATCACCAGTTCGTCGCGGACGGTGCGAGTGCTGTGGTAGTTGTCGTAGAAATGGGTGATCTCGCGGATGGCTTCTTCGTTGTTGTCGGTGATCTTGAAGAGGGCCAGGTCCGACTCGTTGATGAACTTCCGTGCCAGCAGCATGTCGATGGCCGGCCGGAGCCACCCCTTCCAGTAGTTGCCGCCGGGTCGGTCGACGAAGACGATGGGC
>JBIOJL010000225.1:0-10179 GCA_044450885.1 Tepidisphaerales bacterium
AGTCCTCTGCGGCCGTTTCGCGGCGCGACCATCCCGGCCGTGCGGAAGCACGGCCCTCCCGAATCTGTGGGCACGCCCTCTGCGGGCTGGGCCAACTTCACGAACAACCCTTGGGCCGCGATGCTGTACTGAAAGGCAGCGAGACAGGAGATTCATTATGCGCGACAACCACAGCACGGCAATCACGCGGCGACGGATGCTCAAGAGCGCCGTTGCGGCAGGCGGCGCGTTGGCCGTTCCCCTGATCATTCCCGCTTCGGTCCTGGGCCGTGGCGGGGTGACGGCGCCCAGCGAGCGCATCCTCATGGGCGCCATCGGCGTCGGCGGCCGCGGCTCCAGCGATGTGGGCTGGATACTGGGCGAAAGCGACGTTCAGTTCCTGGCAGTCTGCGACGTCAGCAAGAGCCGCCGCGAAGCGGTGAAACAGGTGATCGACCGCAAATATGACAACAAGGACTGCGTCCTGTACCGGGACATGCGCGATCTCCTGGCCGAGCAAAAGGACATTGACGCGGTGCTGATCGCCACGGGCGACCGCTGGCATGCACTGGCGTCCGTCCTGGCGATGCGGGCGGGAAAGGATGTGTACTGCGAGAAGCCGTCCTGTCTCACGATAGCGCAGGGGCAGCAAGTCGTGGCGACGGCCGGCCGATTGAACCGGGTCTATCAAACCGGCGCGCAGCGGCTCAGCGAGCCCAACCACATATTTGCGATCGAGATGGCGCGGTCGGGCCGGCTTGGCAAGATTCACACGGTATATGCCGACATCCGCTGGCGCGGCGGATTCCGTCACGACTGGCTGCCGGCGCAGCCGGAGCCGCCCAAAGAGGAGATGGACTGGGAGGTGTGGCTCGGGCCGTCTCCGTGGCGGCCGTACAACAGCGGTTATATGAACAGCGGCTGGTACAACTTCTACGCGTTCGCGACGGACGTGGCCATGTGGGGGGCGCACGCGGTCGCCCAGGCCCTGGCGGGAATCGACATGTCGGAGGTGTCGTCCATTGAGTTTGAGTTCGGCGGACCCGATGCCACGATGATGACGCGCTTGTCCAACGGCGTGAACCTGGTTCTGTTCCGGGAACCCGGCGACGTCTGGAAACCGTGCAAGTATTGGCACGGCGCCTGTGGCGAGCGGTTTGACGGCCCGGAAGGATGGGCGGCGGCGGCGGACGGCTATTCCCAGCCCGATGTCTCATCGCCCGCGCTGCTGGACAACTTCAAGACGGTCGTGTGGCAATACCTGGGCCGGACGCAGCGGCCGCCGAACCACATGCGGGATTTCCTCGACTGCGTCAGGTCGCGCCGTCCGACGGTGGCCAATCCGGAAATGATGCTGCGCTCCATGAGCATCTGCCTGGCCGCCGACATCTGCGAACAGTTGCAGCGAAATCTGAAGCTCGATCTGGTCAAGTATGAGTTCGTGGGAGACGCGGAGGCCAATCGCCTCAGATCCCGCGCGATGCGCGAGCCGTGGCGCATTTAGGGAGGATCCCGCGTCGCCGACAACACGGTTGTGCGCGCATCCTTTGCTTCGGGCGTGACCATTCGTCCGGGCAACGACAGAGTGTCGGAGTACCGACACGACACAGGCGAGACGCCTGTGCTACGAAATGCGGATTCCCGGAAGAATGGTCACGCCCCCTGCTTCTTGGCCGGCGCGGGGCTGCTTTCACCGGGGGAATGCGTCTGCTGGTAGATCAGGCCGAGCAATACGGGAACGCCCACGGCGATGGGGAACACCAGGGGCTGAGTCGCCAGCGAGTTGCTGATCTTCTGGGCCAGATCGGGATACTTGAAAGTGAGCCCGAGCAGGCCCATGAGCACCATGATGGCGCCCTGGAGGCTCGTATACATGATGATCGACGCCCGGAAGAGGATGAACGAGAACAGGCCGAAACCCACCAGCCCGGTGAGGGCGCCGGCCCAGGCGTAGGTGGAGTCGAGGTTGGCAGCCGTCCAGACGGAGGCGCCCAGGATCGCGCCGACCAGCCCGCCGATGACGGCGACGGCCCATTTCATCAGCGGCCAGGTGGTCACGCCGGCGACGACGGCGCCGATGAGCCCGCCGGCCAGCGGATAGGTGCTGTAGCGCGAGCCGACGATGACGCCGACGTAGGCGCCGATGAGCACGGCATTGAGGAGAATGAGCCCGCGGAACATGGACCAGCCGTAGAGCAGATAGACGATGCCCATGATGATAATCAGAATCGCCGAACCCGTGCCCATCTGCTGGCACCAGGTGAGGAAATCCTGCTGCACGGGGAAGCGGGTGATGGGCTGGAAATCGAACGGCGAAGGCGCCGCGGCGGCCGCGTCTGAAGCGGCTGCGGCGGCTTTTCCAAGAAGCAACATCATAGTCGTTCCCTGCGTTGAAGAACCTCTCTGTCATTCGGCCGGCGGAGCGGAATTCGCTTCCGCATCCATCCGCGGGGCCGTGCGCCACTGCACCAGGGCGCCGAAAACAACCATTCCCAGGATCAGCAGCGACTGGGCCATCGCCCGGGTCGGCAGGACGGTGAGCATCTGGGGACGAAGCAGTTGCATCGCGGTCGGACCCAGCACCGACAGCAGGGTGACGCCCAGCAGCGAGTAGAACAGATACATCGCCGTCCGCGGCAGCAGCATGGCGACGACCAGCCCGCCCACGGTGGCGATTCCGGCGGCCAGCGGCAGGGTGCGGTGCAACTCGGGGCAGATGCCCCGGCCGACTTCCATCAGATAAGCGCCCAGGCCCATGGGAGCGGCCTCGACCGGGATGGTGAATGCCTGCCCCGGATAGGCGACGATGACCGCGTAACAGGCCCACAGGGCCGCGAGGGCTCCCAAACCCGCGCCCACCCAGAGGCGATGGAACGCATAGCCGAGTATCCCCAGCAGCAACGCCACGGCGATGGCACCGCCCCAGGCCGCGATGCTGACACCGGTCCAGGCGGGAAGCTTGAGTCCGATAACTGCGCCGGCGACGGCACAGACGAGCGATACCAGCGGGCGCGAGAACCGCGAGCCGGCCAGCCAGAGCAGACCCCCGACCGCAACCCCGGCGATGGCGAGTAGCCACAAGCCCGAGGCGGCTTCGGGAGGCATAGCCTGCAGGACCTGAGTGAGCATGGGTCCAATCCTTCCTATCCGTGTTATCGGCCGATGCGGTCGAATGCGTGCAGAAATCATCCGTAGTCAGTGGTCCGTAGTCCGTAGGAGATGACGAGCCAAATTGAGATTGGCTTTGTTTTGCAGCGCGACTCTTGTGCTGGGGACGGGGAAGAGATTCCGGCGATGGTGCGATAGAATCAGGGCATGGAAACGAGTGCCAGGAAAGGACTTAGCGGCAAGCGGGTGTTGCTGGCGCTGGGAGCGCTGGCGGGAGTTCTGGGCGGGTGGCTGTACTGGATCGCGGCGTCGGATACACCGGCCGAGTATCGGCAGTCAAAGCCGGGGGCTCCGGCGGACGCGGTGCGGGTGGCGACGGTGGACATGCAATGGCAGCCCGGCATCGAAGCGGCCACCGAGGCGTTGCGAGGCGTCCGGCCGGATGTCGTCCTGGTGCAGCACATCACGCGGGATGGGCTCGCCGAACTGGCCATGTCGCTGGATGTGCGTGGCCCGGAGCATCTCTTCTATTCCGAACTGGGCATCGAAGGCCGGACGCTTGGAGGTTGCGGCATCATCTCGCGGCACGTGTTGTACCGTCACCGCGAATTGCGGGATGGCACGCGGGACGCCTTCGCCGTCGCGGCCGAGGTGGTCGTCGCCGGGCGGCGATTTCTCCTGATCTCCGTGGCCATCGGCGGGCCGAGCATGGTCGAGCAGTCCGAGGTGCTGCGGAAATCGACGGGACTGCTTCGCATCGGGCCCCTGGTGTGTGCCGGCCAACTCGGCCCGACCCCGCCGCAGGGTCTGCACCCGTTTCCGGCGAATGGCGGCCAGCGTATCTACGCCTCGGAGCATTGGCGGGTGCGGGCAAGCGGCGGCTCGGGAGACGTCGCCTGGGCTGAAATGGCGGCGGGGGACACGAACTGAAGGTTCGCGCAGGAACAACTGCCGCAATCCCGGGTGCCACGGCTTGTCTACTGCAAGCCGTGTCTGCGTGACTGCGAAGCACGGCTTGCAGTAGACAAGCCGTGGCACCCAATCTCGGAAAGTCATTCCGGCCGCATTCCTTGATCCGGAGCATCAGCCTCGATGACCACCGTCCACGGGTCTGCCCGTCCTTTTTGGGAAAGGTAGGGCGGTTTCGCCGAAACCACCGCTGTGGTGCGTACACGGACGGCTCGGCGAGCCGTCCCCACCCTCGCTGATGTTGCAGCGTTTGCCAAAGAAGACGGTCACGCCCCCGTCCACTGACAACGGACTGCCGAGGGAACTTTCCCGGCCCGCCCGCGTCCAATGCTGGAACAAAGGAATCCGACCATGAGAAACCTCTTCCGCAGCGCCGTTCTGTCACTCGCCATTTCCGCCGTCTCATTCCCCTGCCTGGCGGCCGACGCGCCCAAGGCCGATGCGAAACAGACCGATGTGCCGGTGAAGGCCGTCGTGCTGTTCTCCTCGGGTGTCGGCTATTTCGAGCACGTCGGCCAGATCAAGGGAAACTCCTCCACCGAGATCCGTTTCAAGACCAACCAGATCAACGACATTCTCAAGTCGCTGGTCCTCCAGGATATGGGCGGCGGGAAGGTGACCACCATCGTCTATCCGTCGCAGGACCCGATCTCCAAGCTGCTCAAGTCATTTCAGGTGGACATCACCGCCAACCCGTCGCTGCCCGATCTGCTGACGCAACTGCGCGGGGCCAAGGTGAAGGTCACGGCCGGCACCGAGAATCTGTCCGGCACGATCCTGGGTCTGGAGAAGAAGCCCAAGGCCGTGGACAAGGCGACGATCGAGGTGTGGGTGCTCAACCTGCTGGCCGGCGGCACCATCCGCACCGTCAACATGGACGATGTCGTCAAACTCGAGCTCGAAGATCCCCAGCTTGGCGAAGAACTGAACAAGGCCCTGGCCGCCCTCGCCCACGCCCGCGATCAGGACAAGAAACCCGTGACCATCAACTTCCAGGGCGATGGCGAACGGATCGTGCGCCTGGGCTACGTGGTCGAGACGCCGATCTGGAAGACCAGCTATCGGCTGCTGCTCTCGCCGGAGAAAGACAAGCACCAACTCCAGGGCTGGGCCATTGTCGAGAACCAGACCGACAACGACTGGAACGACGTGCAGCTCAGCCTCGTTTCCGGCCGGCCGATTTCGTTCATCCAGGAACTGTATCAGCCGCTCTACATTCCCCGGCCCGTGGTTCAGCCGGAACTTTATGCCAGCCTTCGGCCGCAGACGTACGACGCGGGAATCGCCAAGCGGGAACGCCAGGTGGAGCTGAAGCAGAATCAGGAGAAAGCCGCGTCCGATGCGCAGGAGCAGACGGAAGGCTTGTCGCTGGCCCGCAGAGCGGCCGCGCCGGCCAGGGCCGGCAGTTCGCGAGGTCTCGCCCTCGGCGGGGCCGCCGCCGCGGAGTTGATGGACAGGCCCATGGACCCCGGCGCCTCGGTCGTATCCGTCGCCTCGGCCTCCAAGGTCGGCGAACTGTTCCAATACACCGTCGGCAACGTCTCGCTTCCGCGCCAGCGCTCGGCCATGATCCCCATCATCACCGACCCGATCGAAGTGGAACGACTCTCCATTTACAACGCCGCCGTGCTGTCGAGAAACCCGCTCAACGGCGCGCGAGTTAAGAACACCACCAAGAAACATCTTTTGCAGGGGCCGATCACCGTCCTCGATGGCCCCACTTACGCGGGTGACGCAAAGATCGATAACCTGCCGCCGAATCAGGAGCGGCTGCTCAGCTACGGCATCGACCTGCAGATGCTGGTCAACTCGACCAGGAACAAGAGCGACTCATCGTTGCTGACCGGCAAGATCGTCAAGGGCGTGCTGCAACTGCAGCGCAAGAATGTCTTCACCCAGGAGTACGACGCCGACAACAAGGCCGAGGCGGACAAGACGCTGATCATCGAGCACCACTTCCGCCAGGGCTGGAAGCTGGTCCAGCCGGAAAAGGCGCTGGAAACCACCGAGCAACTGTACCGTTTCAAGACACTGGTCCCGGCCGGGAAGACCGGCGGATTCACCGTCAAGGAAGAGATCGTCCAGGGCGAAACGCTCGCTCTGCTCAGCGCCGATGTGGGCACGATGGAGTTCTACTCGCGCGCTGGCGAGATTCCCCAGCCCGTGAAGGATTCACTGATGCAGGCCGCCCGGATGCGGCAGAAGATGGCCGAGATCCAGCGCGGCATCGACAAGAGCAAGAACGACATCAACACCATCACCCAGGACCAGACCCGCATCCGCGAGAACATCAAGACCCTGCCCGACAAGAGCACACTGAAGAACCGGCTGACCGAGAAGCTTGACCAACAGGAAACCCAGCTTGACGGATTGCTCAAGAGCATCGACCAGGGGCAGAAGGACCTGGAGAAGTCGCGCAAGGATCTGGAGGACTATCTGAACGCGTTGAACGTCGGGTAAGGATCGGAGCAGGAACTACTGACGCGATTTGTTGGGTGCCACGGCTTGTCTACTGCAAGCCGTGCGTCGTGGTCACGCAGACGCGGCTTGCAGTAGACAAGCCGTGGCACCCGGCGAGACAGCGGACCCATGAAGTTGCCGAAGCATAGAACACGTCTTCTCGCATCATGCTTAATCGGCATCGCTCTTGTTGTCATCGGATGTGTTTACAATCGAGACCTGCTCCGCCCCGCTCCATGGCCTGTCGTCTATGACTCCACATTCGAATTCCAGCTTGGCCAGGGCTCCGGCTGGCACGGCCTTGATCTGATCAAGATTACCGCAGACGGCAAAGCTGTTTACCAATACGAATCCTCTTCAAATGTCTGGTCCCGCAAGACGTTTCAACTTACGGCGGTCGAGATGCAGTCGCTGGCCGACCAGGTCAATGAACTGAAGATCGTCGCCCTTGACGACTACTACAAAGCCAACATTCACGACGGCACGCAATGGTGCCTTCTTGTCAAATCGCAGGGCCACCTGAAGAGGATCTACTGCGACAACAGATTCCCGCGGCGTATCGAGAAGTTGGCTGCGTTCGTGCATGAGAAGATCATTGACCGGGCCGGGGCGAAGGCAGTGGCGATTTCGGTTCCGCGGGATCAGGTCCGGGATTTCGAAGCGGAGGTATGGGGCGGAACGAATTAGGATATAGATGTCGCCAGACTCAGCCGCCAGTACGCATGTGGAGTGGTGGTCTGAGGCCATGAGTAAGCAACCGGATTCAGGTGACCGACAATCTCCCTCTTGCGGCCGTACCCATACGGGGTACAATCGTACCCGAAATGGGTACGGCACTCGATCCAGCCATCGTCCTCTTCGGCAACACCAGACAGGCGATTCTGTCTTTGTTGCTGATGCGCCCGGACGAGTCCTTCTATCTGCGAGAGATCGTCCGTCGCACGGCTTGCGGTGTCGGTGCGGCGCAGCGGGAACTGGCCCAGTTGACCGCCTGCGGCATCCTGCTCCGGCAGCGGGACCGATTCTACGTGGCCAACACCCAGTCGCCCATCTTCGAGCCGCTCAAGCAGATCATCGTTCGCACGGCCGGTCTCGCCGCCGGGCTGCGGGCCGGTCTGGATCCTGTCGCCGCCCGGATTGCCGCCGCGTTTGTTTTCGGCTCCTTTGCCCGCGGAGAGCAGCACCGGGACAGCGACGTGGACGTGATGGTGGTTACGCGCGGCAGCCGGCTAACCCTGGACCGCGTGGCCGCGATATTTCGCGCGCAGCAGGACGTGATCGGGCGCGAAATCAACCCTTTCGTCATACCCCTGCGGGAGTTGCGGGCCAAATGGCTGGCCGGGAATCACTTCATTCGCCGCGTACTCGAAGGCGACAAAGTCTTTTTGATGGGAGATGCAGATGAGCTTGAGCGAATGGTACAAGAACGGCTGGCTCAAGGCCCACGAAACCACCGCCCAGGAGATCGCCGACCTGCTCGCGCTGGCCGCCCGCGATCTGCAGGACTGCCAGCGGGCCCAGGGACTGAGTGACGACTGGCGGTTCAGTATCGCCTACAACGCCGCGCTACAGGCATCGTGTGCGGCACTCGCGGCCAGCGGTTACGCCGTGCCCAAGGGCGATTCAAATCACTATCGCGTCATCCAGTCGCTGGCCTTCACGATCGGCCTGACCCCGAAGGAGATAGACGCGCTCGACGGATACCGGAAGAAGCGAAGTATGAGCATCTACGACGCCGCCGGCGTGATCAGCGACGCGGAGGCCAAGCGTATCGTCCCCTTTGCTGCCAGTCTGGTGACGCGTATCAGTCAATGGCTGCGGGATGAGCATCCCGAGTTGATGCGCTCGACAGAGTCTGCAACTCCGAAAACACCCAGGCGATGATGCGGCCGAATACTGGATACCCGAATTGCATCTTGACGGCATCATCGACGCAGCCAATAGCCGATTAACGCCACCAACAAGATTCCGGCCGGCGGTACGTTGAGCAGCGCGCCGACAATTGCCGTGATCCTGTCGATCTTTCTGATCGACGTTGACGCGGAGATGGAGCCGAGAACAAGGCCCGCCGTGAAGAACAACGCGGCAAGAGGCACCATCGCGATTTGCCACTCAGCTCCCCAAGTAAACGTTCCACCGAACGAATAGAGACCCAAGATCAACATTAAGAACGACCAGCCTGGACCCAGCGGCTTCCTGGCGGTGCGTGCGCCTGAGTTGTAATCCAGCACGGGTTTATTCATGCGACGTCCGCGCTATTCGCAACGCAGTTCCGGCTACGGCCCCCCTGGTCGTAACCATACCGCCACTCCAAAAACCCCTCGATGCTCGCCTCGAAATCCTGCGCTGTGTTGATCTGCCGCATCGTGTCCTTGAGCAGGCGGCAGGGGTGCAGTTCCTTGGCATACCAGCTCACGCGTTTGCGGAAGTCGCAGACGGCCGACCATTCGGAGCGGTAGTGGCACAGGTTGTAGAAATGCTCGCGCATCATGCGGCAGATCTCTTCGAGCGACGGCTTGGCAGGGACCGTTCCGGTCGTCAGATAGCTCCAGGTGTCACGGAAGAGCCACGGGCGCGACAGCGCACCCCGGCCGATCATGACGCCGGCGCAGCGCGTCTCGTCGAGCATGCGCTTGGCGTCTTCCGGTGAGCGGACGTCGCCATTGCCGATGACGGGGATGCGTTTGACGGCCGCGACCACGGCGGCAATGCCGTCGAGACGGGCCGCGCCGGAGAATCCCATCTCGGTGGTCCGGCCGTGGATGGTGATGGCCGCCACCCCGATCTCCTCGAGCCGGGCGGCCAGGTACGGGGCGACGATGCAGGAGTCGTCCCAGCCGAGGCGCAGCTTGCAGGTCAAGGGGGTGTGTTTCACCGAACGGACAATCTGCTCGACCATGCGCAGGGTGTTGTCCGGGTCGCGGAGCAGGGCCGAGCCGCCATCGCGCTTGGTGACCTTGTCGACCGGGCATCCCATGTTCAGGTCGATGATGTGTACCCCGCGATTCTCGGCCCACTGCGCGCCCTTGCAGAGCGGCTCGGCGTTCCCGCCATAAAGCTGCATGGCCAGCGGCGAATCCTCGGGGCAGGTGGCGGCCAGTTGCATGGAGTGGTAGTTCTCGCGGAGAACGCCCTCGGGACTCAGAAGGTCGGTGACGGCCAGACCGACAGCGCCGCAGCGCCGGGCGATGAGACGGAACGAAACATCGCAGTAGCCCGCGATGGGCGCCAACACCAGGTTGGTGGCCAGTTTCAGCGGCCCGATCTGGAGCGGGGCGTAGGACATCGCCGGTATTCTACCGTGGAAAGAGACATGCCGCAGGCTACTCCATGGCGGCTCAAATGGCATCGCGGTTGTCGTGCAGGCTTCCAGCCTGCCGCAGGCTGGACGCCTGCACCACAATTTTGGCCGCGATGGACTACTTCCGCTTCATCCCCAGGATGGAGATGAAGAAACTCGAGAGGACGGTCTGAAAGCCCAGGGCCGTCAGCGTCGCGCCGGGGATCACCCAGCGCATGGTCCGGGCGTAGTCCAGCCGGCCGAATCCTTCCATGCGCCATTTGTTCACCGCGACCAGCAGGAGCACGAGGCCGGCCAGCAGTGAGATCAGGCCGACGATCACGCCGCGCTCGAGGTTGACGGCCTTGAACATGCGGTCCACC
>JBIOJL010000226.1:0-10178 GCA_044450885.1 Tepidisphaerales bacterium
CGATTTGCGGCTTACCGCCACGCCGCTGATTTCCGGCGCTACGCCGCTGGACGTGCAAACGGCAGTGACCATTCGGCCCCCGAATGCCCGCGCATTTCTCTCGGTCAGGACCGATCGCGGCCGCGTTGGATTCGCCGGCGGGCAGCCGATCCGCATCGCGGTGGCGGTGGATGCGGCGACCGATGTCGATCTGAGCGGCGCAGTCCTGGAGGTTTCCCGTGATGGCAAGATTGTCTGGTCGGCTCCGCTGGGACTTGGCAAGGTCAGCGCCGGCGGAAACCCCACCGCAGTGGTGCTCCTACCGGCTGAGTTGACTGCTCGGCTCCGCCCCGGGCAATACCAGGCCGCTTGCTCCAAATTGCCTGCAGAAGCGGGCGGACAACCGGCCACGATCGCCATCGCCGATTCCGTGCGCGTGAGCGACTTCGAAACCGTCTTCCATCCGATCGGCCCGGGCGAATTGAAGGCCGCCGACGCCAGGGTGCAAGCGGAGATGGGCGCTACGCATGTTGCCACCAATGCCGGCCACAACAATCCCGCGCCGCTGCAGATCTATGCCGATGCGGCACTGCGCCTGGGGATGACCTACTCGATGCAGCCGCACACCCACTTCGCCGCACTGAACTCGCTTCCGCAGGAGCAGGGCGCGGTCTGCCAGTGGTTTGGGCTGATGGCCCAGCGGATGCAGAGCTACCCTGGATTCCGCGGCTTCAACTACCACGACCTGTGGGCACCGTTCGGCACCTGGTGGGACCAGCCGCGCAAGAGTTCGTATCCACCGCTCTGGGATGACTGGGGCAAGCAGATGGCGCTGCCCGACAGCGTGCCGGCCCAGCGCCGCCAGGCAGCACAACGCGCCTACGGTGAGTCGTATGCCGTGCCCTACCTGTATCACCTGTGGGGCCCGGCCATCCGCCACGCCGACGCGCGGCTGGAACGTACGACGATGCAGTGGTGGCACGCCTCGCTACCCATGGCCGACCCGGACAAGGTCGCCGCCGATCAGGATGTGATCTCCACGCAGCACATGGAGGAGCAATACTATCACCCCGTCACCACCGCCAATCAGGTGGACCTGTGGCGCCGGCCGGGAAAGCCGCTGTATTGCTACGGCAACGCCACGTTCCAGGATGACGGCTCCGGCGCGGAAACCTACCGCGAGATGATGGCCGGCTGGTCGCGCGGCGTGCAGGGCCTGGGGCGCGACTACCTGCCCTCGGCCGGCTCGGCCACCAGCGAGCGGACCCACCGCCCGATCACGCCGATTTTCCGCATGCTCAGCATCTTCGGCGGCATCTCGGCCGCGTGCGAGCCGGCCGACCAGGTGGCCGTCTGGCGCTCCTTGTTTCAGGAAGCCTGCGAGCCGGAGAATTGTCCCTCACCCCGGCGGCATTTGTTCAACACCACGGCTGCCTACACCGCGTGCCTCTACGCCCATCGCACGGCGGGAATCATCACCGATCAAGCGGTGCGCGACGGCGGCCTGAAGAAATACCAGGCCGTCATCATCAGTTTCGAGCAGTCTCCGCCGGCCGACCTGGTCCAGGCGCTCAAGGCATTCCAGGATGCCGGTGGCCTGGTGCTTGCGAACAAACCCGTGGATGGCTACTGGGCACCAGCCGGCGCGGTTGATCTGGGCGGCCTATTCGGCCAGAGTTTTGCCGCGCCCGAACACAACGACGACGTCGACCGCTTCTGGCAACTGCAAAGGAACGAAGGCGGGGAACAGGCCCGCAAGATCCGGGAGGCGATGGGCGAGCGTGTGAAACCGCTGGCCGATTGCGATGATCCCGCGGTGTGGGTCAACGTCCTCGCCCACGGGAAGGCCAGGTACGTCGTCCTCGTCAACCTCAAGCTGCTGCCCATGCGCCCGGCCGATCTGCATCGCTATGGCGCCTTCCAGAACACGGTGATGCCCACGCGGACGGAGTTGCGCATCACGCCCGGCGCCTATCGCGTCTACGACGTGCTCGCCGGCCGCGAGGTCCGGCCGGCCGAGCAGGCTGGCGTGTGGACCGTCACCGCCGACATGTCCGTGTTCCCCGGAGCGGTCTTTGCGCTGGTACCCGAGACGCCGGCCGCCAAGGCACCGGCCGCATCGGCCGGCCAGACCGCCGACCGCACCGGACTAACGCTGCAGGCCGATCTGGTAAACGACGTCGCGGCTCCGCTCGAAATCCAGGTGCTGGCGCCGGACGGCTCGTCCCGGTATCACTTCTTCCGCACCACCCGCCACGGGGCATGGGAGGAAACTGTGCCCGTCGCCGGCAACGATCCGTCGGGGAAATGGACCGTCAGCGTGCGGGATCTGTTGACAGGCAGCCGCTGGAACGGCCCCGTGGAAATCGCCACGCCGACGTTGTCGGCGGCCAAGCCCGTTCCGCCCGTTGAATGGACACGCGCCGGCGAACTTACCGCGGCGCTGTCAGCCGCGAAGCACGTCGCCATCACCGTTGAACCCAGGCAGAACGACGCCATCGGCCCGGCCACCGCAGCCGTGAAAGAATTGTTGGCCAAGATGGGCAAACAGGTGACCGAGATCACATCGGCCGACTACCTCGCCGACCGCAAGCAGTTCGGCTGGGACAAATTCGAGATGGGCGGCAAGTTCGCGCCTGAGTTGCAACTTCGCCCCAAGAAGTTCGACCTGATCATCGGCTTCGACCTGCCCGGGCTGCCCGGCAACGTCATCCCACTGGACGCGCTGCCGATTCCCTCACCGCCACCGACCCCGGCCCTGGACGCGGCCTGGTCCAGTTCATCGCCATGCCCATTTACGACACGGAAGATGCCATTTCGTTGGCCGGTGGCGATGTCGCCGGGCTGCTGGCCGCGGCCAATGCGCTGGGCACTCCGCCGCCCGCAGTGGCGCGCACGCCTGATCTCGCCGCAGCCGATCTTCACCAGTTGTCGCCGCTGGACAACGCCGCCGCCCAGCCGCGGCCGGACCTGTCGCAACTGATCGGCGTCCCCGTCGCCGAGGTCGTCGCCTCGGCCGATGGCACGCGCGTCGCTGTCGCCCTCAAGGGCTGGGGCAACAACTTCATGGTCCTGGATGGCAACGGGACACAAACGGGACGCGATAACAACATCATGGGCCGGGATGTCTGCGGCAAGTATTTCCCCATTCGCCTGCGGGCAATGGACGGCGGCTTCAGCGCCCTCGAACATGAGATCGACCCTGCGGTGCTCTACACCAAGCTCTACGATCGCTCCGGCAAACCTGTGCGTCGCCTGGCCGCGCCCGGCCGACGCATCAGCGGCACGGCCGACGTCTCGGTGAACCATCCTCAGGTTGCCGCCTCGGTGCTGTGCCAGGCTTCGTTCAGCGTCACCCCCGACGGGCGTTTCGCCGCTGTGGGCGGCTCCAAGGCCATCGCCGTGTGGGATCTGGCGGCCGGTACGGTGCTGTGGCGCGATGATACCGTCTGCCACGACGGCACGGCCGGGCGCGACCCGGCCGCTTATCCGCAGGTTGCCATTGCCCCCGACGGCCACTCGGTCGTCGTTCAGTATCAGGGCAAGATGGTGCTGCGCGATGGCCGCACCGGCAAGACGACGGGCGAAGTGCGCCTTCCCCTGGGTTCATCCATGGGCGCGGTTCAGGTGTTTGATGGCCACACGCTGGTGGTGGGAGACTCCGAATTCTTCGGCTACCGCGACGGCAAACTGCAGTGGTGGTGGAAGGCCCCGGCCGATCTGGTAACCGCCTTCGCGTTCGCCCCCGACGGCCTCCATTATGCCATCGGCCAGCCCAACGGCACGCTTCGCATCATGAAGGGCGGCGGTCAGATCGGCGGCCTGGCTGCCCCATCGGGCGGCATCCTCAGCGTGGCCATCTCCGCTGATGCCTCGCGAATCGCCTGGGCCACGACCACCGGCTGGTGCGGGGTCGTCGATGCGGCGGGACATGACCTGTGGCGGCGGCAGTTGCAGTACGGCGACGGCGTGGTCACCAACGCCAACCCCGGCCCGCGGGCCGTGATCGCCTTCGCCGGCCGCGAGGGCGACACCATCGTCGGCGACTGGCTCGGCCGCGTGTGCCGATTCGACAAGACCGGCACGCAACTTTGGGAGACGAACCTCACGCCCCAGGTCTATCGCGATGACCTGGCAACTGTTCTGACCGTCCCCGATGCCACTCCCACGCTACGTGTACCGCCGCCGCAGCGCCTGGCCAACGTCGCCCCACAAGGGAGGGACAACGTCACCCAGATGACAGTGGCAGAATTCATGCGAACCGCCGGCGCCGTCCCGCAGGGGAAGAACAACCTCGCGCGTCAGGCCACCATTGCACTGACTCCCGCCCGCACCTCCGGCTGGAAGCGCCCCATCGAACCCCTGCGCGGCGGCGGCACCAGCCTCAACGACGGAAAGGTGGACCAGCTTGAGACCCCCTGGTTCAGCGAATCCGCCGTCAGCTACCTGATCGGCAGCGACTACACGAAGCCGCTGACGTGGGAACTCGCCTGGAAGCAGCCGGTGAAAATCGATACGGTCGTGGTCCACGAGTGTGCGCAACACCCGGAGTCCGTCCCCGAGGAAATCGCCATCGAGGCCTGGATCGACGACGGCGACTGGCACGGCTGGAAGCGCCTGGTCCACGACCGCTGGAACAGCGGTACAATCCACACGCACACGTTCCCCGCCGTCACCACGGGGAAACTCCGCTACGTCGTGTATGGTGACTTTGGCCGGAACCTGTGGACGACGGAGATTGAGGCGTATTGATTACATCGGAGACACCATGACTATGCGCTTCCGCCCATTCGTGTTCGCGCTGTTCCTTACTTGCATCACGGCCTCCAATGCTCCACTCTTCGCGCAGCCCTATGGGCAGCCGGACCGCGGCGCACCCGGCGATGAGATGATCCAGAAATATCTCCAGCAGGAGACGGCCAAGCTCTCCGCCCGCTTTGCCGATGACATCCGGTCGCGCGAAGCCTGGGAAGCCAAACGCCCGCAGTACCTCGAGGAATACTTCTACATGCTCGGGCTGTCGCCGCGGCCGGAGAAGACGCCGCTGCACGCGACCGTCACCGGGACGCTGGAGCGCGACGGATATGTCGTCGACATGCTCCACTACCAGAGCCGCCCGGGGCTCTATGTCACCGGCAATCTGTATCGGCCCGCATCCGTCAAGCCCGGCGAGAAACTGCCGGCCATCTTCTACGTCTGCGGCCACTCCAACCGCGGGCGCGACGGCAACAAAGTCGCCTACCAGTCGCACGGCATCTGGTTCGCCAGGCATGGCTACATCTGCCTGACGGTCGACTCGCTGCAACTCGGGGAAATCGCGGCCGTTCACCACGGCACCTACCGGCTGGAACGCTGGTGGTGGCACTCGCGCGGCTACACGCCGGCCGGGGTCGAGGCCTGGAACGGCGTTCGCGGCATCGACTACCTTGTCGGCCGCCCCGACGTCGATCCGCAGCGCATCGCCGTCACCGGCATCAGCGGCGGCGGTGCGGCGACCTACTGGATCACGGCCGCCGACGAGCGGGTGAAGGCGGCCGTGCCGGTCAGCGGCATGGCGGACCTTGAATCCTACGTCTCCAACCGCGTCATCAACGGCCACTGCGACTGCATGTTCCTCTACAACACGTTCCAGTGGCCGTGGACACGGATCGCCGGCATGATCGCGCCGCGCCCCCTCCTGTTCACCAACAGTGACAAGGACGACATCTTCCCCATGGACGCCAATGAGCGGGTCATCAACCGTCTCGAACGCCTCTACAGTCTCTACGGCGCCGGCGATCGCGTCGCCGCCATGGCCAGCGTGGGCGGCCACGCCTACCGCAAGGACATCCGCCAGGCGGCCTATCGCTTCATCAATTCCCAGCTCAAGGGCGATGCCCGCGAGGTCACGGACAGCGAGGTTGACCTGGTCAGCGAGGGCAGCAATCCGGGGTCCTATCCGATCGCGCCCGAGAAGCTGCGCGTATTCCCCACTGACGCCGACCTCCCCAAGGACCAGCTCAACACGACGATCGACGAGCGCTTCGTCCCGATGGCCAGCGTCGCCGCGCCCGAGGCCGGCAAGTTCGACGCCTGGCGGCAGCCGCTGCTGGCCGAACTGCGCCGAGTCAGTTTCGGCTACCTGCCCGCCGTCATCCCGCCCGCAAAGAAGCTCCGCGACCTGGACGCCACCACGGAGCAATTGCAGTCGGAGGAGGGGATTGAATTCTACGTGCGCTTCGCGTCGGCGAAGCCGGGCCCGGACACCAAGAGCGTGCAACTGATCGTGCTGAACGAGGGCGAAGCCGGGTTCCTCGAGCGGGTCGACATGGCCATCGCGCCGAACCAAGTCGTCGTCTTCTGCGAACCGAGGGGCGTCGGCGCCACGAAATGGACGCGGAAGAATCCGCCCAACTACGTCGAGCGGTCGCACGTCCTGCTCGGCCGCACCGTCGACGCCGGCCGGGTCTGGGATACGATTGCGACCGCCCGCTACCTGAGTACAAGCGGGCGACTGGGCGCCAAAGACAAGCTACCGGTCCATGTCTCGGGCAGTGGCGCGGCCGGCCTGATCGCGGCCTACGCGGCCATCCTCGACGACCAGATCGCGGGCGTGACGCTGGCCTCGCCCCCGGCCAGCCACATGAACAACCTCGCCCCCCAGTTCCTGAACGTGTTGCGTGTGTGCGACATCCCGGACGCCCTGGGCCTCCTCGCCCCGCGGCCACTGCGCATCGTCGGTGCGGACGCTTCCCAGTTCGCCAAGACCACATCCGCCTATTCCGCAGGTGCGAGCGAACGGCTCTCCTTCAAGTAGTCCCACATGTCCCAGTTGGGGCGTGACCAATTTCCCGGGAGGACCGCAGTCCTCTGCGGCCGTTTCGCAGCGCGACCATTCCGGCCGTGCAGAAGCACGGCCCTCCCGAATTTAGTTGTGGTCACGCCCCCCCAATCGGTCAAGCGGAATCCCCGGGGAGATCCCCACGTTGGCAGGCAGGCGGGCCGGGCTCAGGCGCCCCGTCTTCCCAGGTCGCTTTGGCCCACGAGGCGATAGCCCTTGCGGATCAGCACCTGGCCGGCCAGAATCGGATCTTCAACCAGCATCGCCAGGGCGGGACCCTTGGGCGGGAGCAGCAGCGGGTAGGCATACTGGATGTTGATCTCGGCCGACAACAGGACGCCGCAGAGGGCCATGATCGGCGCGGGTTCCTGTTTGTCCAGTTCCACCAGCAGCACTTCCTGCTCGAAGAAAGTGAAGCCGGCCGAGCGCAAGGCTTGAGATGCCTGTTTGGGGTCGGCGCAGATCAGGCGAATCAGCGCGGAGTCAGCCAGCCCCTGGACCACCAGCGCGATGATCCTGCCGCCGGCCTCTTCGTAGGCACGGACGAGTTGCTGGAGCCGCCCGACGCGGTTTTCCATGTAGACGGTGATCTGGCAAACCTGGGTCGGTTCAAAACCCGCGCCGTGCTCGGTCATGGGAGGCAACAGTTCTTCCATAGTACTCCGTGCGGCGGATCCCGATGGCGCCAATCCACTCTCCTGGGAGGGCCGCCCCGTGCGGCCGCGGTCGTGCCGAAGCACGACCCTCCCGAAATCTGACCACACACGATTCTACGCAGCGGACAGCGGGAAGAACGCCCTGCCGACGACTTTTCCGTCTTCAATGCGAATGCCTTCGCGTATCAGAAGCTGTTGCTTCTTCGCCACGCCGCCGGCATATCCGGTCAACCGTCCATCGGAACCGACCACGCGGTGGCAGGGCACCCGCGGCGCGTAGGGATTGCGATTCAGCGCCTGGCCGACCGCGCGGTAGCCGTGGCCCCCGAGGGCCCGGGCAAGTTCGGCATAGCTGGTGACCCGGCCACGCGGAATGCGCGCGGTCAGAGTCCACACTTTCTGGCTGAAGGTCATGGCCGGATGAAGCCGGCCGTCCTCGATGAATCGCTGGAGTTCCGTCGATGTCATGGTCGGGCCTCTATGGTCTGGGGGGACTGGAGCAACTATACAAGCATATTCGGGTTTAGAGCGGGCGGCAAATGTGGTAGGATTCGGTAACAACCGATCAGCCGCGAAGTCTATACTCCTCGGAGAAGCCGGGAGCTTCGAGGCCAGTGGATGCAACACAAGTCTATCCGGCATAGATAGTTGTATATGAACAGGACGCGACTGCCAATTCCGCCCGCGGTGGGACATCTGCGATCGACGATCGCGGCCACAGCACTCAAGCCGCGATCGATCATCGCGGATGCGGTGGGAGTGTGCGTCCAGCGGCTTGAAGAACGCCGGTTCCTGAGCGCCGGCGGGTTGGATCGCACCTTCGGCACCAACGGATACGTGCTGACGTCGATTTACGCCAGCCCCGCGAGCAGCGGCCTCGACGGCTCCGACATTGCCTCGGCGGCCACCGACAACATCAGCGGCAAACTGATTGTCGCCGGATCGGCCGACGCCAACGCCGCCTTTGCAGCCGTCCGATACAACGCCAACGGGTCGCGCGACGTCTCCTTCGGCCAGGGCGGGCAGGCGGTGGTGAACTTCGGTCCCGGCAAACTGGCGACGGACAATTCGGTGGCGGTGCAGCCGGACGGGAAGATACTCCTGGGCGGCGCGGCAACGGTAGCGGGCAGCAATCTGTCATCAGTAATCGCCAGATTGACAAACAACGGACAACTAGATTCCACATTTGGGGATAACGGCATGCTGGCCGCCCCGGTGGATTCCACGCTCTACGCTTACAGCGCCGTGGTGAAGATCGTCGTGGAGCCGGATGGCGGGATCGTGGCCGCCGGGCGCGCGGGCAACGCCGATGAAACCAATGAAGACTGGGTCGTCTGGCGGTTCACGGCCGACGGCCAACTCGATCCGTCGTTCGGCACCGATGGCACGACCGTGATCGACCTCGGGGGCCTCGATGAGCCGCTGGACATGGTGCTCGCCCCGGACGGCAAGATCGTGGTGGTGGGAACGAGCCAGAGCGCCGATCAAGCCGGGGACCCGCTCCAGCATTCGGGATTCTGGCTGGTTCGCCTGACCCCTGACGGCGTGCCCGACAGCTCATTCGGCGGCAATGGCATCGTCCAGGAACAACTCACCCAGCCGACTTTCGCGGCCCGTGTCGCGCTCGGCCCGGACGGAAGAATCCTGGTGGCGGGACCGGTCATCCCGGACGGCACACAGCCCGCCTCGCCGCCGAAAGTCGCGGTCGCCCGGTTCAACACGGACGGCACGCCCGACACGTCGTTCGGCGCCAATGGGTCGGTTATGACCGCAGGCATCTCCGTGGTCCTGGGGATGAAGGTGGGCAACGACTCTTCGGCGATTCTGGCCGGGTACGCCCCGGTGCTGAACGCGACAGGCGGCCAAAGCGGCACGGTGACGCTCTTCGCCCACTACCTTCCCAACGGTCAGCCGGACACGAGATTCGCCGCCAAAGGCCTCGTGAGCATCCGCCACACCACTTCGGCGATACTCAACCGCAACGCGCTGTTCGAGCCCAACGGATCGGTGGTGCTGGTCGGCGCCGGGAAACGTACAGCCAGCAGGGCAAGAGTTGCTATGGATTCCTGTCGGCACGATTCAATGCGGATCAGGCCGACTCCAAACCGGGAAGCATCACCACGGTGATGCCCGCGCCGAAGATGTGGGCCAAGGTCGCCGCCGGCGGTATGTTGTACATAAAGGGAACGAACGAGGCCGACACCATTCTCCTGACGATGGTCCCGGGATCGGTTCCTTCGGTGCGCGTGGTGGTCAACAGCGTCGCCAAGGTCTTCAGCCTCAAGGGGATCACCAGCATCCGTATCGACGCGCTGGCCGGCAATGACTACGTCTCGCTGGGCGATGTGCGACTGCCCTGCGAGGTCCACGGCGGTGACGGCGACGACACGCTCATCGGCGGCGCCGGCCCCAGCCGGCTCTACGGCGAGAACGGCAACGACCTGCTCATCGCCGGCAACAGCGGCCGCGACACCCTCATCGGCGGAGCGGGCGACGACGTGTTCAGACCCGGCCGGCTCGGCGGCGTCGCCGATGGCGGCACCGGCAAGAACCGTATCGATCACTCAACCAACTCCTACAAATTCACCCAGATCTTCAACATCCAGCAGCGATAAGCCCACTGAATCGATCCATATTTGCGCATGGCCGTCATGCAGGAGAATTGGCGATGCCCACCCGGTATTCCTCTACTGACTACTGACTACGAACCACTGACTACTGAC
>JBIOJL010000227.1:0-10126 GCA_044450885.1 Tepidisphaerales bacterium
GAACCACGCTCCGTTCGGAGTTCCCGTTCGGAGTTCACGCTTTAGCATGTCTTGCGAGTGTTCCCGTAGGCAGACACGCTGAAGCGTGAACTCCGAACAACTCCCCGAACGCGCTACATCCCTTCGAGTCGGGGCATCACCGCGGCCAGGGAATCCTTCCAGTGCGGCAGGGGACCCACAAGCGACTCGGTTCGGCCGACATCCATCACGGTATAGGCCGGCCGGGTGGCGGGGCGGGGGAATTCGGCGGTCGTACAGGGTGCGACGACCGCGGACGGATTGACATGGCGGGCGATCTCGCTGGCGAACTCGTGCCAGGAACACTCGCCGGCGCCGGTGACGTGATAGATGCCGCGGGCGCCGGCCTGCAGCAATTGAAGGGAGATGCGGGCGAGGGATTCGGCGGAGGTGGGCCGGCCGTGCTGGTCGGCGACGACGTTCAGTGGTTTCCCCTTCTTGACCAGGCCGGCAATGGTGCGGACGAAATTGTTGCCCCAGGGGGCGTACAGCCAACTGGTGCGGATGATGAGATAGTCGCAGCCGGATTTCTCGATGAGTTCCTCGCCGAGGACCTTGCCGCGGGCGTAGGCGTTGATCGGGCGACGGGGCGCGTCGACGGGATAGGGGGTGTTGGCGCGGCCGTCGAAGGCGTAGTCGGTGGAGTAGTGGACCAGAAGCGAGCCGCGCCGGCGGCATTCCTCGGCCAGGGCGCCGGCGCCGGTGCCGTTGATGGCGGTGGCGAGAGGTTCGTCGCGTTCGGCGCCGTCCACGTTGGTGTAGGCCGCGCAGTTGACGACCACGCCGGGGGTGGGACCGAGGGCTGGGCCGATGGTGGCCGGGCGGGCCAGGTCGAAGTCGTCGATGGAGAGGCTGTGGAACGGGATGGAATGGCTCTGCAGCAGTTCGGCCCAGGCCCGGAAGAGCATGCCGCCGGTTCCGAGGACGGTTGGCGGTGATGGAAAGAGCTGGTGGAGTCCGAGCCGCGGGGTGCTGATTTCAGGCATGGCGGCATTCTAACCAAAAAAGGACAGCGGTCAGGGGGAGGGCTACCCGGACCGCTGTTGGAGGGGAGAGTGAGATTCGCTGAATATTCGGTTTTAAAGTTACAACACTAACAACATCGGCCAAGGTACTTCAGAAAGTTTAGTTTTTTTTCTCAAGCACCCTAAACTCACCAACCCGAATATATGTACGCGGCGGGCAAATTCAAAGTTCTACAGATTTTCGCGACAGGCTGCCAGCCAACGCCCGGCCTGTCGAAATGGCATCCCCGAGGCCGCCGCTAGCGTCCAACCATGGTGAATGTAAATACATGTAAAATAGATAGTTGCATCAAGTATGGGCGCTGCAGATGCTGGCATGAGGCTTGCTAAATGGCATTGCATCGCCGGTAAATCTGCCGGTTTTTTGCAGGAGTCCACACATGGCAAAGCCCATCGGGATCGATCTTGGAACCACCAATAGCGTCGTGTGCGTCATGGAGGGCGACCAGCCCAAGGTCCTGGTCAACGCCCAGGGTTCGCGGCTCACCCCGTCCGTCGTCGGCTTCAGCGACAAGGGCGAAATCCTCGTCGGCCAGCCGGCCAAGCACCAGCAGGTGACCAATCCCAAGAACACCGTCTTCTCCATCAAGCGGTTCATGGGCCGCCGCCACAACGAAGTTGCGTCTGAAGAGAAAATGGTACCATACGAAGTCATTGGTGGATCAGAGGAGATGGTCAAGGTCCGCGTGCGCGGCAAGGAATACACGCCGGAGCAGATCTCGGCGATGGTCCTGGGCGACCTCAAGAAGACGGCCGAGTCGTATCTCGGCGAGACGGTGAAGGATGCGGTCATCACCGTCCCCGCGTATTTCAACGACGCCCAGCGCAAGGCCACAAAAGATGCCGGCGAAATCGCCGGGCTCAACGTCATCCGCGTGCTGCCGGAGCCCACGGCCGCGGCGCTGGCCTTCGGCCTGGACAAGACCG
Source organism: Tepidisphaerales bacterium (assembly GCA_044450885.1). Classification (GTDB taxonomy): domain Bacteria; phylum Planctomycetota; class Phycisphaerae; order Tepidisphaerales; family Tepidisphaeraceae; genus JANYKD01. Next base: position 1,971 of record JBIOJL010000227.1, read on the forward strand.
CCAAGAACCAGAAGATCTGCGTCTTCGACCTCGGCGGCGGCACCTTCGACGTGTCGGTCCTCGACGTCGGCGACGGCGTCTTCGAAGTGCTCTCCATCGCCGGCGACACGCACCTGGGCGGTGACGACTTCGATGAGGAGTTGATCCACTTCCTGGCCGACGAATTCAAGCGCAAGGAGGGCATCGACCTCCGCAAGGACCCGATGGCGTTGCAGCGCCTGAAGGAATCGGCCGAGAAGGCCAAGATCGAACTCTCCACCGCCATGGAGACGACGGTGAATCTTCCCTTCATCACCGCCGACCAGACCGGGCCGAAACATCTGCAGGAGAATCTCACGCGGGCCAAGTTCGAGCAGCTCATCTCGGCGCTGGTCGAGCGCTGCCGCAAGCCGGTCATCGACGCCCTGCGCGATGCCAAGCTCAACCCGGAGCAGGTCAGCGAAGTGGTGCTGGTCGGCGGCTCGACCCGCGTGCCCATGGTGCAGCGCCTGGTCAAGGAACTGTTCAAGGGCAAGGAGCCCAACCGTTCGGTCAACCCGGACGAAGTCGTCGGGCTGGGCGCGGCCGTGCAGGCGTCCGTCGCCACCGGCGGGATGAAGGACATCCTGGTTCTCGACGCCACGCCGCTTTCGCTGGGCGTGGAAACCCTCGGCGGCGTGATGACCGTGCTCATCCCACGCAACACCACCATCCCCACCGAGAAGAAGGAAGTCTTCTCCACGGCCTCGGACAACCAGCCGGCCGTCACCATCCACGTCCTGCAGGGTGAACGCGATTTCGCCCGCGACAACCGCACGCTCGGCCGCTTCGAATTGGCCGGCCTGCCCCCCGCGCCGCGCGGCATGCCCCAGATCGAGGTCACGTTCAAGATCGACGTCAACGGCATCCTCAACGTCTCGGCCAAGGACACCGGCACCGGCAAGGAACAGCAGATCACCATCAGCGGTTCCAGCGGCCTGTCCAAGGAAGAGATCGAGAAGATGAAGCGCGATGCCGAGGCCAACGCCGCTGCCGACAAGAAGCGCCGCGAGGTCGTCGACCTGCGCAACCAGGGCGATGGCCTGGCCTTCCAGATCGAGAAGCAGCTCAAGGAACACGGCGACAAGGTCCCCGGCGAGGTCCGCGGCAACATCGAGTCGGCGCTGACCAACCTGAAGGAAGCCCTCAAGAGCGAGGATGCGGACCGCATCCGCAAGGCCATCGACAACGTCCAGCAGATGGCGTCCAAGATCGGCGAAGCCATCTACGGCAAGGGCGGCCCACAACCCGGCGGTCCGCAGGCCGGCCCCGGCCCCGGCCCCGAGGCCCAGGCCGGCGCCGGCCGACCCGGCGCAACGGGCACCGGCGGCAAGAAGGACGACGACGTGATCGACGCGGAATATGAAGTGAAAGAGTAACGCATGTTCGACAAAGCATTCGCCCAATGGTGGCTGTCGCGGGTCGAGCCCTTCCGGGAGGTTCCGCCGGAGAAACTCGCGGCCGACCGCGAGGCCGTCGAGCGGCAGCAGGAGTTCAACCAGAACTACCAGTCGTTCCTCCAGTCGGCGGTGCTGCCGACGATGGAGGCCCTCACCCAACTTCTGCGGCGGCAGCGGGTTGTGCATCGCATCTCGACCTGGGGCAACCAGATCTCCGTCCGCGTCCACCTGGCCTGGCGATGGGGGGAACTGGTCATCAACCAGAGCCACGAGGACGCCGTCAGTTTCCACCACCACGTCTGCAACGAAGGCGAGAAACGTTCGGAAGACGCCTCGCAGGATTTCGAGCACATCTACGACTTGCGCGATCCCATCCCTCCATCGGTGGCCGTCCAGGAGCTTTACTTCTTCATGGGCCGGATGGCCCAGGACCTGGTGGATGATGGTCCGCCGCCGGAGGTGCCGCCGGGGGAGAAGCCGGCCGCCGATTAAGTGGTGCCGACGAAATTTCACTCTCTATTACATTATTTCATTTTTGTGCTTCTCTTTTGCCCGCTCGCGAGGGACAATGAGCCCGCAATCTCGAGCAAGCGGGTGAACTATGGCAAGTCTGAATCAGATCGAACAGGACGGGCTGACGGTGTTGAAGATCGAGGGGAGCCTCACCTCGGACGAATTGCCGAGCATTGAGGGGACGTTCACCCGGCTCGCCCGGCAGCACGGGGCCCATGTCATCGTGGACCTGGCGCAGGTGGACATGCTGACCACGCCGGCGATCACCATGTTCATCGCCACCAGCCGGGCCTGCCAGCGGAACGGCGGGCACATGGTGTTCACGCAATCCACGCCGCGCATCCGCAATCTGCTGCACCGGCTGCGGCTGGACGACGTCCTGGATACGGCCCCGGAATTCCTCGACGCCATCTGTCAGGTCAAGAGCAGTTGAATCAACATGCCCGCAAAACCCTCCAAGAAACCCTCTGAATACGACATCATCGAACCGATCGGCAAGCGCGTGGTGGTCCGCAAGGACGACAACCGCCGCGAGACCAAGAGCGGCATCGTCCTGCCCGACTCGCACGAGATCCCGGTCATCACCGGCCGGGTGATCGCAGTATCCAAGGCGATCGAGAACGACGAGGACCAGACCATCCGGCAATACGACAAGGTGCTCTTCGACCCGCGCGAGGCGATCCCCGTCGAGCTCGAGCACGACAACAAAATGTTCGTGGTCCACATTGACCGGGTGCTGGCGATCTTCCGGCGCTCGCAGTCGCCGGGGACGCCGGAGAAGACGCGGGATTCGGAGAGCAGCGACGACGTGTAGGGCCAGCGTCCTCGCTGGCCATCCCGAAGCGCCCGCCATCTGGCATTCCGGGCCAGCGAGGACGCTGGCCCTACTGGTAGATCCGGCTCTGCCGAACGTGGATGCGCGTCGGCGGGTCATTTCTAGGGGAGATTGTAGATGCAGACATCGCCGCGGTGATGGCGCTGCAGAACGGCCAGTCGTCGGCCATCGCGGGAAAGGACGGGTTCGGCCAGTTCATCCAGTACCCATCGGGTGTGCTCGCCGGTCTTGAGGTTCAGGGCGTGGGCCTCGGAGGTATCCAAGGGATCGCCAGCGGATTCCCAAGTAGGGGTTTGAAGAATCAGCGTGTTGTGGCGAACCGTGAGGCGGCCCGCCTTGGGACCGGTGAGATTACCGGAGGCGAGTTTCTTGCCCGTGAAGATGTCCCAGGTGTCCAGTACGACACCGGCGTCGGTATCGTTGGACATGTAGAACTTGCCCGCATCGCTGGTACACCAATCGCCGGTCACGCTGAAACCGCTGAGTATCTTGCCGGTGGCCGGATCCCAGGCGCGCACATTCTTGGTACCGACTGGCCGGTCGAAGTGTGATCCGCCCTGACCAAAAACTGGAGCGGCTGGGGGTGCCTTGTCGCGGGCAAAACTGACGGTCCATACTACAGCAATGTCGTGGCCTCCGTCCGTCAGGACCCGCATCTCGGGCCACCGGTCGATATCGTGGTCGAGGTTAAGATTGTTCAGGGTTCGACCGGTTTCAATATCCAACGCCTGAACTCTGGATTCCCAGTTTGAACTGCGTACGAAAAGCACGCGTGCGCATCCCAGGGGGGTAATATGTATGCTGGGGTTGAACCGGTAGTCGTACGCGACTTTTGGGATACGCTTGGTGATCGTGCCGGTGCTCAGATCGACCTGCGCAATCTCCGAGTCCATGTCCGAGACGGGAATGCCGCCAAATCCACCGTCACCACGACGACCACCGCCGCCACCACCACCGAACCTTGCTTTCTCGGTGGGTTCCCAATACCACCCGAAAACGGATTTCCGATCGGGAGAAAGCACGGGATTCCGTATGCGGTTTTCGATCCGGCAGACTTTGCGGAAGGAGCCTTGCTTGACGTCCGCGAGCAGGACCAGGTCATCGTAGTCGAGATGGCGATTGGCCCACTCCTGGCTGGCGGCTGCAGCCCATTCGCCCAAGCGTATGGAACGCCAATTGAGCCAGTTGCCGACGGTCCCTTCGCGCGGGAGATGCGCTTTGGTGCAGAGCCAGGCGGTTGCGGCGGCCAGGATGAGGATTGATGCGATCACCATCCGCGGCCAGCGGCGGCGCCCGGGGAGGCGATTGCGCGGGGTGAGTTCGGTGCCGCATTCCGGGCAGCGGGCGCTGGGCAGGTTCTTCAATAGATAGTTGCAGCGGCGGCAGTGTTCCTCGCCGGGGAACTGAGGACGGCGGGCCACGCGGACGAGCCAGCGCAGCAAAATGAGCACGACGAGGATGGCGGCGGCCTCGGGCCAGTAATAGAGCAACAACCCACCGATGTTGAGTTGAGTGACACCGGCGTAGAGATAGAGCGTGTTGCCATCATCGCTGAAGCCGAGGACCTCGACTTCGGCATCTTTCTGGATGTGGATCAGGCGGTCGGGCGGAGTCTCGTACGGTTGGGTGGTCGGTTGGGTTGTTGATTGTTCCGTGGCGGGTGGGTTGTCGCCGGGCCGCCCATCGGCGGGTTGGGTTGCGGGCTGAGCGATAGCCGGGAGAGCGGCGAAGAAGGCGATGGTGATGAGGTGGAACTGTGTCATTCGCACTTCCGGGAATGATGACAACCGGGGGCGCGAAGGAAGTCAACACGAGATCGGGGAGTCGCCACCTGGCACCCGCCTGTGTACGACCCCATTTCGCTACTACGCGCGGCGCGTAACGCGGACCAACTGCCCGCGCAGATCGCCGTGGAATGGCACGATGGATTCGTGGATGCGCTGCGCCAGTGCGGCGAAATCGGGATCAATCGTACACACTATGATTCCGGCGTGATCCGGTTGTTGTTTGTGCAACGCGATGAAGTGCCGCCGATTGAAGGTAAGAACGGCCCGCGCGTTGGCCGTCGCGAAGGCAAGAACGTCCGCGTCAGTAAACTGGATGTTGGCGTTGCCGGATTCCACGACTGTGACGCAATCGTGGCCAAGACGTCGCAGTTCGATCACGGCGGGCAGGGGGAAGTTCTCGTTGCAGTAGAGCCGACCCATGGGAATCAGGCCTCTTCGTTGGCTCGCGTCTGGGCCTCGATTTCCGCGAGGTGGGCGCGGGCGAAGTGCCAGGCGTTGGAGAGATCTTCGGCCGAGATGGTGGGGTAGGAACGCAGGATGTCCGCCTCGGAGACGCCTGACTGGCGCATACGGTGAAGCACCCAAACCGGGATGCGCGTGCGGACGATGCAGGGTTCACCTCCGCAGACACCTTCACGGCTTTCGATGCCGGGAAACGCGTCGCCAAGATCCTGGACGACACTCTGCAAGACCGCAGCCTTTTCGGCCCGTGTCATCTGCGCCAGCAGCAATTGGACTTGATCCACCGTGGTCATCGATAACATTGTACCCACGGAGTGGGGAAAGTCATTCCACCAGCAGCGCCCCCCGGTGCAGGCGGTCCAGGGACTTGGGGAGGTAAGCTGTCAGTGCCGCGCGCTGCTGGGTGGGGTCGGCGCGGGCGCCGATGTCGATGTCGCCGGCGTCGATCCGCTGCTCCAGGGCGGCGACGATCTGGGCGGCATCGCGAGTTCCGTCGAGGAGCGCCAGGACTGCGGGGTCGATTTCCTCGAGCACTACGCCGCGGTGCCGGGTGTTGGTGACCACGTCCAGACCATCCGATGCCTGGAGGCGGGCGTACTCGAAGGCCCGGGGGTGGTCGGATACGGCCGGAGCCAGCGGGACCGTGGCGCGGTGGGGGCTGATGATGCCCACGAGGACGGACTCCAGCAGCGCGGCACAGAGCGCGGCGGGCTCGATGTTGCCGGCCATGGCGCGGATTCCCTCGAAACCGGCCGCGTTGGGCGATGCCTGGGCGAGGCGGAAGAGGATGGCCTTCATGGCCGGGTTGTTCGTGGAGATGGTCTTGCCGGTGGCGGTCTCGAAGCGCTCGACAGTATTGCCGGCGAGATCCGGGCGCGGGTTGGCGGCCCGGACGATGGCGGAGAATTGCATCGAGGCCAGCGCCTCGGGACGTGGCCGGCGCTCGCGCAGGGCGCCGCGATGGCACACGAGGGAGCGGCGGAAGGTCCGGTTGGTGAGGAAGTCGAGGTACTGTTCCTGGGCCAGCGGGTCGGGCGGAAGCTGCTCCAGGGCCGGCTGGATCTTGCCGCCGTGCCGGCCGAACGCGGAGGACGCCAGCGGCGACTCGCTGAGGTAGGTCAGGCCGAATTCCTCGAGATGGTGCTGGAATTCGTGGAAGTAGAACGGGCGGTTGATGCCGTCGAGGTGCTCGTGCAGCACATAGTAATCGAGTTGATCGGCCAGCTCGCGGGCTTCGTCGGCGACGATCCTGGCAAAGATGCCCTCGGGATCGGAGACGGCGCCGGCCGCCAGGGACATGAAGCGGCGGGATTCGGCCACCTTCTGCTGCGGCGAGTCGAATCGCCCGGCGTGAAAAGCCATCATGTCGCGGGCGATGCCGCGGAGGTGCCAGCCGGGATAGGTGTTGAAGCTGATGTAGGCGATGCCCGAGGGGGAGAGATGCCGGGCGCACAGTTCCAGCACCTTGCGGCGGACGGGGTCTGGTACCCAGGAGTAGACGCCATGGCAGATGATGTAATCGAATGGTCCCGCGCCGGCGGGGAAATCCATCAGGTCGACGGCCTGAAGGCCGATGTTGGACAGTCCCAGGGCGGCGGCGACGCGGCGGGCCAACTCGATCTGCCGAGGCGAGAGGTCGATGCCGGTGAATTCGGCGCCGGGCAGGGCCACCGCCAGCGGGAGGATGTTGCCGCCGGTGGCGCAGCCGATCTCCAGGACGCGGCAGGTGCGGATGTCGGGCGCGTCGATGCCGAGAATGGCCGCGACGGAGGCCAGGCTGTCCGGGTGGGTTTCCCAGTGCGAACTGGCGGCGTAGGGCGTTTGCTCGTAGCTGTCGAGAATCGCGTCGCCGGGCATCGTTCTCCGATCAGACATCGCAGATGGCCACGGCCTGGGCCAGCGAGCCGATCTTGTCCTTGCGGGCCGGGACAAATTCCTGGGCGACGTAGCCCTTGAAGCCAGTCTCGACGATCGCCTTCATCACGGCCGGGTAGTTGATCTCCTGGGTCTCGTCGATCTCGTGCCGGCCGGGGTTGCCGCCGGTGTGGTAGTGGGCGAAATACTGGTGATTGTTCTTGATGCTGCGGATGAGATCGCCCTCCATGATCTGCATATGGTAGATGTCGTAGAGCAGCTTGAAATTCTCGGAGCCGACGGCCTTGCACAGTTCGATGCCCCAGGCCGACTTGTCGCACTGGTAGTCCTTGTGGTCGACGCGGCTGTTGAGAAGTTCCATGGCCAGCGTCACCTTCTTCTGCTCGAAGTAGCCGATCACCTTTTTGATGCCCTCGGCGCAAATCTTGATGCCCTCGGCGTCGTCCTGGCCGCCACGGTTGCCGGAGAAGCAGATGACGTTGGGGAAACCATACTCGGCGTTGGCGTCCGCGAGTTTCTTGAGCGATTCGTTGATGGGGTCGTGCTGCTCGCGGCGGTTGAACCCCTTGCCGATGCCGCCCCAGCAGCCGGAGGTCATGGCGCAGACCAGGCCGTTTTCCTTCAGCAGCGGGAAAGCCTTGGGCTCCTGCAAGTCGATGGACTTGAGCCCCATCTTTTTGGCGATCGCGGCCATCTCGTCGAGTTTGACGCCGCTGTAGCACCAGAGGCAGACGGACTGGTTGATACGCCCGTTCTTGACCACCGGCATGGCGAGGCCGGCGGGCACGTCGGCCGCGAAGGCGCCGCCGCCCAGGGCGGTGGCGGCGGTGATCCCGGCGGCCGCAAGCAGGCCGCGCCGGCTGAGACGAGTCAGGTTATCGGACTGGTTCATCGTGAACTCCTTGCCGCGAAGGCGTGGGTTGAAGGTTTCCGGACAGCACGGCATTGTACCGCCAATCTGCGCCGGTCAACACCGGCGTGCCATTGGGTTCTGGCAACGGGTGTGCCCACAAATCCGGAAGGGCCGTGCTTCTGCACGGCCGGGAGTGGTCGCCCCGCGGAGCGGCCGCAGCGGACTGCGGCCCTCCCGGAATAATGGTCGCACCCGTTCTGGCAACTGAGGTGGGGACCGCACGCCGAGCGGTCCGTGTCCGTCCCGAGCGGCGGGGGGGGGGGCAGGCCCCCCCCCCACACAGCCGGGTGGGCGGAAACCACCCGCCCCCCCCCCAACCCCCCGCCCCCGCCCCCCCGCGGCCGCGAGCGCCC
>JBIOJL010000228.1:0-10126 GCA_044450885.1 Tepidisphaerales bacterium
CAGGTCCTTGCCCTTGATTTCAGCCTTGTAGCCGACGCCCTGGATTTCCAGGGACTTGGCGTAGCCCGCAGTCACGCCGATCACCATGTTGTTGAGCAGCGCCCGGGTGAGCCCGTGCAGGGCCTTGCTCTGGCGCTCGTCGTCCTTGCGGGTCACGACGAGTGCCTTCTTGGCCTCGTCGAGTTTGACGGTGATGTCCTTATGGACGTTCAATTCAAGTTTGCCCTTGGGGCCTTCCATCGCCACGCGCTGGCCCGACAGGACGAGTTTCACGCCGGCGACGACGGGTACGGGTTGTTTTCCAATTCGACTCATGATTCGGTCCTCTGTCACCCGTCACGGTTTCCTGCCGAAGGCGCGAAGATCGCGACGGACAGGCAACCAGGAGCAGGTGACGACTAGCATACCGTGCAGAGCAATTCGCCGCCGACGTTCTCTTCGCGGGCCTTGCGATCGCTCATCACGCCTTTGCTGGTGCTGACGACGGCGATGCCCATTCCATTCTGGACCTTGGGCAGTTCCTGCACCTTGTTGTAAACGCGGCGGCCCGGCTTGGACTCGCGGTTCAGCTCGTGGATGATCCGTTCGCCGTTGCTGGCGTACTTGAGCTTGATGCGGATCTGTCCCTGCCGGGTGGGATCCTCGATCACATCGAATTCCTCGATGTAACCTTCGTCCTTGAGCACCCGGGAGATACCGGCGCAGATCTTGCTGTTCTTGACCAGCACCATCCGCCGGCCGACCCGGTTTGCATTCCGGATCCGCGTCAGCATGTCCGCGATGGGGTCTTGGTTGTTCATCGCTTGTCGTCTTCCTCTATTGGTCTGCCGGACTACACCGCTCCGGCCGATCACGGTCTTTCGCGCCGGTATCCCGGAATCCGGGACTCGGCACGCAGAACTCAGCACTCTTCTCTTACCAACTCGCCTTGCGCATCCCGGGAATCTGTCCGGCCAGGGCAAGCTCCCGCAGCTTGATGCGGCACAGCATGAACTTGCGGAGCACGCCGCGGGACCGGCCCGTCAACTGGCACCGGTTTCGCAATCGCGTCGGGCTGGAATCGCGCGGCAGCTTGGCCAGCGCCGCGTAATTCTTTTCCTTCTTGAGCTGACGCCGCACCTCGGCGAATTTCTTCGTCAGAGCCGCGCGCCGTTTCTGCTTCATTACCCAGGCTGTGGTTGCCATAATTACTTGCCCTGCTTGGTGGCCTCGCTGAACGGCATGCCGAACGCCCGCAGCAGTTCACGTCCCTGCTCGACGTTGCTGGCCGTGGTCACGACCGTGATGTTCATGCCCTGCTGAAACTGCACTTCGGCGACGTTGACCTCGGGGAACACGGTCTGTTCCGTGAATCCGAAGTTGTAGTTGCCGGCCTTGTCGAAACTGTTGGGGTTCACGCCGCGGAAGTCCTTCACGCGGGGGAACGCCAGGGTGATCGTCCGGTCCAGGAACTCGTACATCCGCGTGCCGCGGAGAGTGACCTTCAGGCCGGTCTCCTGGCCCTGGCGCACCTTGAAGTTCGCCACGCTCTTCTTGGCCTTGCAGCGCACCGGCTTCTGGCCGGCGATGATCGCCAGTTCCTTCTCGGCGGTCTCCATCTTGCCCTTTTCGCCGCTGGTCACCGCCTTGCCCAGGCCCATCGATATGACGATCTTCTCCAGCCGGGGCACGGCGAGCGCGTTCTTCAGGCCCAGCTTCTCCTTGAGCGCCGGGACGATCTCGGTCTTGTACTTTTCGTACAGCCGCGCCGGCGGGGCCGGAATCTTCAGGTCCTCGGCCGTCGCCACGGCGCCGGCGTCTTCCTTGGCCTTCTTGGCGGCCTTGGCTTTCTCAAGACCCGCCGCCTTCGCCTTGGAGGCCTTGTCGGAGGAGGCCTTGTCGGACTTCTCGGTTTTTTCTTTTTCCTTCTCGGCCATGGTCTGCTCTCTTGTAGGGTGGGCGGGGCCCACCGTGCTTGCTCACTGGCGGGCACGGCCCGCCTGCCATTACCGCTTGCCCACGCGGCCCAGGTCCGTTCCCGTCTCGACGGCCACGCGATGCTTCTGGCCCTCGCGGAAATCCATCTTGATCCGGGTGCCCTTGCCGGTGCCGGGATCGACGGGCATGACGTTGCTCACGTGAAGCGGGGCGTCCTTCTGGATGCGGCCGCCCTGCGGGTTGCGCTGGGACGGTCGCACGTGCTTGAGCACGCGGTTGATCCCTTCGACAACCACGCGGTCGTTCTTGGGGAGCACGCGGAGCACGCGCCCGGTGCGGCCCTTGTCGCGCCCCGAAATCACCACCACCGTATCGCCGGTTTTAATGTGTCGTGCCATAGTCTCGTTCTCTGTAGGGTGGGCACTGCCCACCACTCTACGTCAGCAAACAGGTGGGCGGTGCCCACCCTCTCATACCACTTCGCTCGCCAGCGAGACGATCTTCATGAAGTTCTTCTCGCGAAGCTCGCGGGCCACGGCGCCGAAAATGCGCGTGCCGCGCGGGTTGTCTTCCTTGTCGATGAGCACGCAGGCGTTGCGGTCGAAGCGCACGTAGCTGCCGTCCGGACGCCGGGTCACGTGCCGGGTCCTGACGACCACCGCGCGGACCACCTCGCCCTGCTTCACTTCCCCGGCCGGGATCGACTTCTTCACGGCGAGGATGATGATGTCGCCCACGTGGGCGACCTTCCGCTTGTACTTGCCCTTGCTGGACGAACCGCGGAGCACCTTGATGCACATGCCCTGCTTGGCGCCGGTGTTGTCGGCGATGTCCACATATGTCTGTTGCTGAATCATGACGTCTCCAGACTGGCGCCCTGCGGCGCCCGCAGCCCGTTTACCTGGCTTCGGGGGCCTTTCCGGTCATCACTTCCTCGGCCGACACCTGCACCGCGCGTTCCGGAGCGCGCTCCACGATGCGCACGAGGCGGTGGTGCTTGGTCTTGCTCAGCGGCCGGCATTCGGCGATCTCGACGCGATCGCCCTCGCGGGCCTCGTTGTTCTCATCGTGCGCCTGGAGGGTCGTCCGGCGCTTGAGATACTTGCCGTACTTCGCGTGTCGCGTCTGGAACGCCACCACGACCTTGATGGTCTTGTGGCCCTTGTCGGACGCAACCACGCCGACCACCGTCCGTGGCACCGATCGTTCCTTTGTCGCAGTAGTCGTCTCTGCCATGTCTGCTCCAGGCGGCTTGCGGCGCCGCCGTCTTGCTTGGGTTTACTTCGCGGCAACCGGCTTCGCCGCCAGTTCGCGCTGGTGGAGAATCGTGCGGATCCTGGCAATTTCCCGGCGGGTCTTGCGGAGCAGGCCGGGGTTCTCCAGCTTTTCCGTGACCGCCTGGTTGCGCAACTCGAACAGTTTCTTCTTCTGGTCCGCGAGTTCCAGGGTGATCGCGTCCGTTTCCTTGTCCCGGTATTCCTTGGCCTTCATGTTCGCCGTCCGTTCCTCAATCGACCGTGGTCTCTATGCAACCTTGTGCCGGCGCGCCACGAAGCGGCACTTCACCGGCATTTTGTGGGCAACGCGGGCCATCGCCCGTTTCGCCGTCGGCTCGTCCACGCCCGCGATTTCCATCAGGATGGTCCCGGGCTTGACGACCGCGCACCAGTATTCCGGCTCGCCCTTGCCCGAGCCCATGCGAACTTCCAGGGGCTTGGAAGAAATGGGCTTGTTGGGGAAGATGCGGATGAACACCCGGCCTTCGCGGTGGATGAAATGGCTCACCGCCACGCGGCCGGCCTCGATCTGCTTCGCCGCGATCCAGCCGCATTCCAGGCTCTGCAGGCCGTACTCGCCGAAGGCGACAAAATTGCCGCGCTGGGCGTTGCCTTTCATCTTGCCGCGCTGGCTGGTGCGGAACTTCACCCGTTTGGGCATCATTGCCATGAGACACCTGTCCGTTCATTGGTTGGCAGTTGCCAGTTACCAGTTGCCTGCTTCCTTTACCGCCGGCCGCGGCGCGGGGGTCCGCCCGGACGCACGTCCGTGTCGGCCACCATGCTCTCGTCGCCATACATTCCGCGATAGATCCAGCACTTGATCCCGATGGCGCCGTAGGTGGTGAAGGCGATGGCGTAGCCATAGTCCACGTTCGCCTGCAGCGTGGTCAGCGGAACCGAACCCACCACCGTCTTTTCGCAGCGGGCGATTTCCGCGCCGCCGAGGCGGCCGGAAACGCTGATGCGGATGCCCTTGGCGCCGGCCTGCATGGTCGCGTCGGTGCGCTGCTTGAGCACGCGGCGGAAGGCGGCGCGCTTCTTGAGCTGCTCGCTGATCGCCTCGGCCACGAGTTGGGCGTTGAGGTCCGGGTTCTTGATCTCGATCACGTTGACCGGACCGACCTTGCGCTTGATGAGGTCCTCGAGCTCCTCGCGGAGCTTGTCGACCTCGGCGCCCTTGGGGCCGATCACCAGGCCGGGGCGGGCCGTCCGCAGCGTGATCTTCACTTCCTCACGAGTCCGCTCGATCAGCACATCGGCCACCGCCGCGAAAGGCGGCTTGCGGTTGAGCTTTTCGTCGACGTACTTGCGAATCGCGAAGTCCTCGCCGAGGAATTCGCCGAACGCCGCCTTCGGAGCGTACCACCGGGACTTCCAGTCCTCCGTGATGCCGATTCGAAAACCGAGTGGATTTACTTTCTGACCCATGTGAAGTTACCTTCGTAAATCGTCTGCCGGTTATGCCCGATCTTCCAGTTCAACCACCAGGTGGCTGGTCTTCTTCTGAATCGCATACGCCTTGCCGCGATCCTTGGGCTGGAACCGTTTGATGATCGGTCCCGGATCGACCCAGCAGGCCTTGACATACAGGTCATCGGCCTCCGCTTCCTTCTCGGTCGCGTTGGCGATGGCGGAACGGACCACCTTGTCGATCATGACCGCCGCGCGCTTCTTGGAGAACCTAAGAATCGCCAGCGCGTCGTTGACTTTCCGCCCGCGGATCGTGTCCATCACCAGCCGCGCCTTGCGCGGGGCGATGCGGGCGAACCGATGTTTTGCCATAAACAAAGCCATGCTGGCTCCTCTATCGTCGTCGGCCGGCCCGTGAGACCGGACCGGCTCTGGTTACTTCTTCGCCTCCGCCGCCGGCTGGCCGGTCGCCGCATCCGTCTTGCGGCCGCTGTGGCCGCGGAAAATCCGCGTGGGCGAGAACTCGCCGAGCTTGTGCCCGACCATGTCTTCGGTCACGAACACCGGCAGGAACTTGTTGCCGTTGTGGACCTCGAAGGTGTGTCCCACGAACTCGGGAATGATCGTGCAGGCCCGTCTCCACGTCTTGAGGCGCTCTTTCCTGCGGGTCTCGTTCAGCCGGGCAACCCGCTGATAGAGCTTCTCGTCGACATAAGGACCTTTTTTGGCGCTTCTGCTCATAGTTTCTGTAGGGTGGGCAATGCCCACCCCCCTTTGTCCTCGTACGCCGAGGCGGGCGATGCCCACCTTACATATTGACCGTCTGCGGACGCTGCTGGTGCTTGCCGAACTTGCGGCGGCGCAGGATCAGTTTCTCGCTGTTCTTCCGCGGACTGCGGGTAATCCCGCCCTTGGCGGGCACGCCCGTGCGGCTGACCGGATGCCGGCCGCCGTTGGACCGCCCTTCACCACCACCCAGCGGATGATCCGTCGGGTTCATGGCCTTGGCCCGCGTGTGCGGCCGGTTGCCGCGGTGGCGCTGCCGGCCGGCCTTGCCGATGCTGACGTTGATCCAGTCGATGTTGCCGAGCTGCCCGATCGTCGCCCGGCAGGCCGAGCGCACGCGGCGCATCTCGCCGGATGGCAGGATCACCACCGACCACTCGCCTTCCTTGGCGCCCAGGCGGGCGACACCGCCGGCCGAGCGCACCAGTTTGCCGCCCTGGCCGGGATTCATTTCGATGTTATGGATTTCCAGGCCGGCCGGGATGTTCGCCAGCGGCAGGCAGTTGCCGACTTCGGGCGGAGCGTCGATGCCGCTCTGCACCGTCTGGCCGACCTTGATTCCCTTGGGGGCGAGGATGTACGCCTTCTCACCGTCGGTGTACTTGAGCAGGGCTATGAAGCAGGAACGGTTCGGATCGTATTCGATCGACTCGACCGTCGCGAGCACCCCGTCCTTGCGGCGACGGAAGTCGATCAAACGGTACATCCGCTTGTTGCCGCCGCCCTTGTGCTTGGTGCAGATGATCCCCTGGTTGTTGCGGCCGTTGGCGCGAACCTGCGGCCTCAGCAACGACTTCTCCGGCGTGAACCGGGTCAGTTCCGCCTTGTAGTCGATCACGGTACCGGCTCGCCGGCCCGCGGATGTTGGCTTGTATGACTTGATCGGCATGGCTTGCTCGCTTCCGCGCTGGTTGGCTTAGAACAGGTCGATCCGCGACTCTCCCTGGAGCTTGACGATCGCCCGCTTCCAGATCTTCGTATGCACGAGGCGATAACGCGTGCGGCGGGGCTTGCCCTTGCGCACCAGCGTTCGCACATCGGCGACCTTCACCGAGTACAGCTTCTCAACCGCGTCCTTGATGTCCTTCTTCGCGGCATCAGGGTGTACCTCGAAAGAGTACGTGTTCTGCGCGTGCTGCTGACGCGTGGTCTTCTCAGTGACCAGCGGCCGGATGATGACGTTCGTCGCTTCCATGGATGTATCCTCTTCAGGCAATCATCTGCTGCAAACCGGCCTTGGTCGTCAGCAGGGTCTTCTTCCGCAGGATGTCCCAGGCATTGAGCTGGGCAACGGTGGTCAACTGGGCCTTCTGGATGTTCCGGGCACTCCGTTCCAGAAGCTTGTCGCTGGCCGGCAACGCCAGCAGGCAACTGCGATCGATGCCCAGGGCCTTGAACATCTGGGCGACCAGCTTGGTCTTGGGCTGTTCGAGCCTGATGTCATCCACGACGCGGAGATCGTTCTTCTGGATCTTCGCCAGGATGGCGCTCTTCTTGGCGACCAGGCGCATCTTCTTGGGCATTGCCAGGCGCCAGTCCTTGGGACGCTTCTGCTTGGCATGGCCGCCGCCGACGCGAACGGGCTGGCGGATGGTGCCCATGCGGGCGTTGCCGGTCCCCTTCTGGCGATAGATCTTGCGGGTCGAACCGGAGACCTCGCCGCGGGCCAGCGTACGGACCGTGCCCTGACGCTGGTTGGTGTGGTACATGACCAGGGCCTGCTTGAGGATGGCCAGATTCACCTCGCCGCCGAGCTTGGTTTCATCGAACTGAAACTTCTCGATTTCCTGTCCGGCCTGGTTATAGATTGGTATTTCGATCATGGCTTCTTGTCCTTGATCACTTCTTGGCCGGCTTGGCCGGTTTGCCCTTGGCGCCCTTCGCATCTTCCGGAGTCTCGACAACCACGGGCTTGATGCGTGCGGTGATGCTCTTGCGGATGAACAGGACGGCCCCGTTCGCGCCCGGCAGCGCACCCTTGATGAGCAGCAGGTTCTTGTCCTTGTCCGTGCCCACCAGGGCATGGTTGAGGCTCGTCACCCGGGCGTTGCCCATGTGGCCGGCCATGCGCAGGCCCTTGGCGGGCTTGCCGCACTGGCCGCGCCAACTGGCGTTGGCCGATATGGAACCACGGGAACGGTGCTTACGTTCGGTGCCGTGCGAAGAACACTGGCCGCCGAAGTGGTAGCGCTTCATGACGCCGGCAAAGCCCTTGCCCTTGCTGGTGCCGGTGACGTCGACAAACGGCACGTCCTTGAAGATGTCCACGTCGATCTGGGCGCCGGGCTGCATCGCGGATTTGGCCGCCAGCCGCACTTCATGGAAGTACCGCTTGGGGGTCGTGCCCGCCTTGGCGGCGTGGCCCATGAGCGCCATCGACTGGTGCTTGGGCTTGATCTCCTCGAAGGCGATCTGGACCGCGTCGTAGCCGTCCCGGCCGTCGGCCGTCTTCACCTGCGTGACCACGCAAGGGCCGGCCTGAACGACGGTGACGGGAACGATCGCGCCCTTCGCGTCGAAGATGCGCGTCATCCCGATTTTTTTGCCGATCAGCGCTGGTGTCATTTCCTTTTCCAGGCAGAGGAGACAATCCCCGGGGGCGTCTCATGCCGGTCCTTAAAGAGGACAATGCAATTCCCGGAGGTCGCGCCCCTTTCTCAGGGGTAAAGGGTTCTTGGATGAACCCCGCGCTCCGAACAACAAAAATGCCCCTTCAAGCAGGGGCATGTATACACAATGGATTCAGGCCTTGATCTTCACGAACACACCGGCCGGAACGACCAGGCGGTTGAGCGCCTCGATGGTGCGGGCGGTGGGCTCGAAAATATCAATGACGCGCTTGTGCGTGCGCATCTCAAACTGTTCGCGGGACTTCTTGTCGATGTGCGGGCTGCGGAGGACCGTGTAACGTTCGATGCGGGTGGGGAGGGGAATCGGCCCGCAGACGCGGGCGTTGGTCCGCTTGGCATGCTCGACGATTTCCTTCGCCGACAGGTCCAATGCCCGATGGTCGTAGGCTTCCATCCGAATCCTGATGCGATCACCCGTCATAACTGCTCGTTTCCGTCCGCAAACGCCGTTGCTTCGACGCCAATACCATCTCGGCCCACCTGCACGGTGGGAGGGGAAAAGATATCCAGCAGGAATTGTTTGTCAATGGGGCGTGAAGAAAATTCTGATTCCGGGCCGCCGCGCCGAACTCACCGGGCGTGCCCACAGATTCGGGAGGGCCGTGCTTCTGCACGGCCGGAATGGTCGCGCCGCGAAGCGGCCGCAGGGGACTGCGGCCCTCCCAGAAATATGGTCACGCCCGCCGCCGCGCCGAATTCACCCGCACCGGCGGCCTCGCTTCCCACCGACCCCAACGCCAACGGGACTTGCCGATGCCACCCCAACACGTTCCACCGCCGCGGGATTTGAGCCGCGTTGGACTACCGGCTCGCCGGCCGCGTCGCCGGGCGGGTCGCGGGGAACAGCTTCGCCCGCAGCAAATCGACCGCGGCGATGCGCCTGGCCGGGTCGGCCTCCATGTCGAAAACGATCTCCCCCTTCCGCAACTCACGCAGGCAGTCCAGCGCGGCCTGGCGGATCATCCTGTCCTCGACGTACAGGCAGTCCAGCAGCCAGCCGGCATCCGCGCGGCATTCGGCCGGGCTCTCCGCACGCACCGGCCGCAGCGGCGTCATCGCCGAGTCCAGCAGCACCGACTGCTGCACGCTCAGCCGCGTACGATCCATGTTCGCGATCGCGATCCCGCCGGCGATGCCCAGCTTGCGGATCTCGGCCACGGCATCGGCACGCTTGTACGAGTCGTCGTCATCAAGCGCAGGCAGGATGTCCTTGATCTTCTGCAGGACGGCCGGGTCGGTCTTGAGCCGCGCTGCGAACACCTGCCAGGCGACCAGCGGGTCGGGCGCGAACATCGACTCGAGCCGCATCTCCGCCAGAAACGGCCGCAGGTGTACCGCCGTCTCCCGCCGATGCCGCCACGCCAGCGTCGCCAGGTCCGGCCCCGACAGGGTGATGTCGAACTTCGGACGGTCGGCCTTGTCGAAGCTCTGCACGTGGAAGGTGACCCCGCCGGGCGGAGCCTGGAAGACCGTGACGTCGTCATTGTTCTCATCGTTGCCGAGCGAGATGTTCTCCCAGCCCTCGTCGGTTCGGGTCTGGCGGCTGATCGAGAAGGCGCCCGACTGCCAGTTGATGCTGCTGGTGACCTGCAGTGCCCGCGGGTCGGAGAAATTCTCGTTGACCAGGTTCAGTGAATCTACCCCGCGGCTGCCCAGTATCCGCCACGACCGCGTCACCCCGATGGATGTCAAGCCGGTCAGGCCCTCAATGGTGACGCGCGTGTTGCCCCCCTTGATCGCCGCCGGCAGATCCGACGACAGCACCCACGCTCCGTTCTCGCAGCGCAGCCGGATAACCTGCGGCATGGTCAGCGGCGTCGGATGTTCGCGGTAGCGCTTCCACTGCTGCTCGATCACGCGCCGGAGGGCGGCCTGGCGCGTGCGCAGATCCGGCTCCTTCTCGGCCGCCAGCACGCCCGCCGGGAGCAACACGATCGCGAGGATGTACATCTGCCGGAGCATGTGTGAGCGGCCTGGTGTCCGCTTGTTCGATTCTATCACGGTTGCGCCCGCGCGGTTTGCGGAAAACCGCAAGTGCCGCCCGGGTACACACAGGCGGTCTTCGGCGGGCGATGCGTTCCGGGGATTCAGCCCGGGGGTACA
>JBIOJL010000229.1:0-10078 GCA_044450885.1 Tepidisphaerales bacterium
AATCCAGTTCGCTGATATGGACTTCGGCAATTCGCGGGCCAAACGCCGTGGTGAGGCTCCACAACAATGTGAGCGTGGTGTCCAACTGCCGGGCATGGGCCACATCCAGGCACAGTCTGGCCTGGGGCAACTCGTTCAACAGGGTGCTGAGTTCCGCGACGGTTCGCCCCATTGTCTTGCGACGGTCCATGTTCTCAACCAGGAGTTGTCTGCCGAAGGGCCGCCATAGTGGGGGCGTGTAAATCACATCGGGATGCACCACGATATTCCAGCCGCGACGAAACACTCTGTCCAGCAGGGATACAACGCGATTTTCGCTCTCCCTCGGAAACGAGCTGGGTGCATGGAATGATACGTAGGCAAAATCGCGAACCGGCAGGCTATCCAGGTCGTCGATCAGCGGCTCCAGTTCGTCGTACCGAAGCGCCGATAGCTCCATCGCACGTGCATGATGCTGCTGCATCCATCGGATGGCCTTGCGGTAATTGCCCTTTTCGAGAGCGCCGGTCGAAAATCCGTATCGTTCGCTCGCCATTTTAGAATCCAATGTATTGAAGGGCGAGACGGGCGACCGTATCTTGCTCGTCGTCGCGATTGCGGTTGAAAAACAGCAATTCCAGCCCCCTGGCAAACTCAGTTCCCTTGGTTCGTATTTCCTGAAACACAGCGTCTGCGCCTGCATTCCCGTGATCGAGCGCTTCAAGGCCGGTCCTGGTGCTCTCGTCGCCCATGGTCCCAAGCCACCAGTCGTAACTCCCGAAAATCCGATTCACGACCATTGCTCTCTTCGGGGACGCGAGCACGAATGCGTCGACAAAAGCAGCCAGATACTCCAGCGGCGGAGTGCGTGCGAATGCCTTGGCCCGCGCGATAAACGGATCGGCGCTCGGATGCGGGGGCATGCCGAAGAGATTCTCATGATTTGCAGCCGGCGGATCGAGTTGGCAACTCAGACAGAAAGCCAACCCGCTGGCAAAGAGCAGCTTCCTGCTGAAGCGCAACTTGGCATTCCGCACTGCCCACTTCTTGCCACCCTGCTCCCGGTGCTTGGCAGCATAATCCACGGCAACGGTCCGCCAATACCGCGTCAGGTCATTCAACAGAAAACGCGGCACGGTGCGCCTGCCGGAGGGCGCGAAATGGACGTCCTCCTCAAAGTATCGCTGCAGAATATTACCCAAGACATTCTCCCAGACCGGGTCGGCAGAATCTGCAGGCGAAAGGCTGAACGGCCGCGATTCCAACAACATCAACATTCGCCGGGTGAGGTTGGCATTCGAGTCAGCGCCACCGCCGATGCGATGCACCAGATCATGGGAGAACACGAGATTGCCAAATGTCCCACTGCTGCCTGGAGATTTCAGCTTTCCGCGCACGAGCGCAGCCTCAATCCGTCTCCCCAGCACTGCGTGGTCGTTGTCAACAACGCCGTCTAACAGCAAGGCCCAGTCATAGTCGCTTCCGTCCAACATCTCGCGGCGGGCAAAAGAGCCAAACAGAACCAGACTTGCATCCGCGCCGAGCGGCCGGCCGCGGACATCAGCGGAGAGCAACACCTCGTGGAGCCGCTGCTCTGCCGCCACGGTTCGCTTAACGGCAAGTTCATAACCCGGCCAGGTCGCTCCGACTTCCCGAGCGAGCTTATGAACGGTGGGAAACGGTTCAGGCTGGACCATAGCTGCCATTGCTGCACCTTCCGATGATGCCACATACTAAACGAAACTCCTGCTCGCCGCGAGTGCGTCGGTCACTGCCTCGCACGGTGGCCGGCATTGGCCTGCTCTTCGTCGTCGACCCTCCCGGACCGTCCCATCTGAGCGTATCCGCAACTCGATCCCTCGCTTCGGGTCCGACACGGGCGTCACGGTGGCACGGTGGCCAACAGATATGCCGGGGCGACCTTGAATCCGACGGAGAGGCGCATCTGCTGCGCTCAACACCCGCCTAACCCCTTCGTATGGACCGTTATGACTATTGCTCCCCTCCCACTCCGCTCGGCCTGCCTCGCGGCCGTCGCCGTGATGCTGCTCGCCCTCCCTGCCCTCGCCGCCGATCCGCATCCCTGCCTCCTTATCACCGCCTCGCAGGTGACGGCCATCAAACAACGCCTCCCCAACGACACGGAAGCCATGGCAACACTCGATGCCATTCAGAAGCGCATCGACGCCTCGCTCGGCAAGACGATCGAACTGCCCCCGCGCGGGGATAACTGGCACCACTGGTACGTCTGCCCGGAACACGGCAATCGCCTCAAGACCGGCAGGAAGATCGGGCCGTGGCAATGGGAACACATCTGCCCCGTCGGCGGAGAAACGCTCAAGGGCGATCCGTCCAAACCGCAAACCGATTTCGACGGCTGCTGCCTGGCCGCGGTGCATACCGGACTCGTGAGCGAGGCCCGCGACGCCGGATTGCTGTTCCAGATCACCGGCGATGCCAGATACGCGAAGCATGCGGCCGGAATCCTGCTGGCCTACGCCGCGAAGTACGAGTCCTATCCCCTGCACAACATCCGCAATGAACTCAACAAGATCGGCGGCGGCCGCGTCGGCTGCCAGACGCTCGACGAATCCGTCTGGCTCATCCCCACCGCCCAGGCCGCCGACCTGATCTGGACCACCCTGTTCGAAGCCGACCGCAAGACGCTGGCCAACCACCTGTTCCTGCCGGCCGCGCGTGATGTCATCCTGCCGCACAAGATGGGGATCCACAACATCCAGTGCTGGAAGAACAGCGGCGTTGGCCTGGCCGGCATTCTGCTCGGCGACGACAAGCTGATCGAGGCGGCCATCGACGACCCGGCCCGCGGCCTGCGGGCCCAACTGGCCAAGGGAATCATCGACGACGGCGCCTGGGAAGAAGGCGCCTGGGGCTACCACTTCTACACCATGAACGCCATTTATCCGCTGGCCCTGGCCATCCGCAACACTCAGCGTGATGTGGACATCGACCGCTACCACAAAATGTTCCTCGCTCCCATCCTCATGGCCGACCCGCGCGGCACGCTGCCGCCGTTCAGCGATTCCACCGAAGCCAGCCCCAACGGCTCGGCCAATCTCTATCGCGGCGCCTACGAGTTCTTCAAAGACCCCGCGCTGCTCCCCCTGGCCGCCCGCGGCACGGGCGGGCTGAACTCCCTGCTCTACGGCCCAGTGCCCGCGCCTGCCGTCGCCAATCCTGCGCCCAGGAGCGCCAACTTCACCTCCGCCGGCCAGGCCATCCTCTGCCGCGGCACCAGCCCCGACGCCACCTGGATCGCCCTCCGCTACGGTCCGCACGGCGGCGGCCACGGCCACCCCGACAAACTCGGCTTCCACCTCGTCGCCCGCGGCGAGAACCTGGTCATCGACCCCGGCATTACTTCCTACGGCTCCAAGCTTCACTACGGCTGGTATCGCACCAGCATCGCCCACAACACGCTGGTCGTCGACGAAAAGGACCAGAAACCCGCCACCGGCAAGTGTCTCGCGTTTGGCTCGGCCGGCGGCGTCGACTACGCGATGATGGAAGCCGGCCCGATCGCCGACGGCGTGCGTGCCATCCGCTCGGCCGTGCTCATCGACGAGAACCTCCTGGTCATTGTCGATCAGGTCACCGCGGACAAGCCGCATATGCTGGACATCGCCTGGCACGAGCGCGGCACCTGGCTCACCCGCCCGGCCGGCACGCCGTGGACGTCACCCAAGAAACCCGGCTACGACCAACTGGCCGACGCCACGGTGTCGCCGCTGAGCGGCCCGGTGCCGATGACGATCTCCGTCAACAAGAGTTTCATCCCCCGCCTGACCATCCTGGCCGACCGCCCGGCCGAGTTGATCACCGCCACGGGTGTCGGCGGCAGCACGAAGGACCGCGTCCCCACCGCAATCGTCCGCAAACAGGACAGGGAACTGGCCGTAGTCTGGTGCCTGGCGCTCGACGGCGCCGACGTGAAGGTTGGTTTGGCGAAACACAGCGCGACCCGCTGCGAAACGACGATCACGCGCGGAAGCCGGACCTGGAAGCTGACGGCCGATCCGGCGAGCGAGAAGGCGCCGTTTGTGGTACAGTAGGCAGGGCGATCACACGCCGTCATCCTGAACGTACTCGTGAAGGATCTGCCCACGACGGCCGACTTTGCGTGTTTCGCGAATACTGCCCACCGGAGGACCACTTCGATGCAACTGCAGATACGTCGCGCAATTGACCTCATATTGGGACGCGGCCCGTCGGCACTTCGGCCTCAATTGAAAGAAGTGACGGTTGTGTTCACCGACCTCGCGGGCTTCGTTTCCATGTCGGGAAACCCGAAGAGAAAGGCGGTCGTCCTCAAGGAGCCCATGAGCCTCTTGGTTCCCATCGTGCGCCGACACGGCGGCCATCTTAACAGGTTGCTCGGCGACCGGATGATGTACTTCTTCAACGCCCCGCGACACAACCCGCATCACGCGCGTGACGCCGTCGCCTCGGCTCTGGAGATGCAGGCCGCAATCGCCGGCTTCGCCCCGCCACCGTCCGATGGCGCCCTGCCTGCCCTCAAACTGCGATGCGGCATCGTCACCGGCGAAGTCGTCGTCGGCAAGGTGGGTCCGGCCGACGACTCCGTCGCCGACTACACCGCCCTCGGCGACAACGTGAATCTGGCATCCAGACTGGAATCGGCCAACCGCTATGTCGACACCGGCATCCTGCTCAATGATCGCGCCCGCGAACTCGCCGGTGACAGCTTCCTCTATCGCCCGGTCGGCATCCTCAAGATCGTCGGCAGCACCGGCGTCATGATGACCGAAGCCCTGGCCCTCATGGAGAGTGCCACCGACCAGCAGAAGCGATTGGCGGAGATGACGGCCGATGTGGTCAACGCCTTCATCCACGCCGACTTCGCCAGGGCGCTCAAACTGGCCCATTCCATCGCCGACCAGTTGGGCAAAACCCGACTGGCCAGCCTGTACGCGACTGAATGCGAGCGCCATCTGGCGACCCCGCCGCAAGACTTCACCGGCGAACTCGCACTGAGCGAAGCATAGAAAGGCGGGCAGCGGGAAAGCACCGTGTGCGGTGCAGTGGAGATGGTGGCACGGTGGCCGAGAACCCAGAATTGCTTTGTCGTTGGACAGCTCTTGGCGTACAATAGACGAGCATGACACGAAAACTGACGATTACCTGCGAGCTACCCGAAGAAATCGTGCGGGTTCTGGAAGACCGCGCCGTGGAAGAGGGTCGGCCATTCAATGAGCTGGTGGCCGACTACATGGCATGCCACCGAACGCCAACGCGTGCGATCGCACCCGCGGAGCAGGCGTCTCGGGTGGCGATGTTCGAGCGCTGTTTCGGGAGCCTTCGCAGCGGGAACCCGCATAGTGCGGGCAGCGACAGAATCGATGCCGACCTGGCGAGGGAATACGGACGCGGTTGATTGATGGAGACACGGGGATGTTTCTGGATACTTCGGGGCTATTCTGCCTGCTCGATGAAGACGAGGCGCGACACGCCACGGCCGTTGCTCTCTGTCGCGAGGCCCATCATATGTTCACCCACAATTACGTCCTTGCGGAAATGGTGGCATTGGCCAACGTCCGTGGGCTCCCTCACGGCATGGCGACCGCGTTTATCAAGGCCCTGGAACGACATCCGCGAGTGACGGTGGTTTGGGTTGACATGACTCTGCACCGTGCCGCCATCGCGAGATTGGAGGACCGACCGGACAAGGGCTACTCGCTTTGCGATGCGGTGAGCTTCTTGTGCATGGAAGAGCAGGGCATCGTTGAAGCGCTCACGACGGATCATCACTTTGAGCAGGAACGCTTCATTCGGTTGCTCAAGCCATGATCCGCTTCCGCAACGGCATTGTCCGGCCGTCCGGCCGGTGCTGACGCGGCGTTTGCAACGTGTGACCGGCCTCGGTCACACGCCCACGCGATGCTCTCGCGGATGTGCGATCTCCGCCACCAGCACCACCTTTGTGTCCTCCAGCACCGAGTAGATGGCGCGATAGTCGACGGCGCGGGCGTGAAAGGCATCGGCGGCGGAGAGCTTGATCGCACCCATCGCACGCGGCGCGCGGGCAATGGCCTCGAGGCGCGACAGGACACGCAGTTGCATTTCGCGGTCAAGCCTGCGGATGAAACGCTCGGCCGCCTTCGAGTATTCGATGCGATAGGCCATGTTCACAGCCCCAACGATCGCTTGAGTTCCTCGTGCGAAATGGTGGGCAGTTTCGCGGCGCGGTGTTGTGCCGCCGCCTGGGCCGCCTTGCGAGTGTCGCGCCGGTCATCCTGGGTCAGCCGTCGAAATTCGGCTTTGGGCACCAGCACGTATTCGACACCGTTCATCCGCAGGGTTGCATAGGTTGTTGCCATAAGTTCCTCGGTCAGACACGGAAGCCGGACTTGATTGTATCAGACGCATGCGGAGGACAAAGTGGGGCCGAGGCCCTCGTCGGCCTTTGGCGTGCCCAGCTTTCCGGGCAACGAGGATGTGTCGGGGTACCGACACCACGGGCTGGAAGCCCGTGCCACCAAAGTCAGCCCGCCGGAGGCGTCGGCTCCACATCACGCCGCCGCGTGCTTGGCCACGACCTGCATGATCCACTTCCGCAACGCCATCGTCTGGCCTTCCCAGCCGGCGCCGACGCGGTGCTTGAGGAACGCGTCGAAGATGCCGTCGATGGCCTCGCTGAGATTGCGCAGCATGGCGATGCGTTCCTCGAACAGCGTGCGGTCGTCGTCGGCCTCCTCCACATCGGGGAACTTGGCGCTGCCGACGGTAAAACTCTCGCCGGCGAAAGCGAGGTCGAAGGTGATGCCGCCGGTTTCCAGGAGCACGTTCATCTTACGCGGCACCTTGCCGCAGCGCAGGGCGTCCAGGGCCTCGGGCATGTGCGTCGGGCCGTCGCCACGCAGGCCGTCTTTGCCGCTGATGCCATAGGCGCATTCGAGCTCGAGCGACTTGTCGATGACGAGCGAGACCTCGCCGGACTCGGTCTTGATCGTGCCGCGCCTGGTCTCGACTTCGTGCCACAGCCAGAGCAGGAACTCATCGCCGAAGAAGTCCTTGGGCTGCGGGCCTTTGGCCACCCACGGATACTCCGGCCACTGGCTCTCGCCCTCGGGACCCAGCACGAACCGCGTCGGCTTGGTATCCTCGTACTCGCGCCGCTTGCCGGCGCCTTCGCAATACTCCAATGCCAGCGTGCCGGCCGAGACGGGCTCGAGTTCCAGCTCGAACGTCCGCTCGAAAAGTTCCAGCAGCTTCTCGGTCGAGCCGCCGGAAATCGGCGTGTAGATCGTCTTGTTGGGAAAATCCCACAACACGGGAATCAGTTTGCTGCGCCGGAATTTGCCGGTCTTGAGGTCCTCGTCGAGCTTGGCCTTGACCGTCTCCTTCACATCGCGCTTCTGCTTCTTGCTGATGAAGCCGGACGGGTTGCCCGCGGCCGTCGCGTCCTCCTCCATGAGCTGGTACGCCTTCTTGATCTCGCCGGGCACGCGGTTGGTGTCGATGCGCAGGGCGAAGTGGATCGCCTCGGCGAAGACGTTCCGCTCGAAGGTGAACTTCTGATCGAAGATGTGCCGGCCGCCCGACCAGCCGTATTCGACCTCCTCGGGCACACCGTATTCGCCGGCCTGCAACACGTACGCCTCGAGCTTATCGAGCACCTTGTCGTCGATGTCCTTCGGATGCTTGCCGACAACGTTGAATCTTCTGAAAGAAACCGATCCGCTGGCGAATCCCATTGCGTCTCCTGTAGGTCCGTGAGATTGAAGATCGGGGATGGTAACAACGAAACCGTGCGATTCCAGTGGCACGTTCGGAGTTCACGCTTCAGCGTGTCTGATGCACCGGAACGAATCGGACACGCTAAAGCGTGAACTCCGAACGAAGATCCGGCTATGATACCTCCATGGACATCGTCGTTGCCATCACCGGCGCCTCCGGCGCTCTCTACGCCCAGCGCTTCATCCAGGGGCTGGTCGCGGCCGGCGTGAACGTACACCTGGTCGTCTCGCCCTATGGCCGGCGGCTGTTGCACGATGAACTGGGCATGGAGACGCTCGATCTGGCGGCGCTGGCCGGCACCGGCAATCACCGCATCCGCCTCTACAACCACAACGACGTCGGCTGCGAACTGGCCAGCGGCTCCTTCCGCCACGACGGCATGGCCATCGTCCCCTGCTCCAGCAACACGCTGGGCGAAGTGGCCCACGGGCTGGGCGCCAACCTCATCGCCCGGGCCGCGGCCGTGACGCTGAAGGAACGCCGGCGGCTCGTGCTCTGCCATCGCGAAATGCCGCCGTCGCCGATCGATCTGGAGAATTATGTCACACTGGCCCGCGCCGGCGCGATCGTCGCCCCGGCCAACCCCGGGTTCTACCTCAACCCGACCACGGTCGGCGAAATTGTCGATTTCGTGGCCGGTAAACTGTTGGACCTGTTGAGCGTGCCGCACCAATTCGATACAAGATGGGACCCGCACAACAAGCGGCCGCCGGTTTCGATGACGTGACGCCATGCTTTTCCTCAACCGCCAGATTGACCGTGTGATGATGATCGGCCGGGATGTGCTGGTCCGGGCGACCGACGTGGATGCGGCCGGGGCACGGGTCGTCGCCGAAGGCCGGATTATCGGCGGGCCGGACGACGGCGAGCGGTTTCACACGGTTCACGAGCTGAAGAAAGGCCAGTCGTTCGTGGTCGGCCCGAATGTCACCGTCACGCTGCTGGAGGTTTATCCGGACCTGGAGGAGGTGCGCTTCGGCGTACACTGCCCGAAGCATCTCCCGGTGATGAGGCAGGAGATTTACGAGAAGCTCAAGCGCGAGCGGGAGATGGACAATGGAGAATGACGCGCCCATCACCAGGAGTTCGTGGCACGGACTTCCAGCCCGTGGTGTCGGTACTCCGACACATTATCCTGACTAGATGCAGCCTTGTTCTGGACCAACGAAGTCGCGGCATACCGCGACACACGGGCAAGATGCCCGTGCCACGTGCGAATGGAAACCACTACGCGTGTCCACGCCCTCATCCAACATCGCTGCCCCATCGCTCCACCCGGCCACGCGCCGGCTCGCCCTCTTCGCCGCCGACATCAAGATCAGCCACACCATCTTCGCCATGCCCTTCGCGCTGCTGAGTACGTTTCTGGCCGCATGCGGCTGGCCAAAGGGGGGACAACTGCTGCTGATCGTCCTCTGCATGATCTGCGCCCGCACCGTCGCCATGGCGATGAACCGGTTGCTGGATGCGCGGCTCGATGCTCTGAACCCGCGCACGTTCGGGCGGGCGATTCCGGCCGGCGCGCTCTCGCGCGGATTCTTTGTCGCGGCCGTCGTGTTGTGTTCGGTTGCGTTCATGGCCGCAACCAGCGGCTTCTGGTTCTGGTATCGCAACGCATGGCCGGTAACGCTGTCGCTGCCGGTGCTGGCTTTCCTGAGCGCGTATCCGCTGCTCAAGCGTTTCACGCGGCTGTGCCACTACTACCTTGGCGCTGCGCTGGCCCTGGCGCCGGTTTGCGCATGGGTGGCCATTCGCGGCGACATGGGCTGGCCGCCTCTGGTGATGGCCGCCGCGGTGCTGCTGTGGACGGCCGGCTTCGACATCATCTACGCCTGCCAGGACTATCAGAGCGATGTGCAAACGGGCGTCCTGTCCGTCCCCGCCAAACTCGGCATCTCCCGGGCGCTGTGTCTGGCGCGGCTGACGCACGTCGGCTCGGCCGCCATGCTGTTGCTGCTCGGGCGCGTCGTGCCGCAGTTCGGGCTGCTCTATCACGTCGGCGCTGCCCTGGCCATCACGCTGCTGGTGGTCGAACACACGCTGGTGAAAGCCGACGATCTCTCCAAAGTCGGCCTTGCGTTCTTCACGATCAATGGGATCATCAGCGTGATCCTCGGTACGCTGGGGATTCTCGACGTCTTTTTCTGACTGCCCACATGACCCCATCCGCCGCTCCAGCCGACAAACCCGCCGACAACCCGCGCGTGATCCTCGGGCTCTTCGCGGCCATCGCCCTGGTCGGGCTGGCCATCCGCATGAAGCTGGTCGAGCAAAGCCTCTGGTACGACGAAATGGTGACGCTGCTCTATTCCGTCTGGCG
>JBIOJL010000230.1:0-10063 GCA_044450885.1 Tepidisphaerales bacterium
AAGCGCCTGGGCCGGCTTTATGATGGCCACCCGGACATCGACCACGTCGATCTGGGCTCCATCGGCTGGTGGGGAGAATGGCACTTGAGCGGCTCGAAGAACTGCAAGCTGCCCACGCTGGCGAACCGCAAGAAGGTGATCGATGCCTACCTCGCCGCGTTCAAGAAGACGCCGCTGCTCATGCTCATCGGCGACGGCGGCGAGTGCATGCCGTATGCCGCGGGCCGGGGCACGGGCTGGCGGGCCGACTGCCTGGGCGACATGGGAGGCTTTTCGAAGAACTGGTGCCACATGCGCAAGGGCTACCCGGTCTACATCAAAGCGGCGGGCATTGAGGACACGTGGAAGACCGCGCCAGTCGCCTGGGAAACCTGCTGGGACATGCGCAAGTGGGTCAGCGAGGGCTGGTCGCTGCGTTTCATATTCAACTACGCCCTGGCCTGCCACGGCAGCTACATCAACAACAAATCCGCGCCCCTGCCCGAGGCGGAGAACGTGCGCCCGGAACTGGAGCGTTTCCTGCGCCGGCTCGGCTACCGCCTGGTGCTCAGGGAACTGACCCATGCGCCGGCCGCCAAACCCGGCGAGGCACTCGCGTTAACCATGAAGTGGCAGAACACGGGTTCCGCTCCGTGCTACCGGCCATACCGGCTCGCCTACCGTCTGACCACGACGCTGGCCGATGGCACCCAGCGCCGGGTCCAGTGTCCCGGCGAGGTCACGGTGAACCGTTGGCTGCCGGGATCGATCCCGCTGTTCACGGATGAATTCTTCAAGGAACCTGGGGACCTGCCGCCCGGCGAAGTTGTCGGCGTGAAGGACACGGCCAAGCTGCCCGCGGATCTCTCGCCGGGGACGTATGGCCTGTCGATCGGCGTGGTTGAGGACCCGACCGGCCCGCCGGTGGTGAAGCTGGCGATCAAGGGTGCAGATGCAGAGGGTTGGTATCCCTTGAGCAGAATCGAGATAGCCAAATAGTCGTCTGATCCAGCCTCCGATGGTCTGACCATGACACCCGCATCAAGCAGCGGTCACGTCCGGACTCTCGGCCAAGTTGTGATCGCTCGGCAGCAAACTCACCCGGCCCAGGAAGTTCCGGCCCGGTTTCGGAGACCGCTGGCGGCAGACGATCGTCTTGGCTGCGATTAGTTCGCTGCGGCTCCGAGATTCGCGGAGACTATCGCCAGATCGTTCGTCGTCACCACGCCATCCTCGTCCAGATCACCCTCGAAGTACGTCGCCCCCGCGCGGCCCATGTTGGCGATGATGTTCAGGTAGTCCTGCTGGTCCACCTTACCATCCAGGTTCGTGTCGCCTCGCAACGTACGTTTGGTCAGGATCTGATTGTAGTTGGAACCGTCCGAAACGGTCTGTCCATCCCAGATCGTCTGGCGGATGCTGGCGTTGTCCACCAGGCCAATCGCGGAGGCCGGCGAGGCGGGTGCGGTCGAGGAAAAGATCCCCCGGCCGGTGATGGTCCTCGCCTGCACCCACTGGCGGACACTGTCGTAGGGTGAGGACCTAGAATAGCCGAGCACCAGATCGCTGTCGGCCAGATCCAGCGTGCCCAGCGACGAACCGGTTCCGCCGATGGTCAGGCCGCTGGTGAAGAGCACGTTCCGGCTACCGGCAGCGAATGCCGCCGAGCCATTGTTGTCGATGGACAGCGACGTCAGGTGTTGTGTCGCCCCAAAGGTCACGCCCGCGCCCGCGTAGACATGCAAGTTGACATCCGCACCCACGCCGATGTCGGTGCCGAACGTGGCCACACCACTGCGGACATTGACGGTCTTGACGCCAGCGCCTGAATCCAGCCCGATGGGCACATCAACGGGCCCGTCGATGTTGACCACGAGATTCCCGTTTCCCGTGCTGATGACCACGCCATCGGCACCCGCAAGCGGGACGGTGATGCCATCGTACACGACCTGACCGTCAGCAATGCTGACATTGTCCGTGCCGGGCGGCACTGCGATGCGCAGCGGGATCATCGCGCCGTCGACTTCTCCCGTCGAAAGGTCCCAGCCGGTCGTGACCGGGCTCGTCGTCCCGTTGGCGTTCGGGACGACAGAGGTGAACTGGACCTTGGTGAAGTTGAGGCTGAGGCTCTCGGTGGGCCGGTCGCCGCCGGAACTGACGCTATACCCGCTGATCAGCACATCCCTCAGATCGTATTCGGCGTAGGTGTTGAGTCTTCCCTGGACGGAGTTGACGAAGAAGATCTTCACGTCCTGTGGCTGCCCGATCAGTGTATCCTGAAGCAACTGGGGTGACGCCTTGTCCACCGCCTTGGTGATGGTGATTTCCGAGATTGAGGGGGCGCCGCTCCCGCGAGGGACGGAACTGGCCGAGGGGGCGCTGTTGCTCACGCCCCACGCGAAGCTGAGCAACTGAATATCGCCGGCGTAGCCGTTGGCGGTCACGTCGCCGGTGGTCCCACCGAAGTTCATGTAGATGGGATCGCCGCCTGCAGGAGCGGCGGGCGACTTCTTCACTGGAGAGAAGACCTGTGAGATCATCTTCTTGTTCGATCCATCCGGGCTCTGTGAGATCTTGACCAGGTAATCGCCTCGGCGAACGGTGGTCGTGACCCGCGTAGACTCCGGCGTTGCGGCCTGGTGAACCACGGCTGCTGAGGCATTGTGAACTCCGGCGGCCGAGGTGGAGTGAACCAGCACCGGCGCGATGCTCAGCATCATCCGATTCTCCAGAGCTTCAACTGGCACTCGAACGTAGGTGATCCGGGTACTCATGGCAGGGTCCCTCGGAAAGATGAGAGCCGCGACATATACCGTCCGCACAAATGGACCCGGCGGGGACACGCCCTCCGAGTCGCGCGTCGTACGACTTGCAGCGCGGGGCAACAGGAGCATCCCTGGCCCGCGCGGCTATGCCGGCCGCAGATTCTCCGCGCACGAACTCGGTCGGACCTGTTCATCAAGCATGCGTCGCGGCCGGTGTAGCAGCGGCTCCGGCGATCTCTCCCGTCGAAACGTCCCATCCGGTCGTGACGGGAGTTGTCGTCCCGGCGAAAGACATGAACTGGACCTTGGTGAAATTGAGACTGAGGCTCTCTGTGGGCCGGTCGCCGCTGGAACTGACGCTATACCCGCTGACCAGCACGTTCGTGAGAACATATTCGGCGTATGTATTGAGTTTTCCGTTGACTGAGTTGACGAAGAAGATCGTCACGTCCTGTGGCTGCCCGATCAGTGATGCCTCAAGCAGCTTGGGCGAGGCCTTGTCCAGTGTCTTGCTGATCATGGTGTCCTGTAGTACCGGCGCGTTGCTGGCGTTATGCACGCCCCACGAGAAGCTGAGCAACTGAATATCGCCGATGTAGCCGTTGGCGGTCACGTCGCCGGTGATCCCACCGAAGTTCATATAGATGGGATCGCCGCCTGTAGTAGCGGTGGGCGACTTCTTCAATGGAGAGAAAACCTGTGAGATTATCTTCTTGTTCGATCCATCCGGATTCTGCGAGATCTTCACCAGGTAATCGCCGCGGCGAACGGTGGTTGTGACCTGTGTAGATTCTGGCGGTGCGCCCTTGTGAACTACGGCTGCTGAGGCCTTGTGAACTGCGGCTGCCGACGGGGCGTGAACCAGCGCCGGCGCGACGCTCAGCATCATCCGATTCTCCAGATCTTCAAACGACACCGGAACGCAACTAATGCGGGTACTCATGGCAATCTCCTTTTGAAAGATAAAACCGTGACATGTACAGTCCGCACAAATGGACCCGGTGGGGACGTCCCCGACCGCGATAGTAAGCAATTTCGGCTATGTGGGTAGTCCGTTCTCCTTTCTGACCGAATGGTCCGCAGCGACCGGTCGGGTTCCACGCGAGCCCGAGCTATGCCCTGCTGCCGCGAAGGATTCAGACGTGAGCACAATCGATCATCCAAAGGCCAACCAGTAATGGTAGCACAGCAGGAAATAGCAAGGCAATGAAATAATGAATGATGAAATGCCGAAATGACAAGAATGCCATGTCACAATAGAAGAGGGTCGATCACCTTCGGCCCGATGCCAGTCCAGTTCATCCGCTGGCTGCGGGGACTGCCCGTGGACCGGGATATCTGGCTGCGTCTGTGGGCCGGGGAGATGGCCATGCACCCGGCGGTGCCACCTCAGTCGTTTCCTTGGGAGCTACCACAGAACCGTTGCTGAGTGGAGTCGGTGCCTATTCCAGGATTCCCATGGACACCAGCGCCGCTTCCTGCCGTACGGTCAGCAGCTCCTTGAGCTGCTTCTGGGCGTCTTCGATCTTCTTGCGGGCGTTGGCCCGCGCCTCGCGCAGGGCGCTGAGCTTTTTTTCAAAAACTTCGGCAGGCGTATCCTTGCTGTCCAGCGCCTGGCGCAGCTCGGCGGAGGCCAATTGCACCGCGGACTGCTGGGCGCCACCGGGTCCGCCCGGCCCACCAAAACCCCGTCCGCCAAACCCACCGCCCCAGTTCTCGCGCTGTGCCGTCTGCACCGCCTCAATCTTCGGCCATAGAACCTTGAATTCATCATCCGTTGCCCCCAACTGCTCCTTCATTCGGTTCATCATCATCTGTTGAAACTGGGCGGGATCGAAGTTCCCGCCGGGTCCGCCCGGGCGGCCGCCTCCGCCACCTTGCGCCAGGGCCGAGCCGGCCAGCACCAAGGTCAAGATCGCCATTGTGCCCATCAACCAGTTGAATTGCTTCATAACGGATCTCCTCTGAGCCGCGACTTGTCATTCTATGCAGGCGGAACGGTCGCGTGCCACCGTCCCGCCAGCGCTGTAACCATGGAAACCGCTTCGAGTTTCCTGCTCGAATAGCTTACCACGGTTACCTGAAGCTGTGATGAAGGAGAACCAGCCAGTTCCCGCCATCACTTGCCGCCCAGGCCCATCTGTCCCGGCGTCTTGCGGCTGATACCGAACACCGACACCCGGCCGTCCTGAAACTTCTCGCGCAACTCGAAGTTCTCGAACGCCACGCCCCCGGGGACCGGCCGCTCGCTTTCCCAGTAGGTGTAGCGGGCGTTGACCGCCACCCGAAGGTCATCCCCCCACGTGCCCCTGGGCTTCTTCCAGAACTGGGTTACGGGAAAGCCACCGTAGTACCACGCCCGTGAATTAGGAAACGGATGCACGGCCGCGGGCTCGGGCTCGTCGCTGGTCACTGCCACCAGCACTTCGCCATCCCCGGTTATCGCCAGCCGGTTTAGCGGGTACACCGTATGCTCGGTGAATCCGGATTGTTTGTACCGGCCGTATATATCCAGGCTGCTGACCTTGCCGTTCTTGAGCCAAAGCAACCGTGTCCGCGCCTTGTTGCCCATGGTCGCGGTGAGGATGCACGCGTCCATGGGCAGGCTGCCGGCGGCGGCGTGGACAACGAGCGTAACTTCATCCGGCCTCCTGCTGTCCTGGCGAATGGTCAGCTTCACTCTGGCCCCATTGCCGAAAGCCTCAACGTGGACCGGCAGTTCCAGAATCTCGGCATCGGCGGCCAGTCGTGTCAGTTTGCCCTGCAGGTGATCGGGATCCACCCATATCCTCTTGCCGTTGATCCCATCCAGCCGGCTGGGCTCCAGTTCGCTGAAAGCCCGCTGGCCGTGGACGATGGGCTCGATGGCGATGAAGTTGACCAAGTCGTACACGCCATCCTTGAGCGTCGGGTAGAGCATGCGAATCAGGCCACGGGGGCCGGGCACGGCCGGGGGGATGGCAAACTGCAGGCCGCCCTGGATGCCCCAGCGAGTCTGTTTGCCATCGTCGCCACCGCGAACCCAGTCAACACCGTCGGCGTGGGCGGCCGTCGTGCAAAGCAGCCACAGAATGACGATGATCGCCTGCCTCATGTTGTT
The DNA here is from genome assembly GCA_044450885.1 of Tepidisphaerales bacterium. Classification (GTDB taxonomy): domain Bacteria; phylum Planctomycetota; class Phycisphaerae; order Tepidisphaerales; family Tepidisphaeraceae; genus JANYKD01. The sequence goes on from JBIOJL010000230.1 coordinate 5,845, forward strand.
CCTCGTCCGGCGGTGAGCCGGACAGCAGCCGGCCGGCCAACGCACCGGTCATCGCGTTCATTCTAGCCCGGATTCCCATAGCCCGTGGCGCTGCTAACAGAATGGACTCATCTGTGGCCTTTGGAGTTCACGTCTATGGCCTCGGGGTGCGTTAACGGATCGCTGGACTCCACCGCGGTTCAGCCGAAGAGCAGGCTCCTCGTGGCCCATGTCGGTGATGGCGATCTGGCGGAGATTCCCCTGGTAGCCGGGCAGGGTGATCAGCCGGTCCAGGATGCTCGGGGTGCGATACTGCCGGGCGATGTTCTCCAACTCGATCCGCTTCCAGGCCGAGAGCGGCTCCTGGTGGATCTGGTGCAGCAGCTTGTCGGTCCGCCGCCGCAGGGTGATGAAGTCGATGCCCCGCCGGTTGAGCTTGTCGAGGTTCGCGTGGGTGGTCAGGCGGGAGTCGAAGATCAACTCCTCCGGCTGCCTGATCGGGTCAGTCGGGCAAGTGCTCTTGCCCATGCCAGACGGTCTTCACCGCTGATACCGCAAATCCAGCCGCCAGTCGGCCGCTTCGGACGTGGTGCTGTTGAAACGCAGCTCGGACGGTACGTTGTGGATCAGCGTCGCCATCGGCTCCCAGTAAACTGGCAGGTAGAGCGGGCTGCCATTACTGTTGTAGAAAGTCACCCGGTAATCGAGACGCAGGTCGTAGTTCGACGCCGAACGGATCGGCACTGTGACGAACAGGATCCCGTCGCGCCGTTCTACAATCGGCGGCGCGATCGCGGTCTTGTCATGCAGGTCCTGGCTGGCGAAGGTGATCTGGCTGGCGGGGTAGGGGTCGGCCCTGCCGTCAATCGGGCGCGTAACCTCGTTGCAGCCGGCAAGCATCAGGACCAGCAATCCAAAGCAGGCGTATCGCATGATGAACTCCTTGACTCTAAGCGTAGCGTCTGGAACGAACCGGGCAAACGGGAAACTCAGCGGGCGGGAGTGCGGATTTCCTGGCCCGCCGGCAGCGGCTGAGGCTCTGACTGCGGCTGCGGCTGGTAGCTGGGAAGAACGGCGTTTGGCAGGGGCTTGGCCGGTTCCTGCTGCGGGCGAGGGGTATCCTGCCCGACGGGCGGAGACTGAACCCGGGGCGGCGGCGGACTGGTGTGGTCCTGGCAGCCGGCGGTAAGCAGACACAGGCCCAGCGATGCGGCTAAAATGTTGATCTGCAAGCACTTCATGGCGGACCTCCGTAGTTTCCCGGCGGCTGCGAAGACGTCGTGCCGGCCGCTCTCATGGTCGTAAAGACACGCCGGGGCCGGGAATGGTAGGGCGGTTTCGCCGAAACCGGCGTTTCCGGTAGGGCGGCTTCGCCGAAGCCGCCGTCTGGGAGACACGGACCGCTCGGCGAGCGGTCCCTACCCCGTTGTCATACCCGATTGTGGCTCGCACCCCACCTTTGGGCAAGTAAGGTGTCTGATATTCCGAGTCCGGCGGATTGCCCGCCGGGCACTGCTGTATTATCGTGGTTGAGTGCTTTTCAGGAGGCCATACATGCGACTCGCATTGAAAGCCGTTTTGTCGATGGGTCTTGCGCTGGGCGCGGCCGGCTGCAATCAGGATCGTCCGCACGAAGTCGGGGAAGCCCGCCCGGACGTGGATGCACTGCACCCGGATGACCGCGGCCTGCAGAGCAAGGACGTCGTCGCTGCCAGCGAACAAATGGCCCGCGAGATCCTCGCGTCCCCGGTAGTCCGCCAGAGCCCCACTCAACTGACCATCGTTGCCGAGAACCTGGTTGACGAAACCCGCGACCGCAACTGGGCCGTCAACTACGACATCTTCCTCGCCCGGCTCAAGACGAATCTGGGCCTCTACGGCAAGGGCCAGGTGACGCTGATCGAGAACCGGGCCAAGCTGAACGCATTGCGCTCCAAGGAACGCGACGATGTGCCGGGCACGATGACGCGGATGCAGCCCGACTACGCGCTCCACGGCAAGGCATACGATCTGCCCAACCGCAGAACCAATTACTATGTCCTGGAGTTCGACCTGACCGACCTCCGCAATGGAACGATCCCCTGGAACGGCAAGTACGATGTGAAGGTAGCCAGATGATTTTGCGATTTGCGATTTGCGATTTGCGATTGTTGCTGGTGGCGGGGCTGTTCGGCATGGCCGGCTGCGCCGAGAACACGGCCGTCTCGCACGGGCGGAACACGGCGCTGGACAGCGTGGACCTGACCTCCATGACCGACCAGATGGCCCGTTCCCTGGCTGGCGACGAGCGCGTGCGGCAGGCCATCGCGACCAAAGGCAAACTCGTCATCGTGGTGCAGCCCGTCGAGAACAAGTTGACCGGCGAGATTCTGCCGGCCGGGCAGGCGGAGCTCTTCACCGCCCGCGTCCGCATGCTGCTCGCCAACCACGCCCGGGAGAGCTTCACCTGGGTGATGAACCGGGATGCGTTTTACCGCCTTCAGAACAAGGAGCGCGATTTGGACCTGGGCCCCGTGCCCGAGCGAACCCAGCCCGAATTCGCCCTGACCGCGACGTTCCATTCGCTGATGGACGAGACCACCAGGAGGCGGACGGCGGCCTACCTGTGCGTCTACGAGCTGACCAACCTCAACGACCGCACCCTGATGTGGACCGACCGCTACGAAGTCAAGAAGACGGCCGTCAAGGGATTTCTGGATTGAGGATTTCGGGCTTGAGACTGCAAAATTTGCAGATCTGAGATTTGAAATCTGAAATTTGAGATTTGAAATTTGAAATCTGCGTGGCTGCGATGCGGCGGGCAACGGAAGTGACGTACACGGAACAACACATGAACGACTTCTATTCCATCGACCATCGGCGTCCGGCACGGTGCGACACCGGCGCCGCGACTCTCCCTCCAATCGCAAATCGCAAATCGCAAATCGCAAATCCCCTGCTGTTCATTCTGGCCCTGCTCTGCCTCCTCCAAACCGGCTGCGAAAGCACCGGCCGCACGCCCGAAACCGACCGTGCCTTGATGGATTTCTACGTCGGCAACTACACGACCGCCCGGAACATCCTCGCCCCGCTGGCCGAGAAGACCGACGAGGACTACGTCCTGAACAACCTGCGCCTGGGCTCGGTCGCCCTGGCCGACTACGACAATGATCTGGCCGAGAAGGCATTCCTGCGGGCGTATGAAGTGATGAACAGCACCGGCGTCAACGACGGCGGCCGGGGCGCGGCGGCGGCCATCGTCCACGAGAAATTCAAGGTCTGGAAAGGCGAGCCCTTTGAACGGGCCATGTGCAATTTCTACCTGGGCACGCTCTACTACATCAAGGGGGACTACAACAACGCCCGCGCCGCCTTCGAGAACGCCCTGTTCAAGCTGCGCGAATACAGCGACAGCGACAAGGACGAGGCCTACAAGGACGTCGAGAGCGACTTCGTCGTCGGCCTGGTCATGCTCGGAAAGTGCTGGCAGAAACTCGGCAACGAGGACAAGGCCCGCGACGTTTTCGCCCGGGCCGAACAGCTCAATCCGCAGGCCAGGGCCCTGGCCACGCCGGGCCTCGAGGCCCAGGCCAACGTGCTGCTGATCGTCGACGTCGGCGACGGGCCGCAGAAGGTCACCGAATACGACAACTCGATCGTCACCTTCGTCCCCAAGCCCGCACAGGCCGGGCCGCTGCCGCACGCGCTGGTCACGGTCGACGGACGGGGCTTGGACATCCGCGGCACCAACCTGGCGCCGACCGACCTGGTGGTCACCGCCCACGACCGCAAGTGGCAGGACATCGACACCATCCGCCTGGCCAAGTCGGCCGTCGGCACGGGCCTGATGACCGCCGGCGCCATTCGCGGCGCCACCGCCAGAAAAGAGGGGCAGGCATGGACGGGCGCCGGCCTGATGGCCGCGGGCGCCCTGCTCAAAGCCAGCGGCGGCGCCGACCTCCGCCACTGGGAACTGCTGCCCCGGGCCACCTACATCATCCCCCTGCGGCTGCCGCCCGGCCGGCACAACCTCACCGTGCATTTCGCCGAACACGGCGGACTCGCCCAATCGGTGAAGGGCCTGGTTGCCCCGCCGCAGGGCGAGGCAACCTATTATCTCAGAATCTTCAGAACCCCGCGGCCGCCACTTGAATTCCAATGATTCCGCGCAACCCGTGCCCGGTTTCGCCGATCGAGAAACACGCCCACAAACCCGGGCGGGCCGTGTTCTTGCGCAGACCGGACCGCGATCGGCGATCGC
>JBIOJL010000231.1:0-10032 GCA_044450885.1 Tepidisphaerales bacterium
CGCCCACGTCGAGGCCGGCCCCGGCGTGGCCCTGGTCGCCCACGAGGCCAACTTCTACGTCGACCTCTTCGCCGGCCGCCCCGGCCTGACCTACCAGCGCAAACAACCCGCCCCCGGCACTTTCGTCGACCGCCTCCACCAGGCCTTCGCCGAAGCCCTCTCCGCCGCCGCCCGCCTCGAAGATGAACCGCTGCTCAACAGCAAACCCAAATTCCGCACCGACCAGTTCACGTTGAAAATCCCCGACCGCCTCCTCGCTCCCAACACCGACGAAACTCTCGCCGCCCTCCGCCTCGACATCGAGGCCGTCGCCACCCGCCTCTTCGGCCCCGGCACGACATTCACGCGCCGCGGCGACGCCCGCGACCTCTTCGAGATCGACATCCGTCTCGCGAGCGCCGTTCCCCTTTCGACCCTTGTCTCCCGGCTCGCCGTCGTGTCGGTGTAGGGTCCGCACTGCGGACCGTTCCATGCATCCTCGCAAGAGGCTTGGCCTTGGTCACCACATGTTCCCATTCCGCTTCCATGTCGTATAATGGACTGTGTCAAAGCTCCAATCACCAACCGGCGAAAGGCAAGAACCTTCGCCAACAACATGCGACAGCGTTCGTCTTCGAAGCGATCTCGCCATCACCTGAAACATCTCATCGAGGAGATTGTCGCCACCGAGTGTCGGCTCGCGGAGCGTGGCCTCGCCTTCATCATCGATGAAATCGAGGTCGTCGGCGCCCCGCCGCAGCGGCTGAAGGTGTGGGCCACGCTTCACTTCCTGCCGCTGGGATCGCCCTTCTGCTGTCGGGAGCCGGGATGCCATCTGTTTCTCTACGTTGACCGTCTCGAACGTGTGAACGGCGCTCTTCGCAGGCGACTCGGCCTGCGGCAGTACGTCACCATCGAATTCGTCGACTTTGGCACCGTGGTGTGTGATGGAGTGGAATTCGATATTGACCGACCATGTTCCGCCCCAGACCCGCAAGACATCGACCAGAGGGATGCCTTGGGCCGTACTGCTCTGATGCGAGCCGCCATGCGTGGCTATGACTATGTTATTGAGGATCTGCTGGCAGCCGGGGCTGATCCTTCAGCCGTGGACCACGAAGGTCACAGCATTCTGGACAGGGTACCGCGAGGAAACCTGTGGACGATCACGTTGCTTGAAGAGGCAATCCGCAGGCGAACCGAGGCTCAAACCCAACGTGTGGTGGCCGCGTCGCAGGGAAGACAAGGAGCAGATGTACCATAAGACTAGTACCTGCATATAGTTACTGAACGGAACCCCATATACAGTAAGTTTTACCATTATCTCGTAAATATTTTACCGATGCATGGTAATATATGAGCATGTTCTCCCGTTCGCTCGGCCCATCCATGCTTACGGCGACGACCGACACGCCCGTCGTCTTCCTTCAGGGCGCTCGGCAGACTGGAAAAAGTACGCTCGTTCGTTCACTGCCGTCGTCGCAGTCCTCCTGGCGGTACGTGACGCTGGACGATGCGGTCGTCCTGGCCGCGGCCACTTCGGACCCGGCCGGTTTCATCAGCAGTGTGAATACAACGGTCGTGCTGGACGAGGTGCAGCGGGCACCGGAGTTGTTCCTGGCGATCAAGGCGGCCGTGGATCGGGACCGCCGGCCCGGCCGATTTGTCCTCACCGGTTCCGCGAACATCCTGCTCTTGCCGCGCGTGTCGGAGTCGCTGGCCGGCCGCATGGAGATTCTCACCCTCTGGCCGCTGTCGCAGGGAGAGATGAACGGTGTGCGTGAAGGGTTCATCGACGCGGTATTCGCGGACAGGTTGCCCGATCCACCGCCGGCCGCCGACACGCGTGGCGATCTGATCGCCCGCATCATCCGGGGCGGATTTCCCGAAGCGGTCCTGCGCCAGGACGAGCAGCGCCGAGCGGCATGGTTCGGTTCATACCTGACGACAGTGCTCCAGCGCGATGTGCGCAACCTGGCCAACATCGAGGGTTTGACCCTCATGCCGCGGCTGTTGACGCTACTGGCCACCCGCGCCGCCACGCTGCTGAACAACTCGGAGCTTTCCCGCACCAGCGGCATTGCCAACGTGACGCTCAAGCGTTACCTGACACTGCTTGAGACGACGTTTCTTGTCCAGTTGTTGCCGCCGTGGTCGGGCAACTTGAGCAAGCGGCTGGTCAAGTCGCCCAAGGTCATGCTCGCCGACACAGGCCTGGCGTGCCACCTGCTCGGGCTGAACCAGAGCCGACTCGAAAGCGACACGGTGCTGCTTGGCCCGCTGATGGAGAATTTCGTGGCCATGGAATTGCGCAAGCAGATCGGCTGGAGCCGCACCCGCGCCGGCATGTATCACTTCCGCACCCAGACCGGCCAAGAAGTGGATATCGTGCTGGAAGACCCTGCCGGCCGATGCGTCGGTATCGAGGTGAAGGCGTCGTCCACGGTGCAGGCCTCCGACTTCAGGGGCCTGCACCTGCTGGCCCAGGAACTCGGGCCGAAGTTCGTGCGTGGCGTTCTGTTATACACCGGCACACAATCGGTTGCCTTCGGAACCAACCTGCACGCGATGCCGGTCGATGCACTGTGGAGAGCCGGCAGCGCGGCCTAGCGCTGCCCACTTGTCCAACGCAGGGAGATACACATGAAGTGGAGCGTGATTGCCGGCGATATTCTGGATATCCGTGCGGATGTCCTCATCTGCTCGGCCAACCCGTTTCTAAACCTGTCCGGCGGCGTTGGCGGAGCCCTTGCTTTGCGCTACGGATATGAGATGCAGGCGTTCCTGCACGAGTCGCTCGCAAAGAGTGGGAAGCGTTGGGTCGCTCCGGGCGACGTCGTAACGACACCGCCCTGCGGAACCCCGTATGTGGCGGTTATACATGCGGTAGGCGTTGACGCCTTCTACCAGAGTACGGTCGCAATCATCCGGCAGGCCGTGTCCCTTGCAATGACCGAAGCTGCGCGAGCCGGAGCCTTGCGTGCGGCGCTGGCAGCAATCGCCACCGGTTTCGGCCATCTTTCAATTCGTGATTTCGGGGAAGCAGTACAGCCACTGCTCACGCAGGAGTGGCCACCGATGGAAGAGGTCGTGGTTGGTGTCCGCCATGAAGAGGAAGCAGGGGAATTGCGAACCATGCTCGGACTGTGAACGCCGCGATCGCGTCATCACGCGAAGCCGTGGTCTCTCTACCGGCGCATCGCGTCGGCCGTGGGAATCGTCGCGTAGACGATCTCCGACCCATGCAGGCTCTTGGCGGTGGCGAGGATCTTGCCGTCGGGGGCGAGGATCGTGGAGAAGCCGTAGCCGAACCAGGGTTGCTTTTCGTCCACGCTCCAGTTGGCGCCGATGACGTAGTGGTCGAACGGCCTGGTGCGCTCGGGCAGCGTGTGCCAGAACCACTCGGCCGGGTGGTTGGTGTCGACCCAGGCGATGGGGTAGAGCAGCGCCCAGATCTTCTGCGGCTGGTACTTGGGAAGAACGGTGTGGATGTCGAAACAGATCGCCAGGCCGACCCGGCCGAATTCGGTGTCGTAGGTCTGCACGCCGCGGTCGCCGGGCGTGGCCCAGGATTTCTCGGGAACCGGCCAGGGGGTGAGCTTGCGGTAGTGGGCGACGAGCTGGCCGGTCGGAGCGGCAAGACAAACGGTGTTGAAGAAGCGGGTTGGCTTGCCGGGCTGATCGGGGCGCGCCTTGTCGATTTCGACCAGCGGTACCGTAATGTAGACGCCGAGCGTGCGGGCGAGCTGGCAGAAGTGGTCGGTGGAAGCGCCCGGCACGGATTCGGCGAAACCCGCCGGGTCTTTGCCCTGGTAGCCCGGGTCGATCGGCCAGCCGGCGAGGTGCCAGTTGGTGCGCAGGTCCTGCGAAAGGTACCCGGTGATCGAGGCCTCCGGCAGCACGATGATCTTGGCCCCATTGCCCGCGGCCTCCCGGACCAGCGTCGTGAGCTTCTTGCGGTTGGCGTCAACGGCGCCGAGGTCGCTGGAACATTGCACCGCAGCCACGATGACCGTTCGCGGCCGCGTCGTGGGTTGGGCCAGGGCAGAAGTCACCACGGCGATGCAGAGGATCAGCGAGCGGAGTATGTGGCGGGGCATATGCAGGATTATACCCGCGGGCGGGAATGGAAACGATTGCCCAGGCGCGCAGCGTTCGCCATCGTGGCCGGTTCAGTCGACGGACAACCTTGCTGCGCTGGGTGGGTAGCTACGTTATCCTGCTAACCCGGAAAGGAAGAGCACCACGTGAAACACACATTTGCGATCATCGTGCTATTCGCGGCAGCGTACGCCGGTCCTGCCGCCGCCGGCGAGGCCGGCTTCACCCGCCTGGCCCCGACGGATCGGCCAAAGGTGATCGCCGCCGCACCCGCTTTCCCGGGCGGAGCCTACGAGGCCGACAATATCCTCTCCGAGCCGACGGCGCAGGGGCTGCGGCGGGATTACGCCTCGCAGGGACAGGGAACGAAGACTTTCGTCGATTTCGACCTGGGCCGTTCGCTAACGGTTGCGGCGTTCCGACACGTCCAGCGCGCCACCGTGGACACGGTGGTCTCGGCCGATCTGATCTTCAGCGACCAGCCGGACTTCAAGGTAGCTCTCGCCACCGTCCACGTTCAACACGAGGATCGTCCCGGCGCCACCACGTTCGCCGCCTTCACCCCCGTCAAGGCGCGCTACGTCCGCTGGCAGGTGACCGCCGCCTCCGAAAAGAGCCCCAAGAACGTGGGTGGCAACTCCGTCGCGTTCTACGAAGCGGCCGGGACGGACCCCGTGCCCAGCCGCATCGCCATCAGTGCCTCGACCCTGCCCATCATCCGGCGCGATGGCGACCGGCGTGTACAAACGCTGAAAGTCATACTGGACTCCCCATATCTGCAAGCGATAGAGGTTACGGTACGTGTGCCGGCGCAAGACGCCCGGCCGGTGAAGCTGTCATACGGCAAGCGAACCGTTGAGTTTGCCATCCCCGCCATCGAGTCCGAGCAGAGCATGACGATCGCCGTCGATCTGGCCGGGCAGGCCGTGGCCCAGGGCCAGTTCAAGCTTGCCGTGCCGCCTCACCACACCATCTACATCCTGCCGCATTCGCACACCGACATCGGCTACACCGAAATCCAGACCGAGATCGAGGACAAGCAGGTCAACAATCTGCTGCTGGGCATCGAGTACGCGAAGCGCACCGCCAACTATCCGCCCGGCGCCCGCTTCGTCTGGAACGTCGAGGTGCTCTGGGCGGCCGACCTGTATCTGCACCGCCTCGGTCCGGCCCAGCAGCAGGCGTTTCTGGATGCGGTGAAGAATGGACAGGTTGCGCTCAACGGCATGTATCTCAACGAACTGACCGGCCTGTGCCGCCCGGAAGAACTGATGCGCCTGTTCACCTTCGCCACCCAGTTGCGCCGGCAGACCGGCGCCACCATCGACTCGGCCATGATCAGCGATGTGCCCGGCTACACCTGGGGCACGGTCACCGCCATGTCGCAGGCCGGCATCCGCTATTTCTCGGTCGCGCCCAACTACTTCGACCGCATCGGCGACATTCTCGTGCAATGGGAAAACAAGCCGTTCTGGTGGGTCGGCCCCTCGGGCAAGGACCAGGTGCTGGTGTGGATCCCCTACAAGGGCTACGCCATGTCACACATCTATTCCAAACTCACGCCCGAGTTTGTCGGGCACTACCTCGATCAGTTGCAGCGGACCAACTACCCCTACGAAATCGCCTACATGCGCTGGGCCGGCCATGGCGACAACGCCCTGCCCGATCCGGCCATATGCGAGTTCGTGAAGGACTGGTCGGCCAGTCACGAATGGCCCAAGTTCGTCATCGCCTCCACCGGCGAGGCCTTCCGCGCGTTTGAGAAACGATACGGCGACCAGATTCCGCGCATTCGCGGCGACTGGACACCCTACTGGGAGGACGGCGCGGGCTCGTCGGCCCTGGAAACCGGGATGAACCGCGGCAGTTCCGATCGCCTCATCCAATCCGAGGCGCTCTGGGCCATGAGCCGGCCGGTCACGTATCCGGCGGCCGACTTTGAGGCTGCCTGGCGCGATGTGCTGCTCTATTCCGAGCACACCTGGGGCGCCTGGTGCAGCATCGGCGACCCCGCGCGCCGGGAAACGCGCGAGCAGTGGGCCATCAAGCAGTCGTACGCGGCCGCCGCCGATCGCAACTCGCGCACCTTGCTGTCGCGCGCCCTGGCTATCGGCCGCGAGAGCGCCGATCGCGACGGCGCCATCGACGTCCTCAACACCACCTCCTGGCCGCGAACCGACCTGGTGATTGTCCCCAAATCGCTGTGCGAGCACCGCGACCGCGTGCTGGATGACCAGGGCAAACCCGTTCCCTCGCAGAGACTCCGCAGCGGCGAGCTTGCGTTCGTCGCCGACAACGTGGGACCATTGGCGGCGCGCCGATACACGATTCAGGAGGGAAAGGCACTCTCGCAGGGCCCCGCGATTGCCCGCGGCAATGTGCTCAAGAACGATCTGGTCGAGCTGCGCATCGACGAGAAGACCGGCGCCATCGCCGAACTGCGCGCCAAGGGACTCGACGCCAACCTCGCCGGCTCCACCTCCGGCCACGCGATCAACGATTACCTCTATCTTGTCGGGGATAATCTGGCCGACTTGCAGCGGAGCGGCCCCGTGAAGATCGTTGTGCAGGATCCCGGCCCGCTCGTGGCTTCCGTGCAGATCGAGTGTGATGCCCCCGGCTGCTACAAACTGCGCCGCGAGGTACGCGTCGTCGCCGGGCTCGATCGTGCCGAACTTACCAACATTGTGGACAAACAGCGGCTGCAGGCGGCCGACTACAACGCCAAGACCGGCAAGGAGAGCGTGAATTTCGCCTTCCCCTTCAACGTCCCCGGCGGGCAGATGCGCTTCGACGTGCCCTTCGGCGTGGTGCGCCCCGAGGCCGACCAGATTCCCAGCGCCTGCAAGAACTGGCTCACGGTCGGCCGCTGGGCCGACGTCTCCAACGACGACCTCGGCGTCACCTGGGTGACGCTCGATGCCCCGCTCATCCAGATCGGCGGCATCACCGCGACGCTGGTCGGATCGCAAACCAACCCCGACGTCTGGCGCAAGCAGATCGATTCCACCCAGTCGCTCTACTCCTGGGCCATGAACAACCACTGGGGCACGAACTACCGCGCCTATCAGGAAGGCCCGGTCGCCTTCCGCTTCGCCCTGCGGCCCCACGCGAAACTGGATCTGGCCGCCGCCTCGCGCTTCGCCACGGGCCTGAGCCAGCCCCTCATCGCCACCGCCGCCCGCGGCGCTGCGCCCGCCGCCTCCCGGCTGCAACTGGATTCCGCGGACGTGCTTGTCACCAGCCTCAAGCCCAGCAATGACGGCAAGGCGATCATCGTGCGCCTGTGGGGCGGCGCCGGCCGCGACGCTCACACGGCGCTCACCTGGTCCGCCCCCGCGCCCAAGCGCATCTGGCTCAGCGACCTCGGCGAGCGGCCGCTCAAGGAACTGACCGGCCCGGTGACGGTGCCGGCTTGGGGCGTGGTGACCTTGCGGGCGGATTTGGACGAGTGAGGATCGCAGCGGAACAATTGACCAGGACGATGGTCATGCCGTCGTATCCCTTGCTGCCGACCGTCTGGATCGTCGTGGCGCTGACGCGCGGCTCGGCGGCCACCAGTTCGTTGAACCGGCGCACGCCCTGGACGCTGGCGTCGCGGCTGGCCGCGTCGATCACCGCCCCCTTGCGCACGACGTTGTCGACGACGATCAGGCTTCCGCGCCGCGAGAGCTTCAGCGCCCAGGCGAAATAGTGCGGGATGTTGGGCTTGTCGGCGTCGATGAAGACCAGGTCGAACGGGCCGCGGCCCTCGGCGGCGAGCTTGGGCAGCGTATCCAGCGCCTGCCCGAGGCGCAGCTCGACCACACCGGCCAGACCCGCGCGAGCGATATTGCCCCGGGCGACGCGGGCGTGCTTCTTGTCCGCCTCGAGCGTGATGAGCCGCCCGCCGGCGGGAAGCGCCCGGGCCAGCCAGATGGTGCTGTAGCCGCCCAGGGTGCCGATCTCCAGAATGCTGTGCGCCCCGCGGACCAGCGCCAGCAGTTGCAGGAGCTTGCCCTGGTTGGGCGCGACGCTGATCGCAGGCAGCCCGGCCGCGGCGCTTTTCGCCAGGGCCGCCTCCAGCGCACGGTCGGGGCGCACCAGCATCTCAGTGATGTAGCGATCGACGGCGGTCCATTGGCGTTGCGTCATGGGAATCATTTCTTGCCGGTTCGCCGCTGCACCTTGAGCGCCTTGCGCTGCTTGCGGGTAAGGACGGCGGCGGGCTTGATGGCCGCCTTCCGGGCCGTCTCTGCGGCCTGCACCGCTTTGGTTTCTTCTTCGCCGAGCTGCCCGGCGGCGGCCTTGCGGAGTTTGGCGCGGTGTTCGATTCGACGAGCATGAGCATTCAGAGCCATGGAAAGTCCTTTAAGGAAAAACAACCAGGGTCACGCTCCATGCCCGGCATGGGCAAAGCTGACCGGAACCCCATCGTAACAGAATCACGTTCACCGGCAAAATCCTGATTTCCAGTCGGATTCGTTGGGGGGGGTGGCCAGTGACTCGGCGTCAGCAGCAATCGGGTGGCACATTGATCCCTGAGCCGATTTCCGGACCGTTTTGCGAATTCCAGATCTCATTAACCACAAAGGGCCGCGAAGGGCCGCGAAGAGGTGGTGGAACGGAGGGTTCAAGTGTTCACGAGTTCAATGAAAACACAAACGGAACAGGTTCGTTGTCATGAAACGCAGTCCTGTTCGTCGTGCTTCAGTCCAGTCCGCAGGCAGAATCCGGCCTCGATCCACGACATCGAACTCCGCCAGAAAACAGCGGGCCAATTCAACATCTCGCTTCGTCGTTTCACCGCAGACATACTCGACATATACGGGGGAGACAATCGCGTTCGTATGTTGAATGCTGACCAGGTCCCGCGCCCACTTGACTGCGACACCGCGCGTCACCGGACGGCCCCAGACGCGACGTTTGGCCCGCCAGTGGTTTATGAGTGTACAGGTATCCAGTACGCGACGAGGCATTGCCACCTGACTCAGGCCGCCGGACGTTCCGGCAAATCCTGTACGTAGTCATCCCATTTCTTTGCCAGATCCTTCAGAATGTCGGCAAACTTCCTCGCCTCGAGCCGGCGCATCGCGGATCCTGTGACCATAATTGTCTGCTTGTGTGATGTCTTGCCGGACTCGCACACCGGCCAGGCTCCCGGATCGCGACCGGCGGGAATTCGATCTGCAAGGCGCTCAAGCACGCCGCCGATGCATCCATTTTCTTCAAGCAGGAAGCGCCGGACCTTTCCGGCATCATGCGGCAGCCGCGATCCGGAGACCTCGACGTCGACATACCAGAGCAGGCCGGGATCCGGTTCACGTGCGCCTGGCTTGAACAGAGACAGAACGGACTCGCCGTCAATCTCGACGCCGGACCGAATGCCGCCGTCCTGCCTCACCTGACGGAAGAACATCAGCTTTGAACCGGAACCTCCGTTGCGAGATTTCATGGCACGCGTCTCCAAGTTATTCGTTCATCATCATACATGCGTCCGCGAGCGGACGTCAACGCCGATATCGTCAATCGTTGTCGTCGAGGAGTTCATCAAGATCTACTTGTCCAGCAGGTCGAATAGCGGACGATCCGGGACTTCAGTGAAGATTGCCGGAGTGGAGGAATTTGCGACGAGGAAATCGAGTGCGGCACGGCTCAATCCGGCGGCCTTTTGTTTCGTGATTGGCTTGGTGGATGCGGCAGGATGGCTCTTCCCCTTTCTCTGCCACAATCCGTCGAATTCTTCGCAGCGTGAAAAGATTCCTGCCACCTCTTGCCTACGCCGGCTCTTCTTCCACTTCGTGCCTCCGTGTCTAATCTCCCGGCATCCATCGCCCCTTCCCCAGTCGAGCGAAAAATTCTCGAAATTCTCCCCAAATTCACAACCCCCGCCCCGCCCGGCACTTACGCCAACCGCGCGCTGCGCGCTTTTGTCGAAAACGCGCAACACCCCGGGTATATATAGAGGAGCGC
>JBIOJL010000232.1:0-10016 GCA_044450885.1 Tepidisphaerales bacterium
CCGCTCTGGTCGGTGTAGTTGGTGCCGCCGGTGAAGGTCCAGTGGGCGGTTCCGCCGGGGGTGTTGGTGAAGGTAGAGCCCAGGTCCAGGCCGCTCAGGACCACGCTGCCGACGCCTGTTGCCGAGCCGGTAGCGCCATGGGCCGCCGCGTCGTATACGCCGGTGTATCCGTTGACGGTGACATTGGCGGTGGCCTTGCTGATGGTGATGGCCACGTCGCCGCTCTGGTCGGTGTAGTTGGTGCCGCCGGTGAAGGTCCAGTGGGCGGTTCCGCCGGGGGTGTTGGTGAAGGTAGAGCCCAGGTCCAGGCCGCTCAGGACCACGCTGCCGACGCCTGGTGCCGAGCCGGTAGCGCCATGGGCCGCCGCGTCGTATACGCCGGTGTATCCGTTGACGGTGACATTGGCGGTGGCCTTGGCGATGCTGATGGTCGCCGTGCCGCCGGTGGGCTGGTAGTTCGTATCGCTGATGGACGCGCTGACCGAGTCGCTGCCGGCGTCGGTGCGGCTGACGGAATTGCTGGCCAGGACCACTCCGCCCACACCCGTGATGGTGACGTTGGCGGTGTGCGAACCGGCATCATAGGTGCCGCTGTAGTCATTGACCGTGACGGTGGCCGTGGCCGGGGTGATGGTCACCGGGGCATCGCCGCTTTGCGGGAGGTAGTTGGAATTACTGAAGCTCCAATGCACCAGGCCGCCGGGAACATCGGTGTAGGTGGTGGGATCGACCGACAGGCCGGCGAGGCTGCCGCCGACGCCGGTCGCCGAACTGCTGACCACGCCGTGTGGGGCGGCATCGTACACGCCGCTGAAGCCCGTCACCGTGACGGTGGCCGTGGCCGGGGTGATGGTCACCGGGGCGTTGCCGACGCTGCCGGTGTGGTTGGCGTCGCCGGCGTAGGTGGCGGTCACGGTGTACGACCCGGCGTTGACCTGGTCGCCCGAGTAGGAGAAGACTGCGGCGTTGGCGTCGATGACGCCGGCTCCGCTGACCACGGCCGAGCCGCCGGTGTGGGTGGTGCCGTCGTAAGTGAAGCTGGCGCCGGTCACGGTCACGCTGGAGGTGGCCTTGTCGACCACTTGCGTCAACTGAATCGACGGGCTGGCATCAAAGGCACCGCCGCCGTTATAGACGGCAATGACGTTGTGGGAACCCGCCGCCAGCGTGCTGATGTTGAAGGACGCGTTGCCGGTTCCGTCGAGCGTTTCCGTATCGACGACGACCGAATCGACTTCGAATTGGACCGTTCCGGAGGGAACGCCGCTGGTGCTGGTTACGGTCGCGGTGAACGTCACGTTATCGCCGTAGGTGGAGGGGTTGAGCGAAGAGGCCAGCGTCGTGGCGGTTTGTGTTGCCGTTGCAGGGTACACCGTGAAGCTGGGCACCGCGGCGCTGAATTCGGAGGTATTGCCGGCGTCCGTGGCGGTGGCTGTGAAGAAGTTCTGACCGGCCGGGACATTGGTTAACAGGAGAGTGCATGTCCCGTTCGCTTCCACAGTGGCTGAGCCGAGATACAACTGGCCTTGGCCGTAGCCGGTGGGATCCGCGTTGGGGCTAGTGTAGAAGTCCACGGTTTCTCCGCCCAGCGCGCCATTGAGCGTGGCTTGGAGCGTGGTCGTGTTCCCCTGGGTTATGACGCTGGTGATCACCGGGAAGTTCTGGTAGAGGTTGGGGCTGGAGGGGCCGTGTGCCTTGGAGCCGTTGAGGGTCACGCCGTTGTAGCCCAGGTCGATGCCAATACTCGGCACAGGCGTAACAACGGGCAGTGTTGCGTCGCCCGGCGCGCCGGAATTGGCCGGCGGAGTCTGCCCGTTCGGGAGTAGTTCCGCAAAGTTGTTGTTGTCGGGATTCACCTTGCCTGTCAGAACGAGGTTCGATATCGTGCGAATGCCGGCGGTGGCATCAGGCAGACCAGCGGTGTCAATACCGGCGCTGACGTCGAGCCCCTGCGGTGGTGTTTCGGTCAGCGTATAGATTCCTAGGCGGAGGCCCGTGAAGCTATAGGATCCGTCAAGACCGCTGAGCGTAGTCAAACTGATCGAACGGCCGAGGTCGTCGGTTCCTGTAAGCGTGATGGTCGCACCATTGACGCCGATTTCACCGTTATTGACATCGAAGACTCCGTTGTTATTGGTGTCGGTGTTGTCACTGGTGTCGAAGAAGACGTAACCGCCCAGCGCCTGCCCGCTGGTGAAATTGGCGTAGATCGCGTTACACTGGATCGCGTTAGCGGTCCCGTCAAACACCGCCACCCCATCACCGTTGTTGAACGCGATCACATTTCCGTGGTCTACACCGCCTATCTGGTTACCGGAGCCCGGATTGTTGTAGCCGATCATGACGCCAGCGGACTGATTGCCGAGCGCGTGGATTCCGTCGGCCTGTGTACCGATGTGATTGTCCTGAACGATGTTGCCATTACCATCCAACTCCACACCAAACCCGTTGTTGCCGGAGATGAGGTTGCCCTTGATCACCAAGCGATCGCCCGCGGAAGTCACGCCATTGCCTGCTCCCGCGATGTTGACCAGGGCGTAAATGCCGTTGATATCGGTGCCGATGTAGTTGCCCAGGATGGAATTTCCAGTGCCGGTGGGCCAGATCATGTTATCCGTTGTGCTCACCCCGTCGCCCCGGTTGCCCGAGATGATGTTCCGGTCGTCGGCGGTCGTCCCGCCGATCGTGTTGTTGGATGCCGAGCCGAGGATGCTTATCCCGTTGCCGTAGTTCCCAAGCGGGTTTCCGTTGGCGCCGAGTGTTATGGCGCCCGTGCTGTCCACGCCGATGTAGTTGCCGCGTATGAACACGTTATTGGCCCCATCGTTCAGCCGGATGCCGTCACCGCCGCTGCCGGAAATCGTATTGCCGACGAAGTTCAACTGCCCGTTGCTGGCGTTGGGATTCCCGGTAACTTCCACGTCGTTGCCGGAATTGCCCAGTGCTATGGCCCCGCTGACGTCCACGCCGATGTAGTTGCCCTTGACCAAACTGTCGGCGAATGAGTCGGCTGAAGACGCATTGGCAAATTCAACGCCATCGCTCGAGTTGCCCGAGATGATGTTTCGTTCGGCTTCCGTGTCTCCGCCGATCACAGTGTTCAGCCCCGATTGGACAAGGATTCCATCATGCCCGTTACCTGTAACCGCCGAATACCCGCTCGATGTGAGAATTCCAGTGCCATCGACGCGCGTTCCGATCTTGTTGCCTTGAATGGTGTTGTTGTCTCCATCGACAAACACACCATCCTGGCCATTCTCGGATATGACGTTGCCGATAACGAAATTGCCGTCGCTGAAGAGGATGTTGATGCCGTCGAGATTGTTCGTGTTCTGGTTCTGGCCCTCTGGCAGAACTCCGCTTGGAGGGAGGCCGAGGTAGTTGTTCTGGACAGTATTCCCGCCCGGGCCATCGAGTTCGATGGCCGCGCCGTGTTTGAACCCAGTGATGGCCAGGCCCTCGATCGTGCTGTTGCCGCTGGTGAGTGTCAGACCATTGCCGGCGGATCCGTTGGCGTCGATCCAGATCAATGGGGCGCCGACATAACCGGTGCCACCTTGCGTGGTGCCATCGATAGTCACTGAATCGGTGATTGCCGGCAGGGCGGACGCGAGGCTGATATGCTGGGTGCCGGATCCGACGGCGAAGTCGATCGTGTCGGCGCCGGGGTTGGCGTTTGCCGCCAGAATCGCCGCGCGGAGGGAGCCGTCGCCACTGTCGGCGATGCTTGTGACCGTGTACGTGCTCATCAACACCCTTCCCTCCAGCAATTCCGGCAACGCAAAGAGCCGGCGGCGGCGCGTGATTCGAGACGTGGGATTCCCCTTGCGGTTGGACATCTTGCTGCGACTGTTCATTGTGGCCTCGCTGTGAAGTGTCTCGTCAGTACGGTGCTCCTGAGACTAACATCAGTCCTTCGCCCGAGCTCCGCCAACCGGATCCTGGCAGATCCGCATCTGAGACATACGATTTAATATCGACAGGTGTCAAACCAGGCTTCAGAAATGGAGGCGGTCTTAACCCGGCGTTCACCCGTTGCCATGGGATCGTCACCGCGGCGTTCGACGCCGCCGGCATCGGCGAGCCTGGACTGTTTGACGTGGTTGCGGCGACGATCCGGCGGGCGCGGCAGCGCTACTTGACCATCGAAATGACCTTGGTGCCGCTGCCGCCAGAGGTTCCGTAGCCGAGGGATTCGTCGTAGTGAACCCCGCCGTTGCCGCTGATGCTCAGGGAACTCCCAATTGCTGCGCCGAGAAAGTCCCCGTTGCCGCTGATGCTGATGGCGCTGGATGGAGCGTAGATGTCGGCACAGAGCGTGCCGTTGCCCGACAGGGAGATGTTGTTGTTGGAGAGCATGCGGATCTTGAAGTTCCCCGGAAGGTTCGAGGCGACATTGAAGTTGCCGCCGAGACTGAGGCTGCCGTTGACGTAGATCGTCACCGCGCCGCTCACGGTCAGCGTCGCGTTGCCGCTGACGCTGAAACCCGTGTAGTAGTACGTGCCCGAAGACAATGTGTAACTGCTGTTGCCCGAAAGACTGAAGTTGCCCCCGCTGATGTACGAACCGGGAAGCGTTGGCGCTGGATAGCTCAGTGCATTGGCCGATCCCGTGGTCGATCCGCTGACCGAGGCGTTGCCGCTGCGGCTGACCGATTTGCCCGGCCCCGGCAGCGCATCACCTTTGACTTTGCTGTTGCCGCTGAGCGAAATGCCGCCGTTGCTGGCCACCGTGCCGCCACTGTGGGCCGCGCCCGCAGAATACGGGCCGGCCGACGCATTGTAGCTGTCGGTCTGGGCGTTGCCGCTCAGGCTGACCGAAGTCAGCCCCACCAACCCGGATGCCACGCCGGACGAGGTGACAGTTGCAATTGCCGTGGCGGAAATATTGCACGTCGATTTTCCCAGCACGGCGCCGAACAGGAGCGGAATGCCGTTGGTCGAAGACCGGCGGAGCGACACCTTGAGTGCCGTGGCCGATGCTTCCTGCCCCGACGCGGCCTGGGTGAAAGTCCTCGTGGAAGTGTTCCACGAACCGAATGCGAGGTCGGTCGCGGGGGTCAGCGAGACGGCGACGCCATCGCAGGTGTTTTCTCCGGCCGCGCCCTGGGCGGCCTGCTGGGCGGCCGAGACGCCGCCGGACAGCGCGTTGGCCGCCGCCCGCACCGCCGCGTCCGCCGCCGTCTGCAGTTCGGTCTTGGCCAGTTGCACCCGGCCGAGGTCCACCCCCAGCGACACGAAGCCGCACAGCGCCGTCATGATGACCGCGGTCATCAGCGCGGACATCCCGCCTCGACGACGGAAGAGAACTTGTGCGTGCCCGGTGTGTAGCATATCCGACGCCGGCCGACCAGGCCGGCTTCTTCTATATCCAATTCATCGCCCGCCGGGGCAAGTATCTGAATCCGCATTTCTCGAAGGACCTCACCGGCTCTGCGCCGGCACGGCCGGTAACCTTGGGCCACAGGCCACGTTCGGAGTTCACGCTTTAGCGTGTCTTCCTGCCGCCCTGAAGCCCAGAAGGCACGCTAAAGCGTGAACTCCGAACATGATTCCTGACGCCGCTTCCGTGGGTCCATGGCACTTTCGGCGGTGTCCCTGCCAGATGCCGGTGGGACAGACATTCATTCTTGTCTGTCATCGAATGGCTGAGCGAGGGGCATTCCTGCCCCTCCGAAGCCATTCGAGGGGGCTCGCCGATTCTGTCATGCACTCCGCTTCCGTGCATGGCAGGGCAGGCGTTTGGAGCCTCCGCCCCCCGGCCGTACACTATCGTCCCTCATGTGGAACCTGTGGAAGCTCTTGCTCAATGCGATGCTCATGGGCCTGGTCGTCGCCGCGGTCAGCGAGATTGCCCGGCGGTTCCCCCGCGTCGGCTCACTCGTCCTCACCATGCCCATCGTCATCCCGGCCGTCTTCGTCGTCATGTACCTTCGCGACCGCAACCTGCAGCCCATCGCACGTATGGCCAGAGACGTGCTCATCCTCATCCCGCTGGCGCTTCCCTTCTTCCTGCCCATGGCTTTCGCCCATCGCCTCGGTCTGGGCTTCTGGCCGGCACTGGCGACCGGGCTGCTCCTCGTCACCGCCACGGTCGGTGTCTATCTGGTGTTTGCGCCGAAGATGTGACCTTGGCGTCCAGTGTCTATAAAGGTCCGGCTATGACCACCTTGCGGCTGATTCTCCTGTGCCTCGTGCTGGTCCTTGCCATCGCCGCCGTCTATGCCGGCCCGGCCACGGTCGCCGTTCTGGCGATCTGGCTGCTGGATGGCGCCATCGCCTTCCTGTGGACCGCCGCGGGTATCGGGATGGGACTCGGACTGCTGCGGCTGCTCCGAGTGCAATCCGAGGGCACGTTGCGGTTCGCGTCGGCCGGTGGATTGGGGCTCGGGGTGTTGGCGCTGCTCGTTCTCGGTCTGGGGCTCGCCGGATGGCTGTCGCGGCCGGCCGCGATCGTGCTCGTGGCCGTCGGGCTTTGCGGCTGGCTCCCGCTTCTGCGTGTACTCGACACAGCCAGCATTCGGGCCGCGATGCAGAAACGCCCGGTAGGTTGGGCGATCTGGTTGGTGCCCGCGCTGCTGCTCGGTCTGGCGCTGGTCGCCGTCACGATCCCGCCGGGGATTCTCTGGAACAAGCTTGGCGACCCGAATGCGTACGACGTGTTGGAATACCACCTGCAAATCCCGCGCGAGTGGTACGAACTGGGCCGGATCGTCCCGCTCAAACACAACGTCTTCAGCTATTTCCCCTTTGCAATGGAGATGCACTTTCTGGCGGCGATGCATCTGAGCGGCGGGCCCTGGGCCGGGATGTATGCCGCGCAGTTCATGGTGCTGGCACACATGGTGCTCGCGGCGATGGCGGTACACGGCGCAACTGTGGCCGCGCTGGTCCATCGCGGCGGGCCACGGGGGCCCCATGCGCCGCGATCGGCGCTCGCGGCTACAGAACAGGATTGCGCGGTGGTTCGGCAAGTTGCGGCGACGGTTGCCGTGGCTGCGCTGGTTGCCACACCCTGGACCATCCTGCTGGGTACGATTGCCTACAACGAAGCCGGCTTGATCCTCTACGCGGCACTGGCGATCGCCTGGACCGTTCGCCCGGGAGGGTCGTGCTTCCGCACGACCGCGGCCGCAGAGGATTGCGCCTCCCCCAAGAGCATGGCAGCGTCTCAGTGGATCGTCGCCGGCGCGTTCGCCGGGCTGGCCTGCGGCTGCAAGTACACGGGCGCGCCGATGCTGCTGATTCTGTGGCCGCTGGCCCTGCTGGCTGCGGGGAAATGGCGGGCAGGGACGCTCAAGAGGATTCTGACATACTTTGTGGTCGGCATCGCGGTGTTCTCGCCGTGGCTCGTGCGAAATCTGGCCTGGACCGGCAACCCGGTCTTCCCCGAGGCCATGAGACTGCTGGGCCGGGCGCATTTCTCGGAGAACCAGGTGGAGCGATGGGAGGCCGAGCACTCGGCCCATGCCGGGCAGCGGTCGGCGCCGGCGAGGCTGAAGGCATTCTGGCGCGAGGTCGTCGTCGACGGGCGCTACGGTTACGTGCTCTGGCCCATGGCGGCCGGGGCGGCCGTCTGTCTGTGGCCCAGGCGCGAGGCACGTTCGCTGGCGATCTTCATCGTGCTGCTGGCCGTCTTCTGGATGGGACTCACCCACCTGCAAAGCCGGTTCTTCGCGGTCGCGGTCGTGCCGGCCGCGCTGATGGTGGGCATGCTGTGCGCCAGCACGAGCGGACGTCGGTGGGCCCTTGGTGCGGTCGCGGTGTTGCCGTTTCTTCCCTCGCCGTTCATTGTTGACCGCAATAGACCCGACGAACACGGGTATCCTGCGCCGCTGATTCACCAGGGACTGTGGCCGGCGGCACAACTCCAGGCGTTCGGCTTGGGGAACCTGTCGCACGCCGACCAAGCCATCCAGACCCGCTGTGAATCCGGTAAGAAGCTGGCCTTGATCGGCGATGCCAAGGCGTTCCTCTACGTCATGCCCATGGCGAATCTCCGTTATCGGACCGTGTTCGATGTGGACCAGCGCCCCGGCCAGGACATCGTCGATGCCTGGCTCGGCCCCGATGCGGCGGCCATCCGCCGCGAGTGCCAGATCGTCATCGACTACGGAGAACTACGGCGATTCTCGGACACCTATCGGCATATCACGCTCCCGACTCCGCCCGGGCCGGCCTCGCCCACCGCACGGCCCTGAGACATTCGCGATCTTTGCGGTGCCGGCATTTGTTGATCTACGTATTAACCGTTCGCCATAAAATCCCGATGCACGGAATGTGGCCCGTGTCTTGCTCGGATAACACATGAGAGGAACTCGTTTCATCCTTGTGGCAGCGGGGTCGCTTCTTGCCGTGACCACGGCCGGCGCGACCATCGGGTTGCCGATCGCCACCCGCGGCCGCTGGCAGCACGAGATCGCGGTCGTCATTCCCTACCTGATCTGGTGCTGCATCTGTGCCGCGGCCACGCTGCTGATGTTCCTGGTCGTGAGGCTGCGCCGGTTGAACGACCGCATCGAAGCCGCGGCCAGGCAGCGCACGTTTGGTGCGCGTCTCAACGACGAGCAGCGTGACGACGAAGTCGGCCGGGCAGCCAGGCTCTTCGACGAGTTCTCGGCCGCCGCGGGCGAACACGTGCAATCCCTGCAACACGCCAACGAGGAACTGACGCGCAAGATCGAACGCCTGGTGCATGACGCGCGGCACGATCCGCTGACGGGTCTGCCCAACCGGATGGTGCTCGAGGAGTACATGGAGCGGGCGCTGGCCCTGGGGCACCGCGATGGCAAGCCGGTGGGGCTGCTGCTGATCGACATCGATGGCTTCACCCTCGTCAACGATTCGCTCGGCCACGCCGCCGGCGATGAACTGCTCTCCCAGGTGGCCAGGCGCTTCGTCTCCTGTACCCGGGCGACGGACACGCTGACGCGCATCGGGGCCGATGAGTTTGCCCTGGTCCTCTGCTCGCTGCCGGAGGCGAAAGTGGCTTGCCGCGTGGCGCAGAAGCTGATGCGGGCCATGGAGAGTCCGCTGCTGATCGATGGCCGCGAATTGTTCGTGACCATTGCCGTCGGTATCGCGGTCCATCCCCAGGACGCCCAGGATGCCGCCTCCCTCACCCGCGCGGCCGACGCGGCGCTCTACCTCGCAAAACAGGCCGGCCGCAACCAGTTCCGCATGTTCGCCCAGAAGATGAACGATGCCGCGGTCGAGCGGATGGAGATGGAGACCCGGCTGCGGCGCGCCATCGAAAACGAGGAACTGTGCGTCGTCTATCAGCCCAAGATCGACCGCAATGGCGATTTGATCGGGCTCGAGGCGCTGGCACGCTGGAACAACCCCATGCTCGGAGCCGTGCCCCCGTTGAAGTTCATACCGCTGGCCGAGGAATGCGGCCTCATCGCGTCGATCGGCGCCTGGGTGCTCGAAGAATCGTGCCGGCAGGTCGCGTCCTGGCTGGCGCAGGGCATCGACGCCGGCAGCGTGGCGGTGAACGCCTCGGTCCGGCAGTTCTCGCAGCCGGGATTCGTGGATTTCGTCGAGCGCACGCTCAAGACGGCCGGGCTCGATCCGCGCCGGCTGGAGATCGAAATCACCGAGAGTCTGCTGATGTCCGATCCCGAGGAGACCGCCGCCAAGCTACAGAAGCTGCGCGATATCGGAGTCCGCGTCGCCATCGACGACTTCGGAACCGGGTATTCGTCGCTGGCCTATCTGCACCGGCTGCCGATCGACACGCTGAAGATCGATCAGTCGTTCGTGCGCGACATGGGCGAGAACGCCGCCATCATCCGCAGCATCGTTTCGCTCGCCAGGAGTCTGCAGATGAAGGTTGTGGCCGAGGGCGTGGAAACGTTGGACCAGAAGGAACTGCTGCTGCGGGCGGGCTGCGACGGGATGCAGGGATATCTGTTTGCCAGGCCGCTGCCGGCGGGCGACGTTGTTGCCTACCTGGCCCAGGAGCGCCGGCTGGCGCAAAGCGCCTGAGGAGTAGAGCCGGTGCCCTCACCGGC
>JBIOJL010000233.1:0-9947 GCA_044450885.1 Tepidisphaerales bacterium
GTGAAGTCGTGGTCGGAAAAGAAGGTGAGCTTCCAGCCCGATGCCTCGCCGGACGTCGTCGTCGATATTCCCGTCGAACGCCTGCGCGAAGTCTGGAAGGGCACGCCTCCGCTGGTGGCGCAGGCCCGGGCCATGAAGGTCCAGCCCGGCGCCGAGGACGTCGCGTTCATCGAGAAGGACAACCAGGTACACAACGTCAAGGGGCTGGTCGTGGGCATCGAAGGCGATTCCCTGGTGTTCCGTTTCAACGACGCCGACCGCAAGATCGCCGTCAACCGGCTGGTGGGTATCCTTTTCGCCGGCACGAAGGCCGCAAATGATGACACATTCCACCAGGCGGTCGAACTCATGACCGGCGACGTTATTTCCGGCCAGTGGAAGACCGCCGCCAACGGCAACCTCGGCCTGGAGACGCCCTGGGGCAAGACCCTGAACGTTCCCCTCGACACGATCGCCAACATCCAGTGCCGCAACGGCAAGCTGGTTTACCTGTCCGACGTCACGCCGGCGCATGTCGAGCAGGTGCCGTATTTCGACCGGGTATTCTCCTACCGCAACGATGCCTCGCTGAGCGGCGGGGCGCTGAAACTGCTCGATGGCTACTACGACAAAGGCGTGGCGGTACATTCGCGCTGCCTACTCGAGTACGACGTCGCGGGAAAATTCGAGCAGTTCAAGGCCCACGTCGGGTTCCAGCAACCTGATGGTCTCAGCGGCCAGTGCGTCATCCGCGTGCTGGCCGACGGCAAGGTTGCCTACGAGGACCTCAATGCTCGCGGCGATCAGAAGCCCGTGGATGTCAGCGTCAGCGTCAGCGGCACGAGCAAGCTGACGCTGGAGGTGGATTTCGGGCAGGGTCAGGATGTGGGTGACCGGGTTGTGTGGGCGAACGCGCGCCTGGTCCGCGCCGCCGTGCAGAAGTAGTGCGAGAGGGTCGAAACATATGCGCATCATCAGAGCAGTTTCATTCATCCTCGCAATGGGACTGTCCGCCGGAGTCTGCCGGGCCGCGGAGCCGACCACCCGGCCGACGACAGCGCCCAGCGACAGCCCGGCCTCCGAAGTGCAGGAGTGGCTGATCCTGGTGAGCGACCCCAACACACCCCAGGCCAGTTCCGGTCCGATGTACGGCTCGAGCCTGCCCGAGTTCGCCAATCCCCGCCGGCCGAGCGCCTCGGGTGAGAAGATGCTGGATCCCTGCCCCGTCGGCGTCATCCGTCTGTTCGCCGACAAGCCGGATTCCGCCGACAAGCTCGACGTGATGCTGACGATCAAGGGCGGGCGTTTTATGGGCAACTGGCCCAAGGCGACCAGCCGCACAACCGGCCTGCTCTGGCAGGACTGGCAGTTGCGCACCACCCCGGATTCGCTGGAAACGCTCAATCCCAAGCACTGGTTCAATCTGCTCCGCAAGGGAGAATCCGCCTACCTCGTCAAGAACAACCGCTCCGAACGGTTCATCGCCTACGACTTGGAGATCGCCTACGCCAATCCCGTGCAGGTTCGCGCCAACGGCCCGGCCTACCTGGCGTGGAACACTGGGAGCGTGCCCCTGCACGACGTCTGCATCTACAAGTCCCGGGACGACGGCTGGCACACCACCACGCTGGCACGGCTCGATCCCTCCGCGCCGGTTCAGTCGGCCACGGCGCCAGCGACCCGGCCAACGACTGCCCCATCCACGCTGCCCACGTCGCCCGTCGCTGGCGGCCCGGCAACACAACCGACGACGCAGCCGGTGGCGAGTGGCCCGACAACCCGGAACGTGGCCGAGCCGACGCTCGGCGCGGCCGGTATCAAGGATGCCGCCGAACTGCTCGCGCCTTGGAAGGCGAAGCTGTCCGCGGCCGGTCTCTCTTCCACCGACTTCGACGTGATCCTCTCCATCCTGACCAAATACGGCCTGGATTCCAAACGCATGACCATCGTCTACCGGCTTGACCCGTCGGAGATGGAGCGGCTGCTTCCCATCGAGGTGGTGCCCCAGCCGCGCAAGGTGACGCGCGTCGGCCTGGTCATCGTCCGCAACATCGACCCGGCCATCGGCCAGGAAATCGAGCAACTCATCGTCCAGCTTGGCGACCCGGACTGGCCCAAGCGCGAGGCCGCCCACAAACAGCTTTCGGACCTCGGCCTGCCGGCCAAGGCCATGCTGGAACAGGCATCAAAGAACAACAAAGATCTCGAGGTGGTCTGGCGTTCCGAGCGCCTGCTGGCCAAAATCAACAAAGACGCGGCGAAATAGCCCGCCCCTCTCGCGATCTCCCACCTGCTGTACATAGCAATTGTCGACGTGACGAAGTACCCCATCTTAACAAGAGCGTCTCCGAGGGAACACGGAACGACGGAAAATTACGTCTGCGTTACCGAACCTAATCACCGCGATTCCAATGACTTACGTTGACCGTCGACAAAAAAAACGGGGATGTGCAAAGAAAACACTTGAATATCGGATTACTCAGCCCGTATAATAGGACGTTGGGCGTGCATTCGTTAGTTAGGGCATGTTCGGAATGGGTCGGATGCATTCCCACAGCAAGGAGTGTGGACAGTGAGGTTCTCAAAGTTACTTCTCGCCGTCGTCGGCTGCGGACTGCTGGCCGGCACGGCAAAGGCGGGGACAGTGGTGGAGTACTGGACCACAGGTGCATGGAGCCTGGGGGGCAATCCAATCAACACCGATCCGACCGCGGCGGGCTGGTACGTCAGCGGCAATGGCAGCGGCGATGCGAGAATCCAATACACCGACAGCGTTCGGGGTACCTCGTACATCACGTTTGCGGGTATCGGCTCCAAGGACGATCCCATCAACGTTTCCACACCGGTTTACGACCAGACTTTCGCGACATTCACACCGTATTCCACCGAGCCGGCCAGATCAGCCGACGATTTCACCGGCGTCGACTTCACGCTCACGTTTCACCAAATCAAACCCGGAGCTTCCACCGGGGATATCACCAGCGAGGTGACCGGCACACTGTCGAGAAAGTCCGTGGGCGGGTGGCTCATGACATTTGACACCACATCGCTGCAACTGTCCGACCCCACGGCGCCCGGTGCATCATTCGTGACGTACTACCTGGGACGCTACGGCAAGGGCCCGCAGGCGCTGGTGCTGGATAACACATGGAAACCCCATGGTTTTCGCGGCGCGATCACGCTGACCGGAGGCGTCGACACGAGCATGGGCCTCCGTCCGGCCGACGCGTCCGGCGTACCGCTCCCCGCCGCTGGTTACGCGGGGCTGGCATTGATGGCCGTGCTGGGTCTGGCACGGTGCATCCGCGGCCGGTGCGCTTCTCACTGAATCCTCGCCTCAATACCAGGGCAACACACCCGACCGGCCGCTCGACATGACCGGCGATCTTCGTGCGCCAAACGCGCTCTGCATCCAGTCGTCATATCCTGTCGACGCCTAACAAGCATCCCCGAATCCTCCGATCGCCGCATCTGCTGGACCCGGAAGGGCGTGACCAATGTTTCCGGGAGGGCCGCAGTCCCCTGCGGCCGCTTCGCCGGGTGACCGCACGTGGCCGTGCAGGAGCACGGCCCTCCCGAATTTGCGGGCACGCCCACCCGGAACTCCGGACGCTCCCCGCCACAACAATCCCGCCCCAAGTGCGTACCAATATCAGCGTCGCCTGAATCTGCCCCTTTTCGTTTCGGAGACACTGATGAAGAGTCCTCTCGCCTCGCGTCGCGGTTTCCTCAAGACCTCCGCCGCCTCCGCCCTCGTGGCCGCGGCCATCCCCAGCGTCTTCGCCGCCGAAGACAACACCCTCCGCGTCGCCCTCGTCGGTTGCGGCGGCCGGGGCACCGGCGCTGCCGCACAGGCCCTCGCCACCGCCGCCCAGGGGCCCATCAAACTCGTCGCCATGGCCGACATCTTTGAGAACAAACTC
The DNA here is from genome assembly GCA_044450885.1 of Tepidisphaerales bacterium. Taxonomy (GTDB): domain Bacteria; phylum Planctomycetota; class Phycisphaerae; order Tepidisphaerales; family Tepidisphaeraceae; genus JANYKD01. Next base: position 3,903 of record JBIOJL010000233.1, read on the forward strand.
AAGGGCAGCTTCGCCAGCCTCCAGAAGCGCGGCGCCCAGTTCGATGTTCCCCAGGAGCGCACGTTCCTCGGCTTTGACGCCTACCGCAAGGCCATGGACTGCCTCAAGCCCAACGACATCGTCATCCTCACCACCCCCTGCGCCTTCCGCTGGGTCCACTTCACCTGCGCCATCGAGAAGGGCCTCAACGTCTTCATGGAAAAGCCGCTCACCGTCGACGGCCCGACCACGCGGCGGATGATCAAACTGGCCGAGGATGCCGACGCGAAGAATCTCAAATGCGGCGTGGGCCTGATGGTCCGCCACTGCAAGGGCCGCCAGGCGCTCAAGAAACGCCTCGAGGACGGCGAGATGGGCGACATCCTGCACATGCGGGCCTATCGCATGGGCGGCCGGGCCGCCTGGGCTTACCGCCGTCCCAACGACACCCTCTCCGACGCCATGTTCCAGACCCGCTCGTTCCACTCCTTCCTCTGGTCCGGCGGCGGGCTCTTCAGCGATTACAACATCCACCAGATCGACGAGTGCTCCTGGATGAAGGGCGCCTGGCCGGTCAAGGCCCACGCCACGGGCGGCCGGCATTTCAAGGGCGAGTCCCTCGACCAGAACTTCGACAACTACTACGTTGAATACAGCTTCCCCGACGGCACGCGCTTCACCTTCAACGCCCGTTACATGGACAACTGCCCCGGCGAGTTCGCCAGCTACGCGGTCGGCTCCAAGGGCTCGTGCATCATCTCCACCTCCAGCCACACCCCCGGCCGGGTCCGCCTCTTCAGCGACTACAACATGTCCCCGGCCAAGATGACCTGGGCCTTCCCGCAGCCCGAGCCCAACCCCTACCAGACCGAGTGGGACGACCTGGTCCGGGCGATCCGCTCCAACACCCCGTACAACGAGGTCAAGCGCGGCGCCGAGGCCAGCCTGGTCACATCCATGGGCCGCATGGCCGCCCACACGGGACAACTCATCACCTTCGACCAGATGCTCAAGTCCGACCACGAGTACGCGCCCGACGTGGACAAGATGACGCCGGACGCCCCGGCCCCGCTGAAGGCCGGCCCGGACGGCAAGTACCCCATCCCCAACCCCGGCGTGAACACCAAGCGGGAATATTGATTCCGGTCAATTCCGCACGGTTCCGAACCGGGCGGCGGCCGTGCGGACACGCGCCGACGGGTCGGATTGCGCGAGCAGCCGCAGTCGCACGAGCACGGCCGGATCGGGCAGCGCGGATGAAGCCTCGATGGCATTGATGAGAAAGCGTTCGATCTCGTAATCGCTTAGCTTGCGGGGCCTGGGGTTGCGCGGATCGGCCTCACGGTCGAAGATCGTCAGCCTCGCCAGTTCGCCGCGGTCGAGGAGCTTGAGCAGCGTACCCGCGGCGGACGGCCGGCCGAGCCGCGCCAGCGACAGGGCGGCGTTCCACGACAGTTCGGCCTGCCGCTCGTCGGAGAGGTTGCGGGCCCGCTCAAGTGCGTCGATGACGGCTTTATCGGACGCGCTGCCGATGGCACCCAGGGCCACGGCCGAGGCGATGCGGACATCGAGGTCCTCGCGCGCGTCGGGGAGCTTCTCGATGAGGCGAGGCGCGATAGCCGCCGTTTCCGGGTTGCCCTTCCAGAACGCGAATGCCAGCGCGGCCGCCTTGCGACGCGCCACGTCGGGCGATGACAGTTGCCCAAGCAGGCATTGCGTCGCCCGCTGCCGGGCCGCGCTGACCCCCGGCGAGTTTTCCGGCGGCCCCTGCCAGATCCGTCCCAGCGAGAGCAGCAGAAGCGTGGCATCCGGCTGCCCGCGACCCGGCCGGTCGAGCATCTCCACCACCCGCCTGGAGAGATCGATGCGCTGCTGCGCCGTCATCCCCTGCTTCATCGCGGCGGCGAGTTCGGTTTCGATCGGCGTATTGCGGCCGAGGAAATGTGCCAGCAGCATGAACAACCCGATGAGCAGGATGGCCACCCCCGCCGGAAGGATGACCCACCGCAGCCCCCGGCCACGCGCGGGAGGCCTCGGCAATACATCGGACGGCATGAGCAGATCGGACGGCATCGCGAAAGTGTAACCGGATTTCAGTAGGACAGACATTCCTGTCTGTCGTCCCGGGAGTCATCCCGTCTGTCATCCGTTCTTGAACCCGTGGCCAGGCGTCTCCGGATCGAAAGGCGATCACTCGCGGGAGCGCGTGGTGGATTGGCTGCCGGTATCCAACACGACGACGTTCCACATCGCCATGGGGCGCTGAACCACGATGCGGGTGAAGCCGACCTCGTGCAGGCGATGGATCAGCGCGGCCAGTTCGTCGCGGGATGAGATGGGGTCGCAGAGGGTGATGATCGCCAGATTCCTGCGCGGCAGCGTCGTGCCTGCAAGCCAATGATGCAGAAGCCCGTGCTCCGTGATGCTGGCCGAAATCGCGGTATCGGGCCGGGTGATCGAGACGGCGTGAACTACCGGATAGTTACCGGCAGTCAGCGGCCACCGATCATGCAGTTCTTCCTGATATAGTTCGATGAGAAGATCCGCATCCGACTCACTGACTCCCGCTTGGGGGAATATGGACGGAAGCTGCAGGAATGGGGGCGACGGACGCCACGCCGGCGCCGGGTCGTCAGGGGCGGACCATTTGTTGACGACGGTGTCGGCGGGGTCCCGGTCCCAGTTGCCGCCTTCCCACTTGATGACGGCGCGACGAAATCCGGCCTGCCGGAGGCGATCGATCCACAAATCGTCGTCCCGATCAATCAACTTGCCGACGAGAACGACGACGGCGAGGTCCTTTTTCGCGATCCAGTCATAGCACGGCAAATTGAAGAACACACTTGGACCCACGAGACCAAGGAACCGGGGACGGCGAATGGCCCAAGTCTCCGGACCGGTTTCGATGAGCAGATCGGGTTCCGGCGGATCGGATTGGGACAGGTCGCTGGCAAGGGACGCAAGGGAATCGTCCGGAACGATGGGAAGGGCGCCGTGTCGCGCAGGACGGGTCGTGGGCGCAGCCGTGTCGCCGAGGTCCCCGTACACGATTGCCATACCGTCCGTGCGCCAGGGGCCGTTGAGTTGGAATGGCAGGAGGATTTCGGTGGGATCGTACGCGGCCACCGCGTTCAGGCCCACCGCTGCCACGCCGACCATGCAGAGCCATTTCCAGAGCGTCGTAGGCATCTGAGGGCGATTATCCCGTCGATGTCCACCGCTGTCCAGCCTCGGGGAAGCATGAGGCGTGCCGACGTTGCCCACGGTATAATTCACAGATGCGAGCCGGATCGAGTGGTGCATCCCGTCCTGCCACCGACGATGTCGGCGGGCTCCGACCATCGTCGCCAGCCGCCGGTGCTGCGATGGACCACCCAGCGTCACGCGCGACGCTGGATTATGCTCCCGTCACACGCCGATCGCGCTGGAGGCATGTCCGCAGGGCAACGCTTTGCCTTGGGCTCGTCGCATTGGGTGTATCTGCTTATCTGTGGGCGCCGGACGCATGGCGACATATCCAGATTCTGCACTACCAGCGGAAGTGCCTGAAGTACATGGAGAAGCCGGACTTCGTTACCTATGAGCCGGATGCCGACCGCGCTGCTGTTCTCCTGAACCAAGGTAGCAGGTAGTGGGGCAAGGAATATGATCCGAAGGTGGCCGTCGCCCACGATCCCGATTGCCTGCAGAGACTCAGCCGACTTCTGCCGCCACCGGGGGCGTCTCTGAACTCGGGAGTAAGCTTCATGCACGAACGCCGGAGCAAGGATGGAGCGCGGAGACTGGTTATCGTCCACGCACAACTCGGACCGGGTATTTGCACGTATGGGCTGCTGGAGCCAACGACGCTTGCAGGAAAGCTCCAGACTACGGATTGCTACGGCACGGGCTTCGACAACCGGCCGATGCCTATTGACCTCATGGCGAATCGCCTCCCGATGCGCGTATTCGCCGGCCAGCCTGATCCGCTGGATGAATCTCATTTCACCTTTGCGTACGAGTATGAGAATCAACGTGGCACCATCGACGCCTGGCTGATGGACGCGCAAACCGTCAAGTTCCAGGTGCGCAACGGCCCGCTAACTCGCCCTGTGACCTCGTCGGTTCGTATGCCCCGTCTTCCAAGGCGCGCAATTGATCCCGACGATTATCGGTTCACTCCACGCGGGATGGACCTGATCGACGACCGACCGCGGTGAAGCGGCGCTGGCAGCCACCCCGGCCACAAGATACGATGCGTTGCGATGGCACCGATATCGGGCCCCATCTCAAGCTCCTTTCCCCTCGCATTCCTGCCTTCGGGCGGCCAGTGGGCGGTCATTGCCCTGATCGGCGCCATGTTGTTCGGCAAACGGCTTTTGCAGGTGGCTCGGTTGGCGTGGGAGGAACTCGGCGATGGCGACCCATTCGCGACCAGCCATCGAGTCGCCGCGTTCGCAGCATTCTGCATGTTCGCAGTCGACTGCTGGCTCGGGATCGTGGAACTCGGATCCGGGCATTCCGGCAACGGCTGGACATCCCTCCGGGCCGCGGGGTTTGCCCTTGCCCTGGTGCTGATGCTGAACCGGAATTCCGGACCGGATTGAGCGTCCAACTCCAAGGCGTCCAACTCCAAGGCTTGCGGCCGGTGCCGCGACAGCCGACAATCGTGCCATTGATGCGCTCCCTGTTCCCCATCCTCGCCGCGGCCGCTTTGTCGCTGCTTGCATCGTGGCTCATCTGGAGGCCCCTCCTCGGTCCAACACCTTTCGGGCCGCCCAAGCCCGTGCTGAATCCGCCGCCGGCATTCGCGCCGGTCCTCACTGTGCCCATCGGCGCCTACGATGCAGTCCAGAAACCCCTCTCAAGCGTCATCGATGATTTGCGCCGGCTCGGCAACGTGAACATACTGGTCTCCTGGAACGCGCTCGACAACGCGTACATTCCAAAGAACAAGCCGATCTCACTGCACCTCCAGAATGCCTGTTTCGCAGATGTCCTTTCCGCCACGCTTGCGGCCGCTGGGGAGTCACTGGAGCCGCTCGGCTACGAGATCGAGGCGAGCGCTCCCGCCAGTCGCCCGGGCAATGCACGCGCCCCGTTGCCTGATCCGGTCGAGCGCAGAATCACGCCGGTCGAGCGCAGAATCACGCCGCGAGCCGGAGACACAGTCTGCATCACTATCTCCACCCGCGAGGACCTCAACAAGAACACCTTGATCAACGTGTACGACGTGCGGGACCTGATCTCGCCCGCCTTGCCCGCCGCGTCGCTGATGGCCCGGATAAAAAAGGAGGTCGATCCAACCTCGTGGATCGACAACGGCGGGAAGATGGGCCAAGTCAAGTTCCTGAGCGGCCAACTGATCGTGACCCAGACCGAGGAGAACCAAGCCCGCGTCCGATATTTCCTCTCCCGCCATCGCTGGCTCATCGGCGTGCATGCCTTCACGCTGCGATCCAGCGCGCTTCTGGCCGCCGCGTTGCTGGCCGTTGTAGCGTGGCGTTGGCTCAGTCAGTACCGCCTCGCCCGGTTCCGGAGTGAGCATGGCTTGTGCGTTACCTGCGGCTACGACCTTCGCGCCACTCCCAACCGCTGTCCTGAATGTGGATCAACCGTCCCAGCAAGGTCTTGCCAGTAAACCTTCACGCAACGCCGCGACGCACGCGGAATTCGTTGCGTTGCTGCGTCGTTGCGTCGTTGCGTGAGCTTCTTCCTGAGACCGCGCGCCGTGCTGCCGACGGCGGCCTCGGCAGACCTTCCGCGACTTCCGCTTCCGCACGCCGAACCGGAAACCCAGGTTCTACCGGCAAAGAATCAACAACAAAGAACCGATAACAAATGACCAGTGACAAGTGACCACCCCCGTAACTTCCCACCCGACCGCGCATATATAACTTTGCTCAACCGTGGCTTGGCGAAACTGGCGTCCGTGGCGTACGGAACTTCTGCCGGGCACATATCCCAACGGAGATCGAAGCATGTCTCATCGTCCACATTACACCCGCTGGCTGCTGGCCTCGGCGCTGGCGGGAGCGTTCTCTGTCGCAATTTCCGGCGCCCAGGCACAGTCCGAACCCGGCGCAC
>JBIOJL010000234.1:0-9946 GCA_044450885.1 Tepidisphaerales bacterium
GCCTCGCTGGGATCGGCCCGGCGGGACTTCACGGAGAAGTCGGTGCTGGTCGAGCGCGGCTCGATCGTGACTCCGCAGCAGTGGAAACTGCTGGCCGAGGAACAGGAGGCATATGTCAACCACCTCGCGAAGCAGCGGCCGGGGATGCGGCTGTTGGCGCTGGCGGGGATGGCCGGCGTGATCCTGCTGATCACCCTGGCGATGTGCGCCTACGCGGCGGCTTTTCAGCCCAAGATCGTCAAGAACAAGTATCGGTCGATGTCGCTGGCGGCGCTGTTGCTGATCACGCTGCTGGTGGCGCAACTGACGGCGCTGGGCACGCACCCGCTGCTGATCTACGCGACCGGCCCGACGATTGTCGCGGCGATGATCCTGGCGATCGCCTACGACCAGCGGTTTGCGCTGGGGATATCGACGCTGCACGCGGTGCTGGTGGCGGCGGCCGTGGGGCAAGGCGTGGCGTTCTTTCTGACGATATGGGTCGGCGTGCTGGCGGTGACGTTCATGCTGGACGAGGTGCGCCGGCGGAGCAAACTGGTAGAGGTGGGCGGCGCGGTGGCGTTCCTGATGGCGCTGACCGCGGCGGCGCTGGGCGCGATGGACATGCAGCCGCTGGAGGTGATCGGTCGAAGCGGCCTGCAGAGCGCGGCGGCCGGGCTGGGCGCGGGGTTCATCGTGGTGGGGATCCTGCCGCTGATCGAGAAGGCGTTCCGCATCACCACCAGCATGACGCTGCTGGAGCTGGCGGATGCCAGCCACCCGCTGCTGCGGAGACTACAACTGGAGGCACCGGGGACATACAGCCACAGTTTGCAGGTGGCCACCCTGGCCGAGGCGGCCGCGGAGGCCATCGGGGCGAATTCGCTGCTCTGCCGCGTGGGCAGTTACTACCATGACATCGGCAAGATGCACAAGCCGGACTACTTCTGCGAGAACCAGTTCGGCGGGCCGAACAAACACATCAATCTGACGCCGAGCGTGTCGCTGCTGGTGATTGTGGGGCACGTGAAGGACGGCCTGGAAATGGCCAAGGAATATCGACTGCCGCCGGCCATACAGCATGTGATCGCGCAGCACCACGGCACGACGCTGGTGGAGTTTTTCTACGACAAGGCATGCAAGAGCAGCCAGATCCACGGCGAGGAGGTGGACGAATCGCAGTTCCGCTATCCCGGGCCCAAGCCACGTTCGCGCGAGGCGGCGGTGGTGATGGTGGCCGACATCGTCGAGAGCGCCAGCCGGGCCATGGCCGACCCGGCCGCCCATCGCGTGGAGACGCTGGTACACGACCTGGTGATGAGGCGGCTGCTGGACGGGCAGTTTGACGAGTGCGACCTGACGTTCGCCGAGTTGGAACAGATCGAGAAGACGATGGTGAAGACGGTGCTGAGCCTGTATCACGGCCGGCTGCCGTATCCGACGAACAAACCGAGCGGCCAGCCGCAGCCGGCGGCGAGATCGGCGTAGGTCGGGGAGCTGCGGTATACTCAGATTGAAGGAGTTCCGAATGACTACCACCGAACTCGAGAAGCGCATGACCACCATTGAGCGTGACCTTGCGAGCCTGAAACCCGGGCAGGCGGCCGACAAAGTCCACCCCGTCCACGTCATCGAGAGAATCCACGGCGCATTCGAGAATGACCAAGCGTTTCGGGAAGCCAGGCGCCTCGGGCGGCGGTGGCGGAAGTCCGAAAACGGCAACGCCCGCTCTGCAAAGGCGGGGCGAAAGTGATTCACATTCTCGATACAGACATTCTGACGATCGCAGAACTGCCCGAATCTCCGGAGTACCTGCGTCTGCACTCGCGCATCTTGCAGCTTACGGCGGAGGACACGGTTGTCACGACGATTGTGACCTACGAAGAGCAGACCCGAGGCTGGCTGGCCTATGCCGCCAAGTCGCAACATCTTTCCCACCAGATCAAGGCATTCGCGCATCTGAAACGCCACCTTCAGACCTATCTGGGTTTTGACGTTCTCGATTTCGATACCGCCGCCGGGCAGGAGTTCAATCGCCTCCGTGGCCTTAGACTGCGTCTTGGCACAGCGGATCGCCGCCATCGCCCTGTCGCGAAGTGCCCTGCTCCTCTCTCGGAACCTCACGGACTTTCGGAAGGTCCCCGACCTTCGCGTCGAAGATTGGACCAGACCTTAGCAAGGCTTGGCGCCCCGCGGGTCCACGCGGCTGGGTCTGTGGCAGACGTCAGGACGATTAGGTCCGCGTCCCGTTAGAATGGAAGAATGGATCGTTAGAATGGACCGCGTCCCGTTAGAATGGATCGAGAAGATGCTATCGGAAGGATAAACGATGAAGATCGACTGGTGCTGGGCATGCAAGAGGGATCACCCGATGCTGGAACAAGCGGAGTTCGATGCCGTGTGGCGGGCGTATCGGGAGGCCGAGGACGCTCTCTTCGGAAAACCCGTGAGGCTATCTCGCACACCGCAGGAAAACCGTGAGACGTTGCTCCGTCTTCAGGGCTCGCGCGTTCCTCCCACCGAGCCGCCCGGCACAACCAGTCGGCAGATTCGCTACCAGCCTCTGAAGGATGCTTACGAGAAAGTAACCGGCCTGAAGTTCGAGGGCGATGACCCGAAGGTAATTCTGCACTATCGTATCGCGTTCTATGGTCCTCCGTGCCCGTACTGCGGCAAGCTCTTGAGAAACAGTCGCGCCAAGCAGTGTTTCGAGTGTGGAATGGACTGGCACGACCCCACCAACGTTCTGTGCCACAGGCGGCGGTGACCACGCGTACGTCGCTGCCGGATTGTGGAGTTGGATCCGCAAACGGGTCAGCGTTGGGTCAGCGTCGATTCTCTTGATTCGCCTCTGACTCGTGCAGGGCCGTCGGCTCCCAAGGGCCCGACCTGGCCGCGCGGCTCCGGACCGACGGCCTGGATATCGTCGCGGGCGGCATCCGGACACAGGCGAGACGCCTGTGCTACGAAGCCAGAGCGGCGTGTGGAGGCCGGGTCTTGATCGAGCGGCTCAAGGCTTGCTGGGCACCAGGGTATTGTGGCGCCAGCGGAGGCGCCAGCAAATGCGATTCCGCCGATGGCGCCTTCGGCTTGCGTGCCTCCAATTCAACTGATAGGACCATCAGTACCATGGCGCGAACTGGAACTGGTATGAAAAATGGAAAGGAACAGGCGACGAAACACGGGCGGGACGCCCGTGCCACGGTGATGCGCATGGCGATCACGGCTGATACTGGCCGGGAATTTGTGGCGTTCCTGCGGAAGATGCTGCCCAAGGCGCGCAAGCTGGTGGGTGGGCCGCTGGGAGAATTGTCGGTGGCCATCGTGGGCAATCGGCGGATGGCGGAGTTGCACGAACGGTTCATGGGGATTGCCGGGCCGACGGATGTGCTGACGTTTGAATTGGAACATGACCGGCGCGGGGGGGTGACCAGCGGCGAGGTGGTGGTTTGTCTGCCGGTGGCCAGGAAACGGGCAAAGGAACTGGGACACGAACCCCGGCTGGAATTGCTGCTCTACGCGATCCACGGCATGTTGCACCTGTGCGGATTCGACGATAAAACCGCGGCGGATTTTCGCAAGATGCACGCCATGGAAGACCGGATATTGACGGCGTTGGGGATCGGGCCGGTGTTCGCGGCCGATGGCAGACACGTAGACAGGCAGGAAGCCGATCGGGAAGACAGACAGGAATGTCTGTCCCACCGGAGAAAGAAGAAGGGAGGCCGGAAATGCTCCTGATCGGCCTCATCCTGGCCAGCCTGTTTGCATTGGCCTTCTCCATTCTCACCTACGCGCTGCGCGACCATTCGCGCGGGCGGCTGGAGGATTGCCTGGCCAGGCGCAACCGGCCCGACCTGCTGGACGTCATCGCGGACAACCAGACCGAGTTCATCTTTGTTACGGCCGTCTTTCGGATGATCGCCACGATCTTCATCGTGGTCTGCTCGATCGGGCTGACCAACCTGGGGCTGGGCATGCTCATCTCCACGGTCGTGTCGCTGGTGTTCTCGATCGCCCTGCCGACGGCCGTGGCCATGCACGCGGGCGAGCCGATCCTGGCCGTGGCGGCGCCGACCATCAACGGGCTGCGCCTGGGCCTGCGCCCGCTGACGGCCATCATGCATCTGTTCGAGCGGATGGTCCGCGCGGTGCTGGGAGGCACCGGCGAGCCCGAACCGGAGCAGATCGAGAAGGACATCCTCTCCGTCGTCGAGGACGGCGAGAAGGAAGGCGTGGTCGACACGGCCGAGCGGCGGATGATCGAGTCGGTGATCGAGTTCCGCGATGCGGAGGTCGGCCAGACCATGACCGCCCGGCCGGAGATCAAGGCCATCGAGGTGACGGCCGGTCTGGACGACGTGCGGCAGGTATTCGAGGAGACGGGGCGCTCGCGGCTGCCGGTTTACGACGGCACGCTCGACCATGTCGTCGGCATCTTGCACGCCCGCGATCTGCTGAAACAGGTTGGCCTGCCGGCCGAAAACTTCGACCTGCGGCAGATCATGCGGCCGGCGCTGTTCGTGCCCGAGACCAAGCCGCTGAAGGAACTCCTCGTGGAGTTCCGGCTGCAGAAGGTCCACATCGCCGTCGTGCTCGATGAATACGGCGGCACGGCGGGCCTGGTGACCATCGAGGACATCCTCGAGGAACTGGTCGGCGAGATCAGCGACGAGCACGAGCCGCAGGAGAAGGCGACGGTGCGCAAGCTCGGTCCCAACGCCTGGGACGTCGACGCGCGGCTGTTCATCGACGAGTTGAACAAATCGCTGAAGCTGCGCATCCCCGAGGATTCCGGCGTGGACACGATCGGCGGATGGGTGTCCAACCAGCTCGGGCGCATCCCGAAAAAAGGGACGGTGTTCGAGCATGCCGGCCTGCGTTTCGAGGTGACCGACGCCGCGCCGCAGATGATCCGCCGGCTGAAGATCGAGGTGACGGCGCGGGCGGAGGCGTGACGGTCATGGGCGACATCTGCCACAACTGTGGTGAACTGGCCGCCGGGCAAAGCACGCTCCGGAACTGGGAAGCGATCTGTTCCCACTGCGGCCAACTCCTCTGGCTGCGCCGCGGTGATGTTGTTCCGTGCAGGGTGACCCTCGTGGCGCGCTTTGGGATCATTGTCGCGTTGGGGGACGCGGTCGAAGGACTTGTCCATGTGACCGAACTGGCGGAGGAGCCCGTTGGCGATCCCGCCGACGTCGTTGCAGTGGGCAGCATCGTGCGTGCCAAGGTGCTCCGAATCGACCAGGTGGAGCGGAAGATCGGCCTGTCGATCAAGCGAGTGGCCTGGTGAATCCGTGAAGTGTTCGTAGTACCGCCTTCAGGCCGTTTGCAGAGCCGCCTGAAGGCGGTACTCCGAACTCCGGATTTTCCCGCTTGATCGTCGGTGAGCCTCGCCGGATACTTACCCTTGGATATCGCCCGGCGCGACAAAGGAGAAACCATGCCCCAAGACCGGAATCCCGGCCCATGCTGCTCTGGCTCCTGTGAGTGCTCTTCCTCGCCTTCCCGTAGACATATCCTGCAGGCGCTTTCCGTGGCGGCGGCGGCGGCCGTCGCGCCGGCGCTGCCATCCTACGCCGGGCCGTTTGTCGAGGAGGATTTCGCCAAGCTCGTGCCGGGCGACAAGAAACTCAATCCGGAATGGATTGCGTCGCTGACGGCGCGCGGCACGCCGCAGGTGTGGAGCGGGCCGGAGCTGGAGAAGATCGGCATGCCCGTGGGCGGCATCGGCGCCGGGCATGTCTACCTCGGCGGCGAAGGCACGCTCTGGCACTGGGACATCTTCAACAAACACATCGGCACCGGCGACGGGCATTACGCCAACCCGATGAACCCGGCCTCGCCGCTGGACCAGGGTTTCGCCGTGCGCATCGCGGCCGGCGGCAAGACGCAGATGCGCCCGCTGGACAAGCGGGGCTTCGCCGAGATCAAATTCCGCGGCGAATACCCCATCGGCATCGTCACCTACAAAGACACCGAATGCCCGGCCGCCATCACGCTCGAAGCGTTCTCGCCCTACATCCCGCTGAACACGGACGACTCCTCGCTGCCGGCCACCGTGCTCCGCTACACCATCAAGAACACATCCGACGCGCCGATCGAGGTCGAGTTGGCCGGCTGGATCGAGAACCCGGTCGGGCTTTACACGACCGCGCCGCAGACGGCCCTCCGGCGCAACCGGGTATTGCGCGGCGAGAAGCTGGTGGCCGTCGAGTGCAGCATGGAAGCCCTGCCCGAGGCCGCGAAAGAGCCCGGGCGGCCGGACATCGTCTTCGAGGATTTCGAGAAGGAAACCTACGAAGGCTGGACCGTCACCGGCACGGCGTTCGGCAACGGTCCCGTCGAAAAGGCGAAGATGCCCGCGTATCAGGGCGATGTCGGCTCGGTCGGCAAGCGCCTGGTCAACACCCACAACACGCGCAACGGCGAGGATGTGGCCGGCGGCGACCGGCACGTCGGCACGCTCACGTCCAAATCCTTCGCCATCGAGCGCAACTACATCAACTTCCTGGTCGGCGGCGGAAATCACGTAGGCAAGACGTGCGTCAACCTGCTGGTCGACAACAAGATCGTCGCCTCCGTCACCGGCAAGAACGACAACCGCATGGGCCCGGCCTCGTTCGACACGCGGAAACTCCAGGGCAAGATGGGGCAGATCCAGATCGTGGACAACGAAACCGGCGCCTGGGGCAACATCGGTGTCGACCAGATCGTCTTCAGCGATTCACCGGCCGGTCCGTCCGTGCCGCTGGAACAGCGCCACGACTTCGGCACCCTCTGCCTCGCCTGCGCCGGCGTCGAGGGCGTGCGCGGATCGCCCATGCTGCCCGATCAGCTCGTGCCGCTGGGCCTGTTCGACACTCCCGCGGCCAACGCCCAGGAATCGGCCGCGCGGCCGGTCGGCTCGAAACTCGTCGGCAGCGTGGCGCGCAAGTGTACGCTCGAGGCGGGGAAGGAAATCACCGTCAGCTTCGTGATCGCCTGGTGCTTCCCCAACCTGGCCATCCCGAAGCTCCCCAGCCACGAAGGCCGCTGGTACGCCAAGAAATTCGGCACGGCGGCCGCGGTGGCCACGTACGTAGCCGATCGGCTCGACGCACTCTACGCCGCCACCCGGCTCTGGCGCGACACCTGGTACGACTCGACGCTCCCCTACTGGTTCCTCGACCGCGTTCACCTCAACACATCCATCCTGGCGACATCCACCTGCTTCCGCCTGGGCAACGGCCGGTTCTACGGCTGGGAAGGCGTCGGCTGCTGCGAAGGCACCTGCACGCATGTCTGGCAATACGCCCAGGCCGTCGCCCGACTTTTCCCCGAGCTCGAACGCGATACGCGGCAGCGCGTGGACCTCGGCATCGCTCTGGACGAGAAGACGGGCTGCATCGGCCACCGCGGCGAACTGGCCCGCAGCCCGGCCATCGACGGCCAGGCTGGCACCATCCTCCGCTGCTACCGCGAACACCAGATGTCGCCCAGCGCCGACTGGCTCAAGAGCGTCTGGCCGAAGGTGAAACTCGCAGTCGAATATCTCATCAAGAAGGACGGCAACAGCGACGGCGTGCTGGAAGGCCCGCAGTGGAACACGCTCGATGCCGACTGGTTCGGCTATTCGCCGTGGCTCTCGGGCATGTACCTGGCCAGCCTGCGGGCGGCCGAGGAAATGGCGGCCGAAGCCGGCGACGCCGACTTCGCCAAAACCTGCCGCGGCATCTTCGACATCGGCTGCAAGAAGGTAGACGAATTGACCTGGAAGGAAGACTACCAGTATTTCATCCAGGTGCCCGACAAGCAGCATCTGGCCGCCGTCGGCGCCTATTACGGCTGCGACATCGACCAGGTCTTCGCCGACGCCTGGTCGCAGCAGGTACACCTGGGGCGCATCCTGCCGCAGGAGCATGTGCGCAAGGCGCTGGCCTCGCTCTGGAAGTACAACTACACGCCCGATGTCGGGCCCTATCGCGCCGCCCACAAACCCGGCCGCTGGTACGCCATGGCCGGGGAAGGCGGGCTGCTCATGGTCACGCACCCGTTCGGCCAATCGGTGGAGTTCAAGGACCACCCGTCGGCGTGGTCGGCGATGTATTTCAACGAGTGCATGACCGGCTTCGAGTACCAGGCCGCCTGGCACATGATCGGCGAGGGGATGCTCACCGAGGGCCTGGCCATCGCCCGCACCATCCACGACCGCTATCACCCGCTGCGCCGCAATCCGTACAACGAGGTCGAGTGCGGCGACCACTACGTCCGCGCCATGTCCGTCTACGGCCTGTTCATCACGATCAGCGGATTCGAGTACCACGGGCCCAAAGGCACGATCGGTTTCGCCCCGCGGCTGAACCCGCGGGCGTTCAAGGCGGCGTTCACGGCGGCCGAGGGCTGGGGCAGCTATTCGCAGACCCTCGCCGACAAGGGGCAGACATGCTCGCTCGATCTCAAGCAGGGCAAGTTGCGCCTGAAGAACGTGAATCTGGTTTTCGCCGGCGACAACCCCCCGGCGCAGGTGGCCGCCAATCTCGGCGGAAAGCCGGTGGCCGCCGGCGTGCAGTTCACCGGCCAGAAGGCCCGCGTCAGTTTCGACCCGGAGATCACGCTGAAGGCGGGAGATTCGCTGAAGATCACCATAAGCTGAAGGAGTGCTGAGTGCTGGGTCCTGAGTGCTGAGTCCTGCCATGTCACAAGAGCAACCCAATCCCGATTTCGATCCCGAAGGCCCCGAGCCCGAGGAGATCAGCGACCACGACGAGCCCGATCTCCTGCCGTGCCCGCATTGCCGCAGGATGATCAACGAGGATGCCGAGAGGTGCCATCACTGCGGCCAGTTCGTCGACGAACCACCCATGTCCTCGCGGTGGTCGATGGTGACGATCTTCGTGATCTGCCTGCTCATCATCCTTTTCGCGGGCGGGCTGCTGCTGACGTTCCTGCGGTGAGGCCGTTGTTCTAAGTTCACGCTCCTCGCACGCGAGAACGACCGCAGGTCATGAGATTCCAGCCCCGGGGTTGGGCGAAGCCCTACCCTGGGTCAAGAACGCCGCAAACATCCTCCACCCTGAAGGGGTGGCGGAACGTCTCCGCCACCCCTTCAGGGTGGAAGGTTGTGCGTCTATACCTACCCAGGGTAGAGCTGCGCTCAACCCTGGGCTTTACTCTTCGGCCCCGTTGGGGCCCAAGACGACGCCCGCAGTAGGCGCCCCGGATGCGCGCAGAAGCAAGTGCCCGGACCGCCGGAAGACACGCCGAAGCATGAACTCCGAGCCCCCGGCCCCGAGCCCCGGACCCAACAAAACGAGCGGGCCCGGCGCCCGCTCGCTTTACGGAAGGTGGCCAGCCCCAACAACTCGCGGCCGGCCCCATGGATTTACTCCAGCGGAATGTTGGTGATCTTCGGAATGCGATTGCCCGTGTTCCCGCCCGACAGGTTCGTCCGATCGACGATGAACGCCGCGCGGCGCTGGGCCGCCAGTTCCGGATGGTTGGTGCCGGCGCTGCGCCAGCCCTGCACCAGCACGTACACCGTGAACGTATCCGACCGCAGCGTCACCATGTTGCTGATGCGGTTGAGCAGCAGGTAGCGCTCGTTGAAGTCGCGCTGGATGCCGTAGACGCCGTTGCTGCCCGGGCCGGGGATCAGCATGCCGTCGCCGGCGTTCTGCGGATGGGCGGCGGCCATGTCCACGTCTGAAAGAGCCCGGAAATCCGGGACGCGATAGAGGTCGAAGAGGCTGGTGAACGGCCCGTGGCGCGTGCCCGTGCCGTCATTCTGATCGCGATAGAAGGCGATGGCCTGGGCGATGCGCAGGTTCGTCGGCCGGTCCTTGGTGAACGGAATCGCCGCCAGCACGGGCAGCGGCGCCGTGTTGATGTTGATCGGGCCCTCGATGCCCACGCCGTTCTCGTCCTTGTTGGCTATCAGAACATCCGTTGGGCGATGGCTGTTGCTGTAGGTCGTGTTATACAC
>JBIOJL010000235.1:0-9925 GCA_044450885.1 Tepidisphaerales bacterium
GCCGATCCGCCATGGAATGACCACGAATTAGCGCACAAGATCAGCGAGGCCATCCGAGTTGTCCCGGCCGTCGACGTCGGCCGGAAGCTTCAGGAAGGACGGCCGGCATGACCGACATCACCGACCACATCGCGATCCTGATTACTCCGAACGGCCAGCGCCACGAGATTGCATGGGACGACGGCCAGGAAGCGGAGGCCGTCAAGACGTTGCTCTTGGCGTGCGTCCGGTCCGGTCTGGATGCACCCACTACGTTGATCGCGTGCCAGCAGATCATACCGATCGGCCTGCTGGAATTCGTGGCCGTGGTCCAGGGCGTCGGCGCCGGCGAATTCGACGGGGCGCTGGCCGAAGCGCGAACGGCCGGAAAGGAGCGTGCAGCGTGAACGCACCAGCAACCGCGACAATTCCTCCAAGCACCGGCAGCAGACTCGCCGAACTCTGTGCGGAGTTCCCCGACTGCAACCCCGGCGCGCTTGCCGAAGTTCTCTCGGTTGACCCCAACCTCAGCGCCGATGATGTTCGGCACGCGCTGCGCCTTGCGGCAATGTCGCCAGTGCAATTGGATCGGGAGAAGCAACGGGGTGACGACGCCAGCGAACGCACGCGAGACTTACATCGGAGGACAGACGCTTACCAGCGAGCGTATGATCGCAGAACCCGGAACCGAAAAGTGAAACTCGTCTCGGTTTTGCGTACCTTGGAAGCCGGCCTGTGGCATGACGAGTTGCCTTGGGCCGAATACGACACGCCAGAGCGGATGATCGACGCCGGCCTGGCCGCCGACACCCTACCACTGGCATGCGTCGCCTACCACCTGCTATGCGGCCGCCAGCCCGACACGGTGCGCGGCACGATGTACGCGGTGGTTTCCGCCGGTTACCTGCCCGACACCGGCGCCCAGAGCTACGGCAAGATCCAGCGGCTGCTCGACCTGCTCAGGAAAAAGGGTGTCATCCCGTGGTCGTGGATCGTGGACAACGTCCGCGAAACCAACAAGCCCAGCAGTTGGAGCGGGCTTCAGGACTTTGCCGAAACCGTCGCCAACGCCTACCGCCGGGACTATTGGGCCGGCATGCCGGAGTACGTGTGCATCGTTGTCGAGAAAGACACGGTTGCCGGCAGAGTGAGCCCGATCACCCGCCAGTACGATGTTGCCTTGCACGCGCTCCGCGGCTTCAGCAGTTCCAGCTTCATGTACCAGATTGCCGCGCAGTGGAAGGCCATCGAGAAATCGATCAACTGCTACTACGTCGGCGACTTCGATCCTTCTGGCATGGAGATCGAGAACAACATCCGTGAGCGGCTGGCCGAGTACAGCGGAAAAGACTTCTCTTGGCACCGCCTCGCCGTCAAACCCGAGCACTTCGACGAGTTCAACATCATCCCGCTGGCCCCGAAGATGAGGGACACCAGGTATCGGCGCTTTGTTGAGCAGTACGGAGAGCGCTGCGCCGAAGTCGAGGCCGTCCCCGCCGACGCACTCCGTGACATGGTCGAGGCCGCCATCAAGTCGCACATACCCGCCGATGGATCATGGGAGCGGCTTCGGGAACAAGAGCGGCTTGAGCGTGAATCGGTGCGGCAGTTCACGGCCAGCCTGTCGGGTCCGGGGGTGTCAGCGTGATGACCAGGCCCTCGACATCCTCCACCGCATCGCCGCCCAGGTCGGCGCAACACGCGCCCGACATGTACGTCTTTCGCGAACGTGTCCGGTGTCCGGGTTGTCAATCCGACGATATCGAGGGCTACAAGACGGTTGCCCAGAGTGACGGGAGCAGGGTGCGGTATAGCCAGTGCCGGAAGTGCGGCGCGAAATTCAAAGTTGTGTGGGAGTAGCTTTCCCGTTTTGGGAATTCCTGGACAACCCCTCAATAGGATGGCCAGCGTCATGAACGAACCAACGAAAAGTCTTCGCAGCACCGGCCAGCTTGTCCAGGACCTGCAGCGCCCGCACGCGGCCATTGTCGCCACGATCAAACGGCTTGAATTGCGTCCGGAAGTCGAGTTGAACAGCGTGGCGTATTTTGGCGCCCAGGCCGTCGAAGCGCTCTACCGCGAACTGGCCCCACGGATCGCGGCCAGCAAAACGAGGCCGTCGCGATGAACCCCGACACCGCCGACAACCTCCGTGAACGATTGACCACCCTCGCCCATCGCATCGCGCCCGAGACTGCCGCCACGCCGCTCTACGTCGTCTTCTCCGCGGAGGCCAACATCTGCTGCAACGCCGATGGCGGCTGCTGGGGCATGACCGGTCCGCACCTGGACATGTTGTTTCGCGAAGCCATCGGCGTCCGCTGGCAAGGTCGCGGCTGGGGTATTCTCGTGCGTGATTCGCTGTCCGAAAAGAGCGTAGCCGGGACGTTCATTCACGAACTGGCCCACATTGTGGACGGCGAGTTTCCGCCCAGGACGGACAAGCAATACTCGCCTACAGCGATCATGGCCGTACGATCCGACACCATCGACGACTTCGCCGGCCGCCGGCCAGTCTGTCCCATCGCGAACATCGACAACCACGGCCTCGCCTTCCACCGCGCGCTGATGCACTTGCGTTACCGGGCCGCGGCCGCCGGATGCGAGATTCCGTTTGCAGACTTGTGCGCGTCGCAAACCTCCGCATTCCATCTCAGCATGTTCAGCCGTGCCCTTGGAGATGAAGTGCGGCAATGCCGTGCGATGCCGTTCAGCCGGATCATGGCCAGGACGATCCCGAAAGCCTTCCGCAAACTCTGGACGGTCAATCGGAAGATCATCGAAGAGCAGAACCAACTCGAAAGGACATTGTGAAAACCATTAAGCAAATGGTCCGGTACGCCAAAGTGACCGAAGAGCAGTTGATCCAGGCCGCCCAGGCCGAGCAGATCGAGCCCGCCGGCGAGCGCGACGGCCAACCCGTGTACACCCCCGAAGCGGAGGTGAAGATTTTCGCCGCCGCAACGACCATGTTCGCCGAGCCGATCAGGACGACGGCAATGCCGTTTGAAATCAGCCAGTTGAAGCACAAATAGCCCGGTCGCGTGACTCGGCATACAGTTCAGAACTTTCAGAAAGCAGGTACACCGTGAGCATCTTGACCACAATTATTGACAAACTCGCCGCCCGTAAACAGACGGCCGAAGAACGCTATTTCTCCATGGCCCGCGAAGTCGCCCAAGGTCGCGAGCCGAACCTCGACAAGCTTACCGCCGTGTTGCAGGAAGCCGGCAAGACCGTCGAAGACCTCGCGGCTTTCGTCGAGTGCTATCAGAAGCGGCAGGCCATCGTCGCCACACTGGACGCGCTGCCCGCACTCCGCGCCGAAGAGGCTGAGCTTGTGAGCGTGTTGAACGCCGCGGATGCAGCCCGAGATGAAGCCCTGCAGCAGCATGCCCAGACCGTCACCGCTCCAATCGTCCGCCTCGAAGTTGTCCGCGACACGATCCGCAAGACCTCCGATGTGGAGCAGGTCCTAGTCACCATGAACCCGTATCCCACGCTACAACAAAAGTACAAAGAACTGTCCGCAACGGTTCACAAGCTGGATGCCGCAGTCCATCAGCTTCAAAGGGAGAAGGCGCCACTGCCGGGCCGCATCCTCGATGAACGCGAACGCGTCCGGAAGGACTGGAATAACAAGCCAATCGCAGACGACATTCATGAGCAGGCCGCCCGCAAACTTGAGCGCGAACTCACCAGCATCGACGCCAGTCTGCCCGGCCTCGAGCGCGAACTGTCGCAGGCCCAGAGCGAACTTGCCGCGCTCGAGCCAGAGCTTCGCAAACTGTGAGCGCGTAGACGCGTGTCTCCGTTGAGCGCGAAGGAGATCGACGGCAGGGCGCGGCGGGGCGATGGCAACTCCCCATCGCCACCGCCGCCCCGATGCCCAAAAGGTTCTCCCGGACGGAATTTTGGTTTTGACGGATCAGGCTCAAGTTTTGCATTTCCAGAGACACAAGTTGTAACCAAGAAAATGCGAAAAACACCCCCCACCCCGAACCTCGCCGACTTGGTGTCGATTCTGGCCCGCGTCGATGCTCTTTTCCTACCGGATCGGCCGCCCCATGCCGCCATCCAGAAATTCGAGGCCGGCCACCGCTACGCCGTCGAGGGGATTCCGTTCCACGGACCGAGCGGCGTGCAGGACCGCAAAGACTCTCAAGGGATTCGCGATGAACTCGCCGGCGCCGGATTCGTCAGGTTGATGCGCCCGCGATCCGACCGAAGTCTCGGCGTGCAGTTGACGGGACTCGGTGAAGCTACCGCCAGGAGTGCATGCGGCTTGCCCGGACTTCGGGAGATGCTGGCCACGATGGATCGCATGGCCGACTTGAAGGACTCGCCCAACGGCTTCAGCGGCCACTACGGAACGACACCGGTATCATGGGTGTCGGAGTGTGAATTGGCCGAGACGGACTACAGCAAGACCGGCGACCCGCGCGAGCGTCGCAAGCTTGTTCAGATCGAGGAGGCCCTGCTCCCCGCTCTGCTCCGCGGCTGGGTGATCGCCAACAGCGACGGCGCCGGGCGAGTCTGGTACGCCCAGTCGCCCCGGTTCACGGCCGGCACGCCCAGTAGCATCATCAAACCGGCCAGACACCGCGGCTTACCCAAGCGCTCCGATGGAATGGCCGTGGTCTACTACACCACACTGAAGGCCGAACAGGTCCGGCTCGCCCGGTCCGGGCCGGCAGACCCGTCCGAGATCGGCGCCATCCCACTCCCGGAGGCGCCCATTCTCCGCCGGCACATCGAGAAAGCGACGGCATGAAAACGAAACTCCCGAAACCACCAGCAGCATTGACGGCAGACCAGGCCGCCGAATTCTCCCGCGTCGCCGCCGAGCTCGCCCAGGTGGGGATCCTCGACATGATCGGCGCCGACGCCATTGCCGCCTACTCCGTGGCCTACGTCCGATGGCGTGATGCGGAGAAGGCGTTGGCCACAGATGGCGACGTGGTCAAACTGCCCAACGGGTACGCTGGCCAGAACCCATATCTGGCCGTGTCCCTTGCCGCCGCCCGGCAGATGCGTGGTTTCCAGGACCGCGTCGGCGACGCTAAGCGTAGGGCCGCCAAGAAGGCCAAGGCATCGACTGTCAGGCCGCGCATGCGGATCGTCGACGATGACCTGTCGGAGGCCGCCAGTGGATGACCTGAAGACCCTCGACACTTCGCGGCTTACCCGGCTCGACCTCGACCGGCTCGGCGCCCTCGACACCGCTCGACTCGCGGCGCCATGGGGCGAAACCTACTCCACCGCTACCTACGGCCAGGAGCTTGATGCCAACGCCGTAATAAAGGCTCAGAATCACGTCAAAACGCTGATCGACGCTACCGGCGCCCGCAGTTTCGCGGATGCGCTGGGAGCACTGCCCGCACCGGGCGAGAGCGTTCACGCGATCATCGGCTTCAGACATAGCATGGGCGATCTCCTCCCTGCCGTGGCTCGCCTCAGTGGCCAGCGGATCGAGGTGTGCCATATCGCCACGTTGACGTACTCCCGCCAGAACGCCACCGACTGGGCCGCGATGCTGGACGCCGGCACCATCAGAAAACTCTCAGTTCTGGTGTCGCATTACTTTTCCAAAACCAGCCCGCAGATCTTCGACGCCACCGCCCCTATGCTCCGCGCCAGGGGAGTGACCATCGCCGCAGCCCGGAGCCACGCGAAGTTACTTCTCTGCAAACTGGCAGACGGCCGTTGCATCACGGGCGAGGGGTCGGCCAACACCCGGAGCGCAAAGACCGTGGAACAACTCACCATCTTCGGAGATCCCGCGATCTATAGCTTTCATCGCCAGTGGCTCGACAAGATCATTGCCGACACCAACGACGCCAGTACCACACCCCGGCAATCCTCGCCCAGACGCACCGCCTATTCCCAGAAGCGCGCGGCGCTCGGTGTCTGGGCGTCCACCATCGCCGACGAGGATCGGGCCGACGCCATCGCGTGGAAGACGACAGCGCCACCGGACACCGCTACCACCGCCAGGTATGCGGCCGCCGTAGTCGAGACGATCCGCCAATGGTCCCCCGTGCTCCCGCCCGGCGCCGTGGTCACCGTTCCCCCGCAAGGCGCCAGCGCCCCCGGCCATTACTTCGCCCAGGGCCTCGCCCGCGCCGTCGCCGGCCTGTTGGGTGTCCCGTTTGTGGTGTTACTGGCCAGGACGGACACCAAGGTCTACCACCATCCGCGGGAGTCAATGCGTCAGGCGCCCTACAGGACGGCGTCGACACCGCCGGCCACGGTGATCGTGGTCGATGACCTCATCACCAGTGGAACCACAATGCGACTTTCCCTCGACGCGCTCCGCCAAGCTGGCACCGCCGCCTTCGGTTTTGCCTTCTGTGGGTGTTGATATGGACCCGACTACGCGCGACATCCCCGCCATCCCCCCCGTGGCCGACCCCGACCGCAAGCACGCCGGCGGCGCCAGCTTGCAGCGTTTCATCGAAACATACCTGCTGGCCATGTTCAGCGACGCCGGCGCACACTGGCCATGGAGCCAGACTCACCTTGACGTAATGGCCGGCATCGAGCGTGCCGTACGGCTCGGCGATCGTCAGGCAATCGCCATGCCCAGGGGATCAGGAAAGACCTCGCTTATCAAGGCTGGCACACTCTGGGCGGCACTGTACGGATACCGCCGATGGGTCTGTGTGCTGGCCGCCACGGCGCCCAAGGCCGCGGACATCATCGTGGACCTGCAGACCATCGTGGAGACCAACGCCGCACTTGCCGCAGACTTCCCCGAGGTGACGTACGCCGTGGCCAGGCTCGAGCGGATCATCAACCGGCAACGTGGTCAGACCTCCATTGGCCGGCCAACCCGCATGCGATGGAATGCAGACGAGATCGTCTTCGCGGACGTTCCCGGCTCACCCGCCGCCGGGTCCATCGTCACCGCGTCGGGTTTCGACGGCGCTGGGATTCGCGGCCAGGTGCGGGCGATGCCAGATGGGACGCAACTCCGTCCGGACCTTGTGCTCATCGACGATCCGCAAAGTGACGAGGTGGCCCGGTCGGAGTTCCAGACAGCCCAACGCATCGAACTCATGGCCGGCGCCGTACTGGAAATGGGCCCGCCCGGGCATCCACTGGCGTCACTGACCGCGCTGACGGTGATTCGCGAGGGAGACGTTGCCGATTCCATGCTCAAGGACATCCGTTGGAACGGCATCCGGGCGCCAATGCTGGTCAAGTTTCCATTGCACTGCGCCAAGACCCCGCCAGACGTTCCACATCAAAACTGGTGGACGCAATACAGCACGCTGCTGCTGGCCGCCGACACCGAGAAGGCCACCGCCTTGTATGCCGCCCACCAACCACTACCCGAATGCAAAGGGATTCTCGACAAGCCGAGGCCGTGCGCCACCTGCCGCATCGCGACGGAGTGCATGGACAACGGCGCCGTGGTCAGTTGGCAACACCGGAAGTACCCGGCAGACCTGTCCCCGATTCAACACGCCATGGACCGTCACATCCGCAACCCCGCGCTATTCGCGGCCGAGATGCAGCAGGCGCCCTTGTCCAACAAACTCTCCGGCAACAAGGTCACCCCGGCACAGATGATCCAGCGCGTCAGCGGCCTTCCCATCGGCCAGGTTCCCGGCGTCGCCACACTGCTTACGGCCAGCATCGACGTGCATGACGAGGTCCTGTATTTCGTCGTTTGCGCGTGGGAACCCGACTTCACCGGCCAGGTAATCTGGTATTCCACATTTCCCGAACAGCCCGCCCGGTTCTTTCGCCAGGCAGACCCGCCACGGCCGTTGTCGGCCGTGTTCCCCGGCCAGAGCAAAGACGGCGTGATACAGGCTGGCCTCGAGCGCCTTGTTGGCGTCCTACTCAAGCATGAGTTCCTGAAGCACGCGGGCGGGACAACGAGCACGATGCAGATCGAGAACCTGCTGATCGACTCAGGATACAAGCCGACTCTCGTCTACAACGTCCGCCGCAAACTCGGCAGCCCCATCATCCACGCGAGCCGCGGCTTGCCGTTGAGAGCAACGAACAAGCCGATCAGCGGCTATGTCAAGAAACCAGGATGGCGGATCGGCACCGACTGGTATGTACCGAACGTCCAAGGCACGCGGGAGTATCCGCACGTCTGCATTGATACGAACGCATGGAAGACGTTCCTACATCGCGCCCTGTCTGTCGCACCCGGCACGCGCGGCGCTTTGACCCTGTACGGCACGCCGCAGACCATGGCCGATCATGAGCAATTCGCCGAGCACGTTTGCGCGTCCGAGTTCTTTACCGAGGTGTTCGCCATGGGACGGACGGTGTGCGAGTACAAGGTGATGCCCGGCAGGCCCGACAACCATTGGCTCGACTGTCTCGTCATGGCTGCCGTTGGCGCGTCGATGCGCGGGTGTCGCGGGCTCAGCATGGCACCCGACCCGCCGAAGCGCCGCAAGGTCAGTTTCGCGCAGATGCAACAGGCTGCACAAGCCCGCGCCGAGATGGCGTTGTGATCAACGTTTCAAACCGCCCGCCCTCATTATCTCCCTGAAAACAAGGGACGCCGCCGCATTCAGGGACACTTTCCGCACGTTTACCCTACCCGGCGCAAGATACCATCGCCACCAGGAGCCCCGGCTCCGTGGGCTTCCTGCTTTGCCTTCTCCATCGCCGCGAAGACCTCCGCGAACTCCCTCAGATCCTGCCACTTCCGATACCACAAGTCATATTCAGCAATCGCTTGAGCAACCATGCTTTCTCGCAACGGCCTTGTCTCGACTTCCTGCTCAACAGGAGGTTGCCTTTGCACCTCTAACACGCGGTAGGTCCGTTTGTCATTGTCGTTGGGGATGACCCGGACCTGTATCATCTCCGGCTCAGGTTCCTCAATGAGAACGCTCGCCACACGATTCGGATTCAAGTCGCCGGTCTTCCCCTGCGTTATCGCCCGCTCGAATGCTCCATTCGGAATCGCCGCCAGCTTCTGCGCCCGCGCGCTGGTCTTCTTGCTGATGCCGACTTCGGCAAGGGTCGGCGGCGACTCGGTTCCTTTTTGGACCCGAGTTCTGTGTGCATCTCACCCAGCGGCCATGGGTGTCGTCTCCAGTATGTCGCCCCGCCGTCGCTCGGCACGGAGGCGCAACTCGGCAGCGGAATTGATCGTCTCCCGGCTGGCGTCGATGCGCTTGGCATAGACGCGGACGGCATCGGCCAGAGCAATCACCCTTTGCACATCTTCCGCCTTTTGTGCCTTGGCCAGGTAACGCTGGGCCTCGTTGATGTTCGCCAGCACAAGATCGGTCTTCATGGTTTTGTTGGACTTCATGGGTTTCACCTACAACTCCCCCTGGACTCTCTCCCATACTTCCATGGCGCCCTCGGCAAACGCTTGCACGAATTCAGCGTCGGGGACAACCCGGTCCCCGATGATCTCCCAGAACTGGGCTGCGTTGGCGCGGTCGCCGTCGTTGTCCGGGTCAATGATGAAGCAAAAGCGCTCGGCATCGCTGTATGCCGAGTCTCCAACACCGAAGGACCAATCGTTGCTCGGATCGCGCGCCTTCTCCAGCCGTTTTAGCTGGCCTGCCGTGGCGCGAGACTTCGCCCAGGCAACCCCCGCCTTCCACCCGGCGCTTTGCTCTTGTGCATCGCACAGTTCTTTGGACGCCTTCAATCGCTCAATGACCGATTTCATGGAATCCCTTCTGTTGCTGGACAATTCTGCCTCAGCAACTCTCTGCCGAAAGAACACGCACGCGTATTCTGACCAGTTCACGTCTTTCAGCTTGTTCATTCTTTTTTTCAGATCGTCGGGGATGTAAAGCGTTATTCGCATAGTATCAGCATACCATGCTGATATCTGGGTGTCAAGCCCCGGCAACTGCGGGTGTATGACGCTGGTCTGGCCGACTGATCGTCCCCAGCCCCGCGCCCCAGCGACGTACGCCGCGCAGCCCGGTGGTGTCACGGCCGC
>JBIOJL010000236.1:0-9863 GCA_044450885.1 Tepidisphaerales bacterium
CATGTGACCGGATACGCGAACATGACCCGGGCGATGGTGAAGTGCCTTGCGCAATCCAGCGGCGAGGTGAGATCCAGGCAGGTGACGATCATCCCCGGCTGGGTTGAACCGGCCGACATACGCGAGATCAAAGGGATCGTACGCTTGTTCGGGCTGGATCCGGTGACGTTCCCGGATACATCCGATGTGCTGGATTCTCCGCAGACCGGCGTATTCAGCATGTATCCGCGAGGCGGCGCCACGGTCGATCAAATCCGCTCGTCCGGAGACAGCGTCGCGTCGATCGCGCTGGGACCGACCTGCGCCGGTCCGGCGGCCAAACTGCTGGAAGAGAAGTGCCGGGTCAAGAGCATTGCCCTGCCCATTCCCATCGGGCTCCAGGCCACCGACCGGCTGGTGATGGCGCTGGCGAAAATCAGCGGCGGCAAGGTGCCCTACGAATTGGCTCGCCAACGCGGCCGGCTGCTCGACCTGATGACCGACATGCATCAGTATTTCTACGGCAAGACGGTGGGCCTCTGGGGCGACCCGGATCAGCTCGTGCCGCTCAGCCAGTTCCTGATGTCCGTGGACATGCTGCCGAAATACGTCGTCACGGGTTCGCCCGGCAAGGTATTCCTGCGGCGCATGGGCAAGATCCTTGGCGACCGCGCCCACGACACGCAGGTGCGACAAGGTCCGCAGGCCGACATGTTCCTGCTGCATCAATGGATCAAGAACGAAAAGGTGGATCTGCTGATCGGCAACACCTACGGCAAGTACATCGCCCGCGACGAGAACATTCCGTTTGTGCGCCATGGGTTCCCGATCCTCGATCGCATCGGGCACCAGTACTTCCCGACCGTGGGCTACAACGGCGCGATCCGGCTGCTGGGAATGATGCTCGCGGCGTTCATGGACAAGCAGGATCGCGAATCGCCGGAAGAAACATTTGAACTGACCATGTAAGGAGATGCGATGCCCGCTTTACTCTCCATCCCGGTTCTCGACGAACGTCGCTCGCAGATTCACACCACCGGCGCCGAGCCGTTCGCGATGAGCTGCGAGAAGCAGAGCGTTGCCGGGTCGGTCAGTCAGCGGGCTTGCGTGTTCTGTGGGTCGCGCGTCGTGCTCTATCCGATCGTGGATGCGCTCCACGTCGTGCATGGACCGATCGGTTGTGCGGCCTACACCTGGGATATTCGCGGTTCGGTCTCCAGTGGGCCGGAACTGCATCGCATGAGCTTCTCGACCGATCTACGCGAAAAGGATGTCATCTTCGGCGGTGAAAAAAAGCTGGAGGCTGCCCTCCTGGAGTTGATCGAGAAATACTCGCCGCAGGCGGCCTTCGTGTACAGCACTTGCATCGTCGGGCTCATCGGCGATGACATGGAGGCCGTCTGCCGGAAGGTGTCGGCAAAGACCGGGATCGATGTGATCCCCATTCAATCGGAAGGCTTTGCCGGGTCGAAGAAGGATGGCTACTCGGCCGCCTGCCGGGGACTGGCGCGGCTCATCGGCACGCGCGACACGACCGATATCCCCAAGCTCAGTATCAACATTCTCGGCGAGTTCAACATCGGCGGCGAAGCCTGGGTCATCCGCGACTACTACCGCCGGATGGGCATCCATGTCGTCTCCACGATCACCGGCGATGGCCGGGTGGACGATATCCGCAAGGCCCACGGCGCCTCGCTCAATGTCGTGCAGTGCTCCGGTTCGATGAAGGAACTGGCGCGGCTGATGAAGGAGAAGTACGACATTCCCTTTGCCCAGGTTTCCTACTTCGGCATCGAGGACATGAGCCGCGCTCTGTACGACGTGGCCGAGTGGTTTAACGACGCCGAACTCAAGCGACGGGCACAGGCGATTGTCGCCGAGGAAGTGGCCGCGATCATGCCGCAAATCCGCCGATGCCGAGCGTCGCTACACGGCAAGCGAGCGGCCGTTTACACCGGTGGTGCGTTCAAGGCGTTCTCGCTGGTGCGTTCGCTGCGCACGCTGGGCATGAAGACGGTGATCGCCGGTTCGCAGACGGGCAACCCACAGGACTACAAGCGTCTGGCCGAGCTGTGTGACGATGGCACGGTGCTGCTGGACGATACCAATCCACTGGAACTCGCCCGGTTCATCGCCGAGAAGAAGGCCGACCTGCTGATCGGCGGCGTGAAAGAGCGGCCAATCGCATTCAAGCTCGGCGTGGCTTTCTGTGATCACAATCACGAGCGCAAGCTCTGCCTGGCCGGTTTCAGCGGCATGGTGAACTTCGCGGAAGAAGTGCATCGTTCGGTGCTCAGCCCTGTGTGGAAATTCGTCCCGTTCCGACAGAAGTTCGCAGGAACGGAGAGTACCTTATGACTCACACCACACTCCCGGTACATCCATCGCGTCCGGCGTTCACGGCCGCGCGGAACGCGTGCAAGATGTGTACGCCGCTCGGCGCCTGTCTGGCGTTCAGCGGCATCGAAGGCGCGGTGCCGCTGCTACACGGTTCACAAGGCTGCTCGACCTATATACGCCGCTATCTCATCAGCCATTTCCGCGAGCCGATGGACATCGCCTCGAGCAACTTCAGCGAACAGTCGGCCATTTTCGGCGGCAGTGAAAACCTCAAGACGGCGCTGACCAACGTGATTCGCAGCTACTCGCCAACCTGCGTGGGCGTCTGCACGACCTGCCTCTCGGAGACCATTGGCGACAATGTGCCGGCCATCGTCGGCGAATTCCGAAAAGGCGCCGGCGACGGTGGCCCGGAGATCGTCCATGCCTCGACACCCAGCTATCGCGGCAGCCACTTTGATGGATACATCGCCGCCATTCGCGCCATCGTCGAACAACTCGCCCACGGCGGCGAGACGGCGGACGGCCTCGTCAACGTGATCCCCGGCATGGTTTCGCCGGCCGACTTGCGCTACCTCCGCGAGCTCGTCGAGGACTTCGGGCTCAGGTGCAATCTGCTGCCGGATTACGCCGAGCGTCTGGATGGGTCCGCCTGGGCCGAATACCAGAAGATCCCGGCCGGCGGCACGCCGATGGCCGACATCCGCCGGATGGGCCGGGCCGCGGCAACGCTGGAAATGACCACCGTTGCGGATTTCGCCAAGACCGGTGGCGGCGCACTTTCGGCCAGGTTCGGCGTGCGACGCATCGGACTGGGTCTGCCGATCGGCATCGACGCCACCGACGCGCTCTGCACCGCGCTCCAGGAGATCAGCGGCCGGCCGCTTCCACGGCGGCACGCCGACGAACGCGGCCGGCTGGTCGACGCTTATGTCGATGGCCACAAGTATATCGCTGAGAAACGCGTGCTCATTTTCGGCGAGGAGGACATGGTGATCGGCCTGGCCGGCTTCGCGGCTGAGATCGGGCTCAAGCCCGTTCTTTGCGCCTCCGGCGGCCACAGCGGCCGATTTGTCGCCGAAATCGCCCGTGTCGCACCGGACTGTCGCACGCTGGATGACGTGGATTTCGAGGACATTGCCGATGCAGCCGCCGATATTGATGTCGATCTGATTCTCGGCAATTCCAAGGGCTACAAGCTGGCCAAGAGTATCAAGCGGCCGCTCGTGCGCGTGGGTATGCCGATCCACGACCGGCTCGGTGCGGCGCGGATCCTGCATGTTGGCTATCGCGGCACGCAGCAGTTGTTCGACCGCATTGTCAACGCCATTCTCGAACACTCACAGGATTCCAATGACATTGGTTACTCGTATCTCTGAACGAAAGAGGCTGTCATGTCCGCCGATTTTTCCAAACACCCGTGCTTCAGTCCGGAAGCGCACCACCGGTATGCCCGCGTGCATTTGCCGGTAGCCCCGGACTGCAACATCGGCTGCAATTTCTGTAACCGCAAGAACGACTGCCTGAACGAATCGCGTCCCGGCGTCACCAGCACGCTTCTTTCGCCGCACCAGTCCATCGCCTATCTCGAACACATCACCGACGTCCTCGACGCGCCTGTCAGCGTCGTCGGCATCGCCGGCCCGGGCGATCCCTTCGCCACGCCGGACACCACCATGGAAACGCTCCGCCTCGTGCGGAAGCGCTATCCAGACATGTTGCTCTGCCTGGCGTCCAACGGGCTGGGCATAACGCCCTACGCGAAGGAACTTGGCGAGTTGGCGGTCGGGCATGTGACCATCACCGTGAACGCCGTCGATCCGCATGTCGGTGCCCGGATCTACCGGTTCGTCCGGCCTGACAAAACGGTCTACCGTGGAGAAGAAGGCGCACAGTTGTTGCTGGACCGGCAGCTCGCCGCGATTCGCGCCCTCAAGGCGAACGGCGTCACCGTGAAGATCAACACCATCGTCATCCCAACGGTCAACGTCGGCCACGTCGAGGAAGTCGCCCGCACGGTCGCGGGTCTCGGCGCGGACGTACACAACTGCATTCCCCTTTACCCCGTTAAGGATACGCCATTTGAGCACTTGTCCGAGCCATCGATTCCCGCAATGGAGATGCTCCGGGCGCGCTGTGTTGGATATATGCCGCAGATGACGCACTGTTCTCGTTGCCGGGCCGACGCCGCAGGGATTCTCGGCCAGGACAACGCCGAACTGGTGCAGGCGGCGCTCAGCCAGGCCGCCAGCCTGCCGCTGCGGCCAACCGAGAATCGGCCGTATGTCGCCGTCGCCAGCCTCGAAGGCGTGCTCGTCAACCAACACCTTGGCGAAGCGGAGACACTCTGGATATTCGAGCGCACGGCCGCCGGCGAACTGGAACATGTGGATACGCGGCCCGCGCCGCAGCCCGGGGGCGGCGACGAGCGCTGGACATCGCTCGCCGATCGCCTGCCGGACTGCCGGGCGCTGCTCTGTGCGGCGGCCGGGCAACGGCCGAAAGTCATTCTCGCCGCCAAGGGCATTCGCCTGCTGGTGGCCGATGGACTGATCGAAGAGGCGATGGAGGCCGTGTACGCCGGCCACAAGCCGCGAATGCCGGCGCGCGTGCTGGATCGCGGTAGCGACTGCGACGCCGACGGCGTCGGCTGCGGCAGTTGCGCGGGACCGGGAACCGGCTGCGGATGACGACCCAACATGACAGTTCCAGACAAATGACTGTAAGCGCGATTGATTACACAAGGACACAATCATGCCAAGACCCGCATTTCACCTTCTCGTCTGCAACAGCTATCGCACCAGCGGCGAGCCAAAGGGCACCTGCCACAAAAAGGAGGCGTCGTCGTTGTCGCAGTACATCGAAACTGAGATCAGCGACCGCGGCCTCGATGCCATGGTCTCAACCACCGGTTGCCTGAAGATGTGTGAGAAAGGCCCGGTGCTGGTCGTCTACCCACAAGGCTGGTGGTACGAACAGGTCGATGAGGGCCGCGTGGATGACATTCTCGATGCACTGGAAGAAGGCAAGCCGGCCGACGGCCTGCTCTTTGCCTGATCCCTGGAGAACGCCATGTCTGAGCCAACGACTCATCCTGATCATGTGGAGTTGATCGACACGACGCTGCGTGACGGCGCGCAGTCTCCCGGCGTCGTCTTCACACGCCAGCAGCGGCTGGCCATCGCCGGAGCGCTCGCCGACGCCGGAATCGACGAGATCGAGGCCGGCAGTCCCGCCATGGGCGAAGACGAGTGCAACGCGATCCGGGATGTCGTGCGACTGCGCCTGGCTTGTCGGGTGACCGCATGGTGCCGCGCCCGCGAGGAAGACATCGACTCCGCCGCCACCATGGGCGTTCCCGCCGTTCACCTTTCATTCCCAATTTCGGCAATTCTGCTGCGCGCGCTACGCAAGTGCGAATCGTGGCTCCTGGATGAACTTGAGCGGCTCGTTCCCATCGTACGCCGCCGCTTCGAATTCGTCTCCATCGGCGTCCAAGATGCGGCCCGCGCCGATCGGCAACTCCTCCTCCGCTTCGCCCGGCGGGCCGCGGACCTGGGCGTCCACCGTCTCCGCCTGGCCGACAGCGTGGGCGTCTGGCATCCGCAAGCCGTGCGGCGGGTCTTCCGTTGCGTCCATCGCGCGGCGCCGGGGCTGCAACTTGGCGCGCACATGCACGAGGACCTGGGCATGGCCACAGCCAACAGCCTCAGCGCACTCCAGTCGGGCGCATCGTCGGCCGACGTTACCGTGCTGGGCATCGGCGAACGCGCCGGAAATGCGCCGCTGGAGCAACTCGCCATCGCGGCCGGTTTTAGCGGGCTGCGGTGCCGCGTGCGGCCGGAGCGACTTGGCGGACTCTGCCGGCTCGTCGCCACCGCCGCCCGGCGGCCCATCCCGCCCAACCAGCCGATCGTCGGCCAGGCTATCTTCGACCACGAGTCCGGGATTCACGTGCAGGCGATCCTCCGCGACCCGCGCAGCTACGAACCCTTCGCGCCCGAGACCGTCGGCCGAACCGGCCGCCGCTTGCTCGTCGGCCGGCACTCCGGCGCCGCCTCGCTGCATCATGCCCTGGTCCAACTCGGCATCGACACCGATGAAACCACCATCCGCGAACTTCTCCCCCATGTCCGCCGCCTCGCCGAGAGCAAGCGCGGCCCGTTGACGCCAACGGAATTGCGTGATCTATTCCACTCCCTCACACGCGAGTCAGCGGAGGGCGTCTCGGTGCATTCGGGAGCGCCACAGGCATTCGCCGGCGAAACCTGGAACGGCGGCACATATTAGCCCATGGCGTAAGCCATGGGGGAAATTGGCGTCGCTGTTGCATGAGCCCCGAAGGGGCGACACAATGATTCTTTCGCCTCTACGGGGCTGGTGGTTCTCATGCCACTTGTTTGCCCCATGGCTCACGCCATGGGCTAACATGTATCGCCCCTGACGGGGCTGACAGAGCGCCGGTTTGGCGGTGAATTGTGCCATGACAAACGAACTCCGCGTCAGCCTTGCCAACCACAGCAATCCGCAACACATCCGTGCGATGCTGCGGATGCTGACCATGTACGCGACCGACGCGATGGGGATCGGCCGCCCGCTTCCTCCCGCAGTTCGCCGGCGTCTGCCGCAGGGGCTTCGCGCATACAAGGCGAAAGTGCTGCTCGCCTGGATCGGCCGGCAACCCGTGGGCATCGCCGTCTGCTTCTTCCGCTACTCCACATTCAGCGCAGCGCCCATGCTGAACATTCACGATTTCGCCGTCTCCCCCAAGCACCGTCGCCGGGGCATCGGCGTGGCGCTGCTCGACGCCGCCGAGCAACTCGCGCGGCGGCATCGCTGTCGCCGCCTCACACTCGAAGTTCGTACCGACAACTCTGCCGCCCGTGCTCTCTACCGGAACTTTGGCATCGCTCCGGGTAATCCTCCGTACGATTACTGGACCAAGGAACTTCATCCCTGACGTCGGATATCTGTCTCGCACATACATCGAACATTGATCGGCACACTTCGCCAACTGGCACAGGAGTTGCAACTCCTTTACTCAGGATCACGCTCCGGATGACGGAAACCATGCTGTTGGCCTGTGCTGGCCGGCGTTAATCGCTCAGCGATGGCGTTTGCCACGCTGCTCGCGGCATGTTGGCGTGAACGCCGCTATTGGGTTTTGCGGGTTTGAGGTGCTGTTGTGGATCGAAGTTTGCATATTGTCTGCACAGACGACTGCCAGTTGCCCAAGGGTTCAGCGGACATCGTCTCCTGCGCCCTGCAAAAGGAACGTGGCGAACTGGAGATGCGCGCGCTCTACGATATCGCCCGCGTCCTGATGGATCGCTCCGGCCAGCGGCAGACACTCCTGGACATACTCGGCGTCCTCGAACAATGGCTGGGAATGGTACGCGGCACGATTATGTTGCTCGGTGCGGACAGCCTCGGCCTCGAGGTGGCCGCGGCCCGCGATGCCGAACCCGCGACGATCGACTCGGTTCGCTACCGGCCCGGCGAGGGGATTATCGGACGGGTCTTTCAGACCGGCCAGCCGCTGGCAGTTTCCAGCGTCGCCGACGACCCCCGATTCTGCGATCGCATCCACGGCCGCCAGACCCGGAACCTCGGCGACGTCGGTTTCATCTGCGTCCCGATTCTCCTGGGCTCCGAAGTCGTCGGTACGCTCTCGGCCGACGTGCCGGCCAAGGACCGGCACTGGATGGACGAATCCCTGCGCTGCCTGACCATCGTCGCCGGCATGATCGGCTACGACGTGCGCGCCCGCCGCCTCGAGCGCGAGGAGACGCAGGCCCTGCAAGATGAGAACCTGCGTTTGCGCAGCGCGCTCGAGGAGCAGTTCCGGCCCGAGAACATGATCGGCAACTCGCGGACCATGCGCGACGTCTACCTGCGCATCCGCCAGGTCGCCGCCGGCGACACCACCGTGCTCATTCGCGGCGAATCGGGCACGGGCAAGGAACTTGTCGCCTCCGCGATCCACTACTCGTCAAAACGGGCCAAGGGGCCGTTCGTCCGCGTCAACTGCGCCGCCCTCAGCGATACGCTCATCGAAAGCGAACTGTTCGGACATGAGAAAGGCGCATTCACCGGCGCCAACCAGCGGCGGATCGGCCGGATCGAAGACGCCAGCGGCGGCACGCTCTTCCTCGACGAAATCGGCGAATTCTCCACCGCGCTTCAGGCCAAACTGCTGCGCGTCCTCCAGGAGCGGGAACTCGAGCGCGTCGGCAGCAATACGCCCGTGAAGGTCGACGTCCGCATCATCACCGCCACCAACCGGGATCTGGAGAAAGCCGTCCAGACCGCCGCCTTCCGCCGCGACTTCTACTACCGCATCAACGTGTTCCCGGTCTTCATGCCCCCACTGCGCGAACGCCGCGACGACATCCTGCTCCTGGCCAATCATTTCGCCGCGAAATACGGCCAGCGTCTCGGCAAGAACATCCACCGCATCAGCACGCCCGCCATCAACGCCATGATCGCCTATCACTGGCCGGGCAATGTGCGCGAGCTCGAGAACTGCATCGAGCACGCCGTGCTCCTCAGCGAGGAGGGCGTCATTCACAGCCACAACCTGCCGCCAACGCTGGAGATCCCCAACCGCAAGGACGCCGCCGCCCATGGCACGCTGGAGATCCGCGTTGAAGCCCTCGAACGCGACATGATCACCGACGCCCTCAAGCGCAGCGGCGGCAGCGCCGCGGCCGCCGCCCGCGAACTGGGCATCACCGCCCGGATCATGCGCTACAAGATCCGCAAGCTCGGCATCGACTACGAAACCCTCTTCGGCGATGCAAGGGCCAGCCAGGCGGCGCAGGACTCAGCAAACGATGCTCAATAAACGTGAGCAAGGTGCAAGGCCCTGTCCAACGAGCGAGATAGAGGTGCAGCATGCGGCATCTGCAATTGTTGATAGTACTTGTATGGCGTTGGTGAGTTCGCTCACACCGCAGCGACCGGCCTGCGCGGCGGTTGGACGATCAGTCACGATTCTGACCGCGGCCAGTGCCAACGATGCCATTGTCGCCATCTCCAGAGCATTCAGGCAGGATGCTGGCGTGGAGATAAAGACCATACCCGGCGGTTCCGATGCACTGGCCGTTCAGATCATGGCCGATGCCCGGCCGACCTGTTTCTCTCGGCCAATTAGGAGTAGGCCGACACGGTCAAAGAAAGGGGCTACGTTGCCCGAATGTGGCCGTTGCAGCAAGGCGCGGGCGTCCTTGGGTTCGTCACGCTCCATCGGCTGTGAGGCCCGCAGGTCATTGCCCCTTGTGTGCGGGCGGTGGTCTTTCGTGCTAGCCGAAGGCGCACACCTTTCGTGCTAGCCGAAGGCGCACACAATGTGGCGACGCTGACGCCGCCATGGCGTGGAATCGCCGTCGCGCGGCAGGTTTCGGAAGAGTTGCAGGCAGGCGCCACGCATCCGGCTCGTGCAGTCGCGGCTACCAGAGTTGGCAGTTCATGCCAGATTCCGCAGACGAAGAAGCAATGTCACCAATTGTCACCGAATCCTTGCTAAGCTAAACCATGTGAAG
>JBIOJL010000237.1:0-9845 GCA_044450885.1 Tepidisphaerales bacterium
CCAAATACCCATGCAATTCGCGGAGCGCGCGGCGCAGAGCGGCTGGCACAGGAGGAACGAACTGCGTCTCGATGAGTCGCAGGATCTGCGGCAGGAACTCATGCCCGCGGTGGCCCTCGGAACCCAGCACCACCAGCCGGGTGAGGTCGGCGGCGACAGCGGCGACAGCGGCGTCGGGTCGCAGACGCCGCCGCAATAGTCGTTCAGCCATCGAGCAGAGCAGTTGGGACCGCCCATATTCGAGTGCCGGACAGTCGGACCACTGATCCGCAATCGTGGGTGGTTTCACGTCGGCAGAATCTGAACCGACGGCGCGCGCTACAGCGGCTGATCGTTGCGCATGTCCGAGAGGATTGCGTCGAGGCCCTTGGCGCGCATTTCGTCCTCGCTGACCCAATGCCCGCAAGTGCCGTTCTTGATGGGTACGGTCACATTGAAACCGGAAGGTGAAGCCGGCTTCAGAATGTAACCATCTCGCAATAAGCGAAGCTCGAACTCTATCTCTCTGCGAGCCTTGGCATTTGTCTCCGCAGTCAGCGCGGCCGTCATTTCGGGTATCAGGTTCTTCCTGTTCAGAGTTGTGGCTTTCTCTGCCGCCTTCCATCGGACCGAGGCGCTTCTGTCGGACAGCCCCGCGCGCAACATTTCATCGACGACGTTTGCCGGCGTTCCCATACCGAGACAACAAAGCGCGCTGAATCGTACGTGGGACTTGCGGTGCTTGAGGATCTCCAAATTTGCGTCGCACGCCTGGGACCATCGCTCAGACAGGATTTCCAATAGATTTGTGACGTTGTTGCAGAGCAAGGCTCTCGGATCGCTTGCGCCCTCGACGATGATGCGGAGATTTGCGGCGGAGAGGAGTCCTGTCTCCTAGACGGTGTCGTAGGCGTCGGCCACGGTCAACAGCGCAGCTTCCGCGTGCGGATCACGGCGACCCAACCGCTGCTCAAACCAGGTTGCATATCGAGTGCGCTGTGTTCCCATTGAGCCTCTCCCTTGCGGACATTGTGCTCAGGTCCGGCCGCCAGGCTAGCGCGATCCTATGCCGGACACGTCACCAGTATAGCACACGGCGCGATGCGCGAAAGTCGGAATCAGAGATACCCGGAATTGATGGCGGCGTATACATATCCACGATTGCCTCGCCGGGCCACTCGCCACAACCATGAACCGCTTCGTGTCTTCGTGCCTTCGTGTTCAACAGCCTTCGACAGCGCCCAAGACCCGCGAAACAGTGGCAATTGGCGAAGAATGGTGTGCTGAAGCACACCCTACAGGCGGAGTTCCTCTGCCGCGTCCTTGAAGGGGCGCACCCGGCCCTGGCGAATCTGCTCCTCGGATTCGGCGATGGCGGCCATGTCGTCATCGTCAAGCTCGTTCCACGAATCGTCCTGCATGAACCGTGTGACCGCGGCCTCAACGACCTCGTTCGCGGACGCATAGTTGCCCGACTGCACTTGCTCGTCGATGAACTTCTCCACTTCGGGTTTGGTTACGACAATCTGCATGTTCAAGCTCCACATACATTCTATATTCGGTCGTGCCGAGTGGCGAGGGGAAAAAGCGATGCCTGCGGCGGGCAAGTGGGGCCAGCGTCCTCGCTGGCCCGGCATGCCAGACAATTCGCGATTCAGGAAGGCCAGCGCGGACGCTGGCCCTACTTTATGGCACCATGCGAGCCATGGCCGCGGCGTAGCAGGTGCGGAAGTCGGTGGTGGCGCGGAGGCCGCCGTCGTGGAGGTCTTCCAGCGAAGGAGCGTCGCCGTGGATGCCGCCGGGGATGCCGCGGCCGGCGAGGAGAACGACGGAGGCTTCGCCGTGGTCGGTACCGACGGAGCCGTTTTCTTTCAGGCGGCGGCCGAACTCGGAGAAGACGAGCACCAATGCGTCACGGTCGGGGCCGTCGGCCGACAGGTCGGCCATAAACGCGCCGATGGCTTGCGACACGGTTTGCAGCAGGCTGGCGTGCAGATCGGCCTGGCGGGCGTGGGTGTCGAAACCGGCCTGGGCGATGTGGAAGAAGGCCGAGGTGTCGGTCTGGGTGATGACCTGGGCGAACCTGGCCAGGCCCTGGGCCAGCGGGGTGGTGGGGTAGGATACGTTGGGCGTGCGGGTTCCGGGAACGCCACCAGTATCCGCAGCGGCGGAGGTGTGTCGGAGTACCGACACCACGGGCTGGAAGCCCGTGCCACCAAATTCGGGCGGCCGGACGCGCTGAGCGAACGAATCATCGCGCCCGGTGCCGGACGGGACGGGAAGGTCGGGGCTGCGAATCAAGTCGGCCGGAGCCGTAGCGTCGAGGCAGACGGGCGTGGCTGTTACGCCACAGAACATCTGCGGGCAGACGGGGCCGCAATAGAAGAGGGGCGCGCGAGCGGCGAGCCAGCCGGTGCTGGTTGCGCCGGAGGGGTCGGCGGTGTGCCAGATCTGTTGCGAGGTGAAGTGCGAGCGGCTGGGGTTGGGATGGCCGACGCCGCGGAAGATGGCGAGGCGGCCGGTGTGGAAGAGGTCGGCGAGTTCGGGCATCGACGGATGCAGGCCGGTATCGCCGCTGAGTTTGAGGACGCGGGCCGGGGAAATGGCGAGCGTGGGGCGGGCCTGGTAGTAGGCGGGATCGGCGTAGGGGATGACGGTGTTGAGGCCGTCATTGCCGCCGTTGAGTTCGATGAGGACCAGGGCCCGCGCGGCTCTGGCAGCGGTTGGGGCCGCGGCCAGACCCTGCGACGCGCACGCGCCCACGGTCAGCGCTCCTGCACCGGCCCGAATGAAATCCCGACGGCTGATGGCCATGCCCGGCTCCTCTCGTGTTGTGGTTTACGAGTATACGGTCTCGTTAGGGTTACGCACGGGGAAATGGGGTGTTGCGGGTACCGGGGGAAGGATCGTCACGTGTACGAGCGGCGAGGGAGTTCGGATGACCTCGGGGGGACAAGAATGTCCCCCACTCGGTCATCCGACGACAGGCCAGAAAGCCTGTCCCCCCGACTCTGTGGCAAATGGAATTGCCCCGCATGCCCGTGGATCCCCGAAGCGGCTGGCTCTACTCGGCGCGCATGGCCTGCGGGTCGAGGTTGTGCTTGCGGCAAAACTGTTCGTAGGCGGAGGGGATGATCTCGCTGGGTTTGATCTCGCTGCGGCCGCCCCAGAAGACGTTGGTGTAGCTGACCTCGATGCCACAGGCGGCGAGGTGCTCGTCGATGGCACGCTTGTGGGCCAGCAGCAGATCGCGGTCCTGGCCGTGGGCCACGCCCATGACGTTGACGTTGCCGAACTCCGGGCCGGCCTCGCGCCAGTAGGCATGGGTCATGATGTGGAACCGGCCGACCTGCCGGCCGGCATCCATCTCGCGGCCCTTCGGCACGGCCCAGTGGAACAGGCCGTTGAACTTGGTCACGCGCTCGCCGGTGGCCAGCGGTTTGACGTGTTCGAGGAAAGTGGAGAAGCGACCGATGACGCCCTTTTTGTCCAGGCCGTGGGCGACGCGGAGGAATTCATCCAGCGGCACACCCGCCTCGGCGGCGCGCCCGGTCCAGAGGCTCAGTCGCAACTCCTCCGGCTCGCCCGACTTCGTAGCACAGGCGTCTTGCCTGTGTCCACATTCCGCCCCTTCTTCGCCAGTCGCTGGGCGCAACTCATCCGGATCGAACTCGCGCTTGAGCGCGGTCAGCACGCGCCATTCCAAGTCGGTGAGCTTCACGATTTCGGTATCGGTGGCGTCGGCCAGTTGGTCGGATTTGCTGCCGGGTTCCATGCCGCGGCGGCGAACGTGGCCGACGCCGAGCACGAACAGTTTCCTGGCCGGGAGGAGCAGGAACCGTTCAGCGCCGGTTTTTTCGCAGAGGAAGCGGCAGTGTTTTTCCAGCGAATAGCCCTGGGGGACTTTGAGCGTGGTCCAGAGGCGGTAGCGCGAGGCGGCGATGGCGGCGTCGGTGGAGCGGATGACGACGTGGCCGGAGAACGGGTCGGACTGGAACATCCAGTCGAAGGCGGCGTTGAGCTTGTCTTCGGGGACGACCCAGGCGACGAGGCAGCCGTGGGCCAGACTCGTGGAGAGCAGGGTCTGGCGGACGCGGCGGACGGTGCCGGCGCGGAGCATGGCGGCGATGCGCTCGATGACGATGTCGGGCGGCAGGCCGGCTTCGCGGGCGATGCAGGCCAGGGGGTCGTCCTGGAAGCCGCGGATGCGGTCTTCGGAGACGGCCAGAATTCGGGCGTTGACGGGATCGCTGGTGGCGACGGGGAGAATGGGTGCGGTGGTCATGTACGAGGGATGGTAGGCGCGCGGGGAGTCAGTGGTCCGTGGTCCGTGGTCCGTAGGTGATCGGTCATCGGTGATCGGTGATCAGTTATCAGTGATCGGTTATCGGTGGTCTCTGCGACCGTTTGGCAGGGCAACCGTCCCGGCCGTGCAGAAGCACGGCCCTCCCGGATTTGTGGGCACGCCCGGGTGATCGACGAGCGCGACGGCAGCGCATCGCCATCTCGACTGTACACAGGTTGATGCAACTGTCCGGATGTACCACAACTCGACGTCGGATCTGTCTTCGTGCCTCCGTGCCTGTCCTGCTATCGGCCGCCATGGCCGCCGGTCTGCTGGCCGGCTGCGCGCCCGACGACTACCGCAACTGGGCCGACCTGCAGGTTGACAAGCTGCTGGCCGACCGGGAGAAGCAGACGATCGACTATCTGCCGGACTCGTCACAGCCGCCGGGTGTGTCCACGACCCGCCCGATGAAGCCGGCTTACGAGCGGATTCCGTACACGCGAATCTCGCCGCCGGGGGAATCTCCGGTGGAACGGCGGGCGGCCCAGCCGACTTTCGGTCCGCTTGGCCCGGATGCCAGATTGCACACGGCGCCGCCGGTGGAATCGGATCGCGGCGGGATGGAGATCCTCCAGAAGCGGATGAAGGCCGAGGCCGCGCTCGGGCCACCGGGTCCGGGCGAGCAGGCGATGGCGCTGGACCTGTTCGGATGCATCGCCTACGCCGTGCGCCACAGCCGGGCCTACCAGGATACGATGGATAACCTCTACCTGTCCGCGCTGGATGTGACGCTGCAGCGGCACCTGTTCGAGCCGTCGCCGTTTGCCAGTTCGCGGCTGCAGTACGACGGCCAGGGCAACCCGGACCCCAAGGTCGGCTACCAGTCGGCGATGCGCGTCATCAACACCGCCGGCGTCAACCAGAAACTGCCCTTCGGCGGCACGCTCACGGCGTCGGCGGTACACAACTTCGTCGAAACGCTGACCGGATCGGCCGTGGACGGAAACTCGGCGCAGGTCGTGCTGAGCGGATCGGTGCCGTTGCTGCGCGGGTTCGGAATGGTGAACCTCGAGCCGCTGATCCAGTCGGAACGGACGCTGATCTACCAGGTGCGGGCGTTCGACGACTACCGCCGGCAGTTTGCCGTCGGCGTGGCCCAGCAGTATTTCCAGCTTGTCTCGTCGCAGCAATCCGTGCTCAACCGCCGGCTCAACCTGCGGAATCTGGACGAGTTGACCGAGCGCACGCGGGCGCTCTATGACAACGGCCGCATCAGCTTTCTGGAAGTGCAGCGCGCCCTGCAATCACGTCTGTCGGCCGAGTCGTCGCTGATCAACGCCGAGGAGTCGTACGCGGCGGCGCTGGACAATTTCAAGATACTGCTGGGCATGCCGCCGGCCCAGCCGCTGGACGTGGTGGCGGTGGTGCTCGACACCAAGTCGCCGCAGATGGACACCAACGAGGCGATTCATCTGGCCGAGCAATACCGGCTCGACCTGCAGACGGCGATGGACCGGGTCGAGGATGCCCGTCGGGCGGTGAAGAACGCCGAGAACGGATTGCTGCCGGATCTCACCGCCGACGCCAAGGTTTCAACCGGCGATCCCGTCAATTACCCCACCCTCGGCCTCGATCATCGAACGACCGACTATGAGGCCGGAATGACGCTGAGCCTGCCGCTGGACAAGCTGGCCGAGCGGAACACGTATCGCAAGGCGCTCATCGGCGTGAACCAGACCAGCCGGGCCATGGTTTCGCTGCACGACACGATCGTGTCCAACGTGCGCGACTCGCTGCGCCAGATCCGGGCGGCGGAGATCAACCTGGAGATCCAGCACCGCGGGATCGACCTGGCGGAGAAACGCCTGGAGTTCTCCAACGAACTGCTGAAGCAGGGCAAGATCACCGCGCGCGACATCGTCGATGCGCAACAGTCGCTGCTGGATGCCCAGGACGCCTACGAAAGCGCCCGATCGAGCCTGCAGACGCTGACGCTGTCGTTC
Organism: Tepidisphaerales bacterium; assembly: GCA_044450885.1. Classification (GTDB taxonomy): domain Bacteria; phylum Planctomycetota; class Phycisphaerae; order Tepidisphaerales; family Tepidisphaeraceae; genus JANYKD01. The sequence goes on from JBIOJL010000237.1 coordinate 6,271, forward strand.
ATGCAGACCACCGGCACGCTGAGAGTGGACCCCGAAGCCGGCGCTATCGGCCGGGCGATGGACCGGAAACGGGCGTCCCGGTAGGGCGGCCTCGCCGAGGCCGCCGTTTCTTGGTAGCGCCGCCTTACCCTTCACTCCATCGTTATCAACACCTTGAGCACCCCCGGCCGGCCCGCCAATGCCATCGCTTCAACCCCCTGCTCCAGCCGCATACGCCGATGGATCAGCGACACCACGTCGATCTGTCGGGCCACCAATGCCTTGATGGCCTCCTTGAACGGCCCGCAGCGCGAGCCCACCACCGTGACCTCGTCGATCACCAGCGGAGCCAGGTTCAGCGGTTTGCCGCCGGCAAAGGTGCTCTTGAGCACCAGCGTCCCGCGCGGACGAACCATCTGCATGGCGAACTCGAACCCGGCCGGCGAGCCGGTGCAATCGACCACGACGTCCTGGTCGTGACGCGGCGTGATGTCCGTCAGGGCCCGCGAACGGATCGACCACTTCTCGCACAGCGCCATTTTCTCCGGATGCTTGCCGATCATCCGCACCGGCGCGCCGGTGGTTTGCAGAACCTGGGCGACCAGCAGCCCCAGCCGCCCGTCGCCCAGCACCGTCACCCACTTGTGGCTGTCGAGCTTCACCTGCTTGAGCACCTGGAACGCGGCCGCCAGCGGCTCGACGAAGACAGCTTGGTCGTTGTCCACCGCATCCGGGACCACATGCACGTTGGCGGCCGGCAGACGCACGTGATCCGCGAAGACCCCGTTGTGTTTGACGATCCCCAGCACGCTGCGGTTGCGGCAGTGCGATGAGAGCCCGGCCATGCACAGGTCGCAGCGCCCGCAGACGATGTTGATCTCCCCGCAGACGCGCTTGCCGATGAGTTTCCGGTCGGGCGAGTCGACGACCTGCCCGACGAACTCGTGCCCGAGGATCCCCTTAAACCCCATGTATCCCTTGCAGATTTCCAGGTCGGTGGAGCAGATGCCCGCCTCGATGACGCGGATGAGCGTGTCGCCTTCGGCCGGGGGCGGCTCGGGAAGCCGCGTGTCGAAGGAGAGGGAGTTGTTGAAACGTAATGCACGCATTAGACCACTGACTACCCAAACGGCTTCTCCGCCTTGGTCAGGTGTTGCAGCCAGGCGGCCTGGTCCCAGGCGTAATCCTTGCCGGTCATGAGCTTCAGCGTCCAGCGCGCCTGCCAGGAGAGGCCGAAACTCCGGTCGCGCAGCAGGCTCACCAGCGCCTGGGCCGACTGCCCCTTCTTGTAGTGCCGCAGGGCATCGGCGCAGGCGATGCGCACGTCGATGTTCTCCTCGGTATTCTGCAGGTGCTTGATCAGCGGCTCCATCGCCTTGGGGTCGGGCATGTTGGCCAGGGCCTTGGCCGCCTCCAACCGCACCAGTTCGTGCTTGTCATCCAGGGCCTTGATGTAGAGCGCGGTCTGGTCGGCAACGCGGGCGCGGTTCAGGGCGCGCAGGGCGATGGACCGCACCAGGTGCTCATCGTCCGACTTGACCATCTCCACGTAGAAGTCCGTGTACGGCTTCTCGCGGCCCCAGGGGCGCTTGGAGAGATACATCACCGCCTGCCGGCGTTTGTCCGGATAGGCCGGGTTGAGCAGTTCCTTGGCCGCGTTGAAAGGTGAATCGTTGGTGATCCAGTAGTAGATGCGGACGAAGGACTCCCACAGGCCCTGATTGAGCTTGTCGGTGACCGACCAGCCGCCGGCTTCCTCACGCTGGGTTTCGGATTTGGCGCGCTCGGCGTCGATCGCCAGGGCCTGTTTCCAGACCTGGCCGTTGAACGGCTCCTGAATGCGGATGTCGGGCTGCTCCTTCGCGCAGCCGACGACCAGCATTCCCGCCAACAGCACCGCACAGTTGATTCGACGCATAACTTCCCGGTTCTGGGGACCGCGCCAGGAACAGGGTCCGGCGCCGTCCGGGCTTTGCTGACGACCGGGATGTCCGAGCAGGCGTCACGCCGGCACCGCGGAACCGGCCGCCGAGGCGTGCAGTTCGTCGGGCGACACCCACGTCGGAGCATCCAACTCCAACCCGAGGAACCGCCTCGCCAGACCCGCAAACCGCGGCGAATCGTCGGTGACGAAACTCTTCAGCCACCCGCGCTCGCCGTCAGTTGCGCGGCCCAGTTCGGCGGCCCGCAGACGTTGGCGCACATCTTCGGCGCATTTGTCCGCGGAGTCAATCACCCGGACGCCATCCCCCACGATTCGTTGAATCAGCTCCCGGTAAACCGGGTAGTGCGTACACCCCAGGACCAGCGACTGAATCCCCCGCTGCAACATCGGCCGCAGGTACTGCTCCAGTGCCAGCCGCACCAGCGGATCGTCATCGCTGCGGCCTTCCTCGACGATGGGGGCCAGCAGCGGCGTCGCCTGACACACCAGCCGCGCATCCGGCCGCAAAGCCAGGATCGCCCGCTCGTACGCCGCCGAGCGAATGGTGCCCTCAGTGCCGATGACCCCGATGACCGGCGCCGCCCCCGGCCCGCAGGCCTCGACGGCCGCCCGCGCCCCCGGATCGACGACGCCGCTCACCGACAGATGCGGAAACTCCTCGCGAATCGTCTCCAGGCTCATGGCCGTGGCCGTGTTGCAGGCGATGACGACGTGCTTGGGCTCGTGGCCCGCCAGATAGGTGATGATCTGCCGCACAAACCCCGTGACCACGGCCGGCGATTTGGACCCATACGGCACGCGGGCGGTATCGCCGAAGTAGAGAAGGTCATCGTGCGGCAGCACGCGGCGCAGCGCCCGCACCACCGTCAACCCGCCCAAACCAGAATCCAGCACCACAATCGGCGAACAAGTGTACGACATCGGCTCCCAGACTTCCCATTTTCGTAGCACAGGCGTCCCGCCTGTGTGGTGTCGGTATTCCGACACATCTGCATTTCGTAACAGGCGTCGCGCTTGTGTGTGTGTCGGTACCCCGGCACAGCTTCATTTCGCGGCACAGACGTCTCGCCTGTGTGGTGCCGGTACTCCGACACCACACCTCCGAAGTCCTATCGGCACCCCCGCCGCGCCCGCTTGACTTTTCCACAAGACAATGCAAGATCATTACTTAGAGACGGGGCGGGTATATTTTTTTCCCACGGAGGTCTCCACTTATGAGTTCCCCACTTGCTGGTAAACGTGTGCTTCTGGTCGACGACGACAACGATATTCTCGTGTCGGTGCAGGCCGCTCTCGAGCCCACCGGGGCCGTGATTGAACTGGCCAACAACGGCAACAAGGCCGTCGAGATGGCCGAAAAGAACCCGCCCGACGTGGTCATCCTCGACATGATGCTCCCCGGCCGTAGCGGTTTCCTGGTCCTCGAGCGCCTGCGCTCCAAGAAATCCCGCGCCGAGAAGCCCTTCATCATCATGATCACCGGCAACCCCGGCAAACGGCACCAGATGTACGCCGAATCCCTCGGCGTCTGCGAATACTTCGTCAAGCCCGTCAAGCTCGACAAGCTGATCGCCACCGCCGAGCGCCTGGTAAGCCCGCCCGCCGCCCCGGCGGCGGCCGCCGCCCCCAAGTAAATCCGGCTCCCCTGGAG
>JBIOJL010000238.1:0-9768 GCA_044450885.1 Tepidisphaerales bacterium
CGCGGCCCCGGCCGTGCAGAAGCACGGCCCTCCCCAATCCGCGGGCACGCCCAAACCCGGAGGCAGCATGGACGCCTGCACCACGACCTCAGGGCACATCCAGTCCGATCTCCACCTCCGCACTGGACACCGCCGCCGGGTCGCCGTACTCGGCCAGCGTCCTGGCCAGCATGCCGATGCTGCGCTTCGCCGGACCGCTGAACAGCTCGCGCTCGCCGGCCGTGACCTTGATCGGCTTGTCCAGATCCATCATCCGGTCATCAAACCGTATGAGCAGCCGGTGTACATCCTTGGTCTCGATCGTGATCTGTTGCCCGGCGAAACTGGCGGTGACTTCGGCGCCCGCCTTCTGGTCGTCGGCCCCGACCGCCAGCCAGTAGAACCGCGCATGCGTCGTGCCGCCCTGCTTCCACACCACGCGCGACGGCAGCGGATTCCGCGTGAACTTCGCCATCCACGGCACCGCCTCGGCATCCTCGCGATCCATCCAGTGGGACTTGCCTTCATGAAGCTTCACCAGATGAACGTACCCATCGGGATCGGCCTTTTGCAGATCGTCGAGCTTCTTCCCCCATTCGGCGGCCACCTTGTTCCGGCCATAGCCACCATCCAGCGCGCCAACGTGGATCGCAAACGCGATGTTCCGCAACCCCAGCGGCGAGGCGTCGTTGGGATGCCCGGCCATCATCGACGCCGCCGCCAGACGGTCGGCCATGCGCGGCGCCAGTTGATAGACTCCGTCGCCGCCGGCCGAGTAGCCCATGATGTAGACGCGATTCGGATCGACATCTTCGAACACGACCAGGTCCTCGATAAGCCTGGCAAACATCCGGTCGATGTGCGGCTCGTGCCAGAGGTTCCAGGTGTTGGTCGGGGCGCGCGGGGCGAGGTAGACGCCCTCGGCCGGGCGATAGAGATGCTTCTGGTTCTCCCACTGCTGGTCGTTGAGTTGTTTCGGCGCGTTGCCGCCGCCGTGCATGGAGATGAACAAACTGCGGCCGGTCTTGGGCTTGTCGCCGAAGACTTCGTAGAAGAAGGGCATTTCGAGTTTCCCCTCGCGGAGCCGCCGATCCTTCATCTCTTCCGCCCGCGTCCGGCGAATCTGTTTGACATGATCGTCCCACAGCAGTTGCTGCGCGGTTTCGGCGTCGGCCTTGGTGAGCGGCGTGGCCGCAAACGGTTGTTTGTCGATGGCCGGGCGAGAGTCGGATTCGGCCGCAAGGTATGTCTGCAACGCGGCAACGGCATCCTGAGACGCTTGGGGCGAGAGGTCGGCCGCGGACGCTGCCTCGGCAGCGAGCAGAAGACACGCGGCAACGATCGGGACAAGACGAATCTGCATGCGAACTCCATTTGAGATAACGATCCACTGCGCAACCGGCATGTCTAAACCGCAGGCAATGCAAGACATCAGCCACGGACTTCACGGACGACACGGACGACACGGACGAGGATATCCATCTTGAATTATCCACGTCGTCCCTGCCATCCGTGGTTGATTCTCCGTATTCCTGGGGCAAGTATACATCGGGAAAGACGAAAGGCGGCATGATCGGTAGCAATGCTGTGGAAAAAGAATACACTTGTCAACCATATACGAGATGCCTGTATCGGTCAGATCGATCCTTCGGGGCTCAGGAGAGGATTGCATCGCTCTTAACCCATCGCTTACGCGCTTACGCCATGGGCTACAATGTGTCGCCCCTGGGACTGAATGCCGCGGCGAGCGCGGGCTGGGCGTCAGGGTGCGGAGCGGGTCGCTTTGCCGCGATTCTCGAACCAGACGGGGCCGCCGAATTTGCCGGTGACGATCACGTCGGGTTTGCCGTCGCCATTGATATCGGCCACGCACAGGTTCACGCCGGAGCCGATGCCTTCGTTGTATGAAATGATGTGCTTTACCCACTTCACTTCGGGCTTGCGCTGGAGTTTGTAGTAGTAGACGCCGAGCGGGCCGGATTCGTCGGGGTCGCTGCCGTTGTGGGCCATGAAACGCTTGCCGGTGACGAGTTCGGGGATGCCATCGCCATCGAGATCGGCCAGGACGATGCTGTGCGCCTGCGACCAGGAGGCGTCGATGATGTGCTGTTTGAAGGTGATCTGGCCGTTCTCGCGGACCTGCTCGTACCAGAAGACAGGATGAAGTCCCAGTGGTAGCCCTTGCCCTGCGCGTCGACGCTGCCTTTGAGCGTGCGAATCTTGACGGGTTTGAAGTCGGGGGCCAGATAGATGTATGGGCCGGCGACTATGTCAAGCTTGCCGTCGCCGTTGAAATCGCCCACCCCGACGCATTCGGAACGGAAGTTGCCGATGCGGTGCGTGACCCACACGATGTCGTCCGGCAATTTCGCGGGAGGCTCCGCCGCCGATGCGGCGAGCGTGGCCGCGACGGCGATGAACAAAGGCATTGAGCCACGAAGGCACGCAGGCACGAAGTGAAAGAGAGGATACAGGTTTCGGGGTGTATTCATCGCGTTCTCCTTATTCAGAATTACGTCCGAGTGCGCCACTCGTCGCACATAGTTTGCAGCGCGGCTTTCCAGCCGGAGTGCCGCCGTGCTCCGCAGCATTTCCGCGTTCAGGCATTCCGCATTCTCCCCAGCAATTCCCCGGCCAGCGCTACCGCCCCAGGGACATCGACCAGCATCCTCGCTCGCGACTGATTCAACAGCCCCGTTCCGAGCAAATAGTCGAACTTGCGGTCGGCCGGGTCTTTCAGCGACTCGGCCAGTTGTTCCGGCGTCGTCTTCAGATCCATCACTGCCTGCAACGCGCCGCGCGCGGCCGGCTCGTCGCCATCAATCCGCAGCGCAATCCCATGATCGACACCGGAAACCTTGTGCGACTCGAGCATCGCCAGCAGCGTCTGCTGCACCCGCGACCCGGCCCAGGTCAGCAGCAGCGTCTGCTTTCCCGTCCCGGGCCGAATCCCCCGATTTCTCAGCCCGACGGCGGCCTGCCGGGCCCGGGCCAGAATCTCCTGTCCGGCCGGGGTCAGGAACCCCGCCGGCTCGGCCGAAGCCAGAATCTGCCGCATCTTCTCCACAACCGCCGCATGAATGCCCTGCCCGCCACCGGAGAAACTCGCCCGCCCACTTGGCGATGGCGCCACGCGCGCCTCCATCCGCTCGCGGTCCAGTTCCGCGACGCGCCAGCGCTGTCCGGCGAAAAGGATGCAGTCGCCGACGGCCAGCAGGCCGGACAGTTTCCCCAGCGTCCGATCTCCGGCAACGATGGCATATTCCTGCGGCGAGTTGAACGCGGCGTAGAAAGTCCAGTCCTTCCGCAGTTTCTCGCCGACCAGACCCAGGATCAGGTCGCCCTCGGCGGTTTGTTCGATGACATCGCGCGAGGCGAGTTGGCGAAGCAGTTGTGCGAAGAGGCGCTGGTCGATGTCGCGGAATGGGCCACGGATGCAGAGCGATTCGTAAAGGGCGTCGGCCCGGCGGCCGGATTTCTCGGCAATCGTCGAGATGATCTGGTGGGTGAGGGTGGACAGATCGCACTGCGGCGGTTCCTGCGGCTCGATCCAGCCGTCGAGCAGAAGCTGCGTGACGGCGATCGATTGGACCAGCGGCAAGTGCAGCGTGGCCGGAAAGTCGTCCGGAGCCGCGGGCGCGGGGCAGCGTACGTAAACGCGGAAAATCCGCGCCTCGCCCGGGCGCCGGCCGGAACGTCCGACTCGCTGCTTCAGCGAGGCCACCGAGTGCGGCGGCCCGATCTGGCCGACCATCCGCACCGAGCCGATGTCGATCCCCATCTCCAGCGTCGACGAACAGAAGGCGGTGGTCGGCTGCCCGGATTTGAGGGATTCTTCGGCCTCCACGCGAATGTCCGCCGCCAGCGAGCCGTGATGAACTACAAACGTGTCACGGAGGCGCTGCGCGGCCGCCAGACGCGAACAGGCGTCCGCGAACTCCTCGACGTCGGCCTTGGACTCCGCGAACACCAGGTTCGTCTGGCCGGCGCAGTGACCGACGATGTCGCGGGCCATGGCGAGCGTCGTCTGGTCGTCGGCAGGCAGTGGTGCCGGTGCCCTCACCGGCATGGCTTCGGCCGATCCCCGTGCCGACGAGGGCGTCGGCACCACTTCGGGAGGGTCCTCCGTGTGTGGTGGTGCTTGTGCCCTCACCGGCATGTCTTCGGCCGATCCTTGTGCCGACGAGGGCGTCGGCACCACTGGGTAGGCGTGGATCCGCAGCTTCAGTTCCTTCTTGTCGGACTTGTCGTCGATGAGGACGACATCGTCCGGCCGATCGGGATCGAGAAAGCGCCGCGCCGGCGCGAAATCGCCGAGGGTGGCCGACAGGCCGACGAGGCGGAGGGGATGCTCGGTGGCGAGGAACGGTCCAGTCGGTCGAAGGCCCTCACCCCGGCCCTCTCCCGGAGGGAGAGGGAGAAATGAGCCAGACTCCAAATCCTCTTCCGGAGGGAGAGTGGCGTCCAGCCAGCGCAGCCGCGACAACAGGCTGCGCAGGTGCAACCCACGTTCGTTGTCGAGGAACGAATGCAGTTCGTCGATCACCGCAAACCGCAGCCCGCCGAAGAGCCGACCGAGCCGGGCCGTGCGGTTGATGAAGAGCGATTCCAGCGATTCCGGCGTGATCAGCAGCACGCCCGATGGCTCGCTCAGCAGACGCGATTTGGCCGAGTCGCCGACGTCGCCGTGCCAGCGATGGACCGGAAACTCCAGCCGCGTGCAGAGGTCCTCGACGCGGGAGAACTGGTCGTTGATGAGTGCCTTGAGCGGCCCGACATAGATGGCGCGGACCGATCCGGCCGGCTCGTCGGCGATCTTCGAGAGGATCGGCAGAAACGCCGCCTCGGTCTTCCCCGCCGCGGTGGCGGCGGAAAGGATCAGGTGCTGCTCGCCGGAGAATACGGCCCGAATGGCGTTCTCCTGCAGCGGGCGAAGGGATTTCCACCCCATGTCCCAGAGCGTGCGGCGGAGACCTTCGTGGAGCAGTTCGTAGGCCGGGGAAGTCGGGTCCATGCAAAGGTTCCCGTGTGGGGCGTGCCAGGGTTTCCGGGAGACGACCGTGGCCGCCCAAATCTCGTGGCACAGGTGCCTCGCCGGCGGAACGGCTTTACTACAACGACCACGGGGCGCGCATCGGTCGCGAGAGCATTCGCGATGCTTCCTCGTCGCCGATCACGTTCTCGGTCTTCGGATCCCACTTGATCGTTCGCTTGAGCTGCATGGCGATGTTGCCCAGGTTGCAGATGGTCGCGGTGCGGTGGCCGATTTCGACGTCTGCCACGGGCAGCCGGCGCGAGCGGACGCACTCGAGAAAATTCTGCCAGTGGTTATCCGAGCGGTAAAGGTGGATCTCGTTGGGCCCGATGGCGGAGGTGACCAGGCTCTTGGGGTTGGAGTCGATCATGCCCCGGTTGACGGCGACCCAGCCGTCGGTGCCCTCGAACCGCACCAGAGAACTCTTGGTCTGCACGGTCAGTTTCACGCCGTTGTCGTAGATGCAGTCAAAGTCGATGAACGTGGCGGTCGTGTAGAAGGAGTTCTTCGGGAAGAACCCGCGGCCGACGATCTCGACCGGGCCGGAACCGTCGTAACCGAGGCCCCACTGGGCGATGTCGATGTCGTGGGCGCCGAAGTTGGTAACCTGGCCGCCGGAGTAGTCGAGGAGGAAGCGGAAGAAATAGTGGACGCGATGCTCGTTGTAGGGTTCGTAGGGCGCCGGGCCGAGCCAGAAGTTGTAGTCGAGGTTGGCCGGAACCGGCTGCTCGGGCTGCGGGGGAAGCTCGGGGGCGTTCTGCGGCGGCAGGCCGACGAACACGCTCTTGACCTTGCCGATCCGGCCATTGCGCACGAGTTCGCAGGCAAGCCGGAACTTGGCCGTCGACCGCTGCTGTGAGCCGGTCTGGAGAACCCGGCCGTATCGCTTGACCGCATCCGCCAGCACCCGGCCTTCGCGCACCGTCAGCGTCAGCGGCTTCTCGCAATAGACATCCTTGCCGGCCTTGATGGCGGATATGGCGATGGGCACGTGCCAGTGATCGGGCGTGGCCACCAGCACCGTGTCGATGTCTTTGCGGGCGACGAGTTGCCGGAAATCGTTGTAGTCATCGACGCCCTTGAACTGGCCCGAGGCGGCCTGGCCGGAATAGGCTTTCTCGACTCTGTCCTTGCGGTCCTTACGCACCTTGGCATCGACGTCGCAAACGGCAAGGATCTGGAAATCCTTGTGGGCGACGAGGTTGGACAGGTGCGCGGTGCCCTGGTTGTTGACGCCGATCAGGCCGATGGTGCAGCGGTTGGACGGGGCGGGTTTGCCGTCGGCGCCGCGGGCCGACGCCGGGATGAAGTACGGCGCGGCGATGCCGGCCGCCGAGACAGACAGCAGTTTGCGGCGAGATAGTTGAGTCATGGCGGGAACTCCGAAAAAGCGGCCGGGGCACCTGGTGCTCTGTGAGAGGACGGGCGACGGGTGAAACGACAGACAAGAATGTCTGTCGTACGACAGGCACGAATGCCTGTCCCACCGAATTCCAGAAACATGCCGTGCATCATGCCTCCAGCAGGGCCCTGCGGGCGACCTGGGCGAGGAACTGCTTGATGTGCTCGGGGTTGGAACCCGGCACTTCCCGAACCAGGTCGTCGATGGTGCGGGTGCCATCCAGCAGGCGCAGGAACCGGGACCAGTTCTCATCCATGTCGATCGGCTCGTGTCGCAGGTTCGTGAGCCGGGTGCTGCCCTGGCTGAGAACACGGGCGAGCCTGCTGGCCCTGGGCTTATTGGAAACGCTGGTGAAGAACTTCGACGGCGTGCGGTAGCAGTGGAGCAGGCCGGAAAGAACGTAGGTGAGCAGCTCCCCGATCAGCGTGTTGCGGCGCGGGGCGAACTGTTCCGCGGTCTGGCCCACAAGCAGGCGGGTGCGCTCGAGCATGTCGTTCACGGGCACCGCCTGGGGGGCGACGTCGCTCATGTGCTGCATGATGCCCATCAGCCCGCGCTCGCGGACCACGACGCTGCCGACGGTCGGATGATCGAAGCGCACTTCCTGGGCGATGACGCCGGCAGCCTGTTGAACGGCGGGCCGGCAGAAGGAAACCAGGTGCATGTTGGGCAGGCGCTGGGCCGGGGCGTTGGGCTCGGGCGCGTGCGACTGGCGGGTGATGATCGAACGGCGGAAGCTGCGATTGATGACGAAGTCGATGTTCTGCTCGCGGACGATCGGGTCGATGCCCGGGGCGAGCATGGCCTGGGCGGCCGGATGCTGCGGATTGCCGATGCTGATCCCGTTGGTGCGGGCGTCGGAGACGTAGCGCAGCTGGTGGGCGGCGAGCTTCTTCGCGAATTCCTGGAAGTGGCAGGGTTCGTTGATCGGTTCGAGGTACTCGTGGAGGACGTACTGGGTTTCCTTGCTGCCCACGCTCTGGAATTCCGTTTTGATGAGTGCGGCGATGGGCATCTGCGAATGGGGCGGCACCTCGGTGATGTACTGGAGAAGCTCCATGCCCCGGCGCACGCGCTCCTTGGGATCCTCGATGCCCTGGGCCTTGAACATCAGGGCATCGCGCAGCCAGCGCTTGAGGTGCCAGCCGGGATAGACGTTGTAGCTGATGAAGGCCATGCCGGCGGGCGAGAGCAGTTCCTGGCAGATCCGCAGGATCTTCTCCTGCACGTCCGGCGGAACCCACGAGTAGACCCCGTGACATATTATGTAGTCGAAGGTGCCGTCCTCGGCGGTGACGTCGAGGATCGACTTGCAGACGTAGTCGACGTTCCTCAGTTCCGCGGCTTCGGCGACCCGCCGGGCGGCTTCGATCTGCTTCGGGGAAAAGTCGATGCCCCGGCACCTGGACCCGGGAAACGCGTAGGCGAAGGGCGAGAGGTTGCCACCGGCCGCGCAGCCCAGTTCCAGGACCCGCGCCGTTTCGATCGGCGGCGGGTTGTAGCCCTGGAGCCAGGCCAGGCCTTCCAGGATGCCCGGGCTGGTCTCGAGGTAGGGGTTGCTCGTGTAAGGAACCTGATCGTAGTATGCGGCTGTGCTCACGGCGGCGGATTGTAAATGGGACCTGCGGCGGGGACAAGGCGTTCCAGAGCTGTTTCCGAGCCGAGATGTTCTGACAAGCCCGCGAATACGGTTGAGTTAACGGGACGATCGGTCAGCCGAACACGAAACAACCGGCTGCCACGGCAGATCCAGGCTCGGGAAACCGATACCGTTGGCAGCGCGCAGCCAGTGCCGCATCGGCATCTCGATCCTCGCGTCGGGCAGCCCGCAGCACGATGCTCCAGTGGGTGGTCTGAAATCCGCCGGCATCTCCTCCGCTCGTTGCGTCGCTCGCACACAAGCCCCATCGTATCGTGCTTCCAAGATTCGGTATCAAACCTTCTTGCGTAACGGAACGACACCGGAAACCATCAGGAGAATACCGCAAAAAAACCCGCCCCCGTATAGCGCCGACGAGTGAGACGACCCTTTAGCCAGGCCGGGCACGATCGCCTCGCTGAGGATCATCAACGCCAGGGCGGGCATGAACAGCAGTATCCGCTTCCAAAAGCCCTTGACGCGGACACCGGCCGTCAATCCCATGCCAAACAGGAAGCTGTAGGCAAACTTTGAAACCGCCGAGGCTGGGTAGGATGGCGGCATGGCGTACCACAAGATGCCAAGGCTGATGGCTTCGATCAAGGCCCAGATCCCCATGCGCCTCCAGTTCAGCGTCGCCAGTGACAACGGAGGCGGACCAAACTTGTCGGAGTGTTGAGCCCGTAACGTGTACCAGAGGCGAAACACGTATTCCTTGGCTTCCAGCAGGCCCGCCTCCGGAACCGCCTCGCGGAAGTGCTTGATGGCGGCCGGCCCATCCCGATCCTCGAGAGCGCGGCGGATCGGCTCGATCTGTTCAGCAGTCAGTTTCCGGTTAAACGTGCCGTAGTGGACCAGACGGTAGTCTTGAACGACTATTCCCAAGATCGTAAGCGCGACGCAGATCGACAAGTAGATCAGGCTGATCTTGGGCTGGATCGGTTCCCCCTCCCACACTTGGGCCTGGATCGCCTTCACCAGGACCATGACACCGCAACCGAGCAAGATCAGGCCCAAGCCGACGGCAAAGGTCCGCGTTGGCGCGTTGAGAGGCCGCACGGGGCGGGCGCAGTGCGGGCTAATCGCGCGCTTGACGGACAGGCCCTTTGCTCGCATCCGCAATGCGACCAGCGAAATGACACCGGCAATCCAGGTGAAACCGTCGATTATTGTCCAGATTTGCAAGGATTCATGACGCGCGCCCCGGCGGAGGCGGGCCAGCGCGGGGTTGGCTTGCCGGGCCCGCAAAAACGCGTTCTCTTCGAACAGGTAGTAGACACCGATCGCAAGCGTGACGATGACCAGCACGGCCAGCGCCGCCAGGGTAACGGGATGTCGCCGGGCCCAACTCACTACCTTGCGGACCGCGCCGGCCGGCCGGGCCTGGATCGGCTCGCCTTTGAGAAAACGGTCGAGCTCCTCGGCCAGCGCCCGGGCCGTGGGATAGCGGGCTGATGGCGATTTCTCCAGGCACTTCAGGCAGATCGTCTCCAGATCGGGCGGAATATCGGCTTTCAGCCGGCGCGGTGCGGTCGGTTCGGATTCCATCACTTCACGCAGCGTGGCCATCGCCGTGGCCCCGCGGAACGGTGGCTGGCCGGTCAGGAGCTCATAGAGCATGGCGCCAAGGGAGTAGACATCGCTGGCCGGGCCGATGTCGCCATGCCGGCCTGCGGCCTGCTCCGGCGGCATGTAGCTGGGGCTGCCCATGAC
>JBIOJL010000239.1:0-9758 GCA_044450885.1 Tepidisphaerales bacterium
ACCCATTACACAAAGGCGGGTGACCGTCCGGTGGCAGCCCATTCCAGACATCTCGAGCCGCAAACACATATGCGGAGGGTCGCTCCTGCACATCCGCGTTACCCCGCGTTCTCCAGTAGTTCCTCGCTGGATCCCAGACGGCAAAGCTGCCATCAACCTGCGCATAAAGCACAAGCCCCGGATTTGGCGGCCGACCAGGCGGACCCGTCCACGCTTGAACCTTCCGGTCAAACTCACTGACGTATTCGTGCTTCTTGGATTTTGCCGTGAAGGCAAAGCGAATCGTAGCCGAGCCCGGACCGATCGGCCTGGCCATCAGGCCCGCGGCCAGGCGGTTGTTGACTTCGGCAGGCCATTTCCTGGTCAGTGCCCACCAAGCGATGTCCAGCAAGAAACTCTTGCCCAAGCCGTTATCTCCGGTCAAGAGATTCAGCCGCTGCCCAAACTCGAGTTCCATCTGGGGTGCGGGACCGACATTCGCAAGCGCAAGTTTCTCAAGCATGGTTGTCCTCTACCTGGGAAAGTATCATACACGGATTGACTTGGGATGCATCCAGAGTGCCTCCACCTGTACCGTTTCTAAACTGGCGCCCGTGCATGACCGCTGGCATCGCTCTATAATCCCCACCCTTATGCCAGCCAAGCTCATTGATGGAGCGGCCCTTGCCGCCCAAGCCAAACGCGACGTACACCGCCGCGTCCAGGAACTGACCGCTGCCGGGCGGCCGGTGCATCTGACGGCCATCCTCGTCGGCTCCTCGCCGGCGGGCGAACTCTACGCCTCGCGCCAGTCCGAGGCCTGCCGGGCGGCCGGGATTTCCTACGATCTGCTGCCGCTGCCTGCCGAAGCCAGTTTTGATGAGATCGCCGGCACCATCCGCTGCCTCAACAGCGAACCGCGCGTCACCGGCATCATGCTCCACCTGCCGTTGCCGAAACACCTCGACGCCACCGAGGTGCAGTACCTGATCGACCCGGTCAAGGATGTCGAAGGCGTCAACCCCGCCAACATCGGCTATGTCGTTTACGGACACACGCTGATCGCTCCCTGCACCGCCCACGCCACCATCGAACTGATTCGCTCCACCGGCATCGCCATCCGCGGCGCCGAGGCCGTGGTCGTCGGCGCCAGCGAGATTGTCGGCAAGCCCGTGGCCCTGCTGCTGGCCGAGGAAATGGCCACCGTCACCCTCTGCCACATCGCCACCCGCGACCTGAAGCTGCACACGAAGCGCGCCGACATCCTCGTCGTTGCCGTCGGCAAACCCGGCCTGATCACCGCCGACCACGTGAAGGAAGGGGTCGTCATCATTGACGTCGGCATCAATCGGGTCACGTTGCCCGACGGCTCAAGAAAGACCGTCGGCGATGTCGACTTCGACGCGGTCCGTCAGAAGGCCGCCCACATCACGCCGGTTCCCGGCGGCGTCGGCCCGATGACGGTCGCCGTGCTGCTGAAGAACACGCTGCGGTCGGCGGAGTTGGGAAGCAAGCGATGACAAAGTGGGGCCGACGCCCTCGTCGGCCGGGCTCGCCCCGAATCGAGGCAGGTGTTTCTACTCGGCACAGCTCGAAGATGCCGGTGAGGGCACCGGCACCACTTCAGGCAGGTGCTTCGACTCGCCGCAGATCGAAGATGCCGGTGGGGGCACCGGCACCACTTACGGCTTGAACTGGCCGACGAAGCCGGTAATGAATTGCTCGAGCTCGCCCTGGAGTTTTGCATCCGGCTCGGCCATGGTGAAGCCCACGCTCCAGTGGCGATTGGCCGGCACCAGCGTGGCGCCGACGACGACCTTCTTGCCGTCTTTCTCCTTGTCGGTGCGGACGAGCTTGGGATCGGGCAGGGGGGTCTTGACGGGTGATATGGCCAGGATTGTCTTCATGCCCTTGTACTGGATGGTCGCGCCTTCGAGCCGGGGTTTGCGGGCATCCGTCTCCCAGGTGGGGTTGTCGTACATGACCCAGTGCGAGAGTTCGAAGACGGGCGCTTTGGCCGCGCCCTCGACGCCGCGGTATTCCAGATAGACCAGCAGTTCCACCAGGCGCGGCTGCTTGCGGTCGTCGGGCAGGGGGGCGTTCGGCGCGGAATTCTGCGCACAGCCGGCGAGGCACGCCAGCACCAGTAATGTCGTGAGCGAGTATCGCATGCGACCATTGTATACAGAACGAGGTAATGACAAATGCCCGCGTTCGTGTAAAACAGACGCAATCGCAATGTCCAACCTCTACGACATCGCCTATTGGAGCGGGCTGGTGGCCAGCAGCCCTTTCTGGCTGCTCAAGACCTCGACCCGGCGGAAGGTTCTCGGGGCCCTGTCGCAACGGGCCGGCCAAGTCGCCCCGCGCGACGGCTCGGCGCCGGCCGTGATGATCCATGCCGTCTCGCTCGGCGAGATGAACGCCACGCGCGGACTGATCGAGCGCCTGCGGGCGCAGCGGCCGGACCTGCACTTCATCATCACCTCGACCACCGAAACGGGCTTTGCCCGGGCCCAGGAACTGTACGGGCCGCATCCCAAACCCATCGAGCCGCCCAGCCCGGCGCCGGGCCTGCTCGACGTCGAACCCGAAGTGTCGCGCTTCACCATCCTCCGCTACCCGCTCGATTTCACCGGCGCCGTCACGCGCCTGCTCGACAACCTCCGGCCTAGCGCCGTGGTTCTGATGGAACTGGAAATCTGGCCGAATTTTCTCCGGCAATGCGAACTGCGGGGCGTGCCGGTGATCGTCGTCAATGGCCGGGTGACCGAGCCGAGTTTCAGGAAATACCGGCTGGCCGGGCCGGTGACGCGCAGGATGTTCTCGCGGCTCTCGGCCGCTTGCGTGCAGGAACCCGTGTACGCCGACCGGTTCCGGCAACTCGGCGTGCCGGCCGAGCGCATCGCGGTCACGGGGACGATGAAATTCGACACGGCCACCGTGGGGCTCGCGCGTGCCGGGAGATGAGCTGCTGTGCGACGAACTGCAGATCCGCCCGGCGTGCATCTTCCCGCAGTCGGCCGACGCCCAGCGGTTCTGGGTGTGCGGATCCACCGGCCCGGGCGAGGAAGAGATGGCCCTCAAACAGTACCGCCAACTGCTGGCGAAGCACACGCGCTTGCGGCTGGCGATCGTGCCGCGCAAGCCCGAGCGGTTCGACGAGGTGGCGCAGCTCATCATCGGCCAGGGGTTCCAGGTCGTGCGCCGGTCCAAGACAGTCCCCGTCACGCAGAAGGATCAGCTTCTGGCGTTTCTCAGCGGCAGCCCCGCGCCGCAGGGCAAACCGCCCGAGCAAGCCAGCACGCTGCTGCCGCCGGTGATTCTCGGCGACACCATGGGCGAACTGCGGAAGTTCTATTCGCTGGCCGACGTCGTGTTTGTCGGGCGGTCGCTCGTGGACCTGGGCGCACGGCAGCACGGCTCGGACATGATCGAGCCTGCCGCGATGGGCAAGGCGGTGGTGACCGGGCGGTTCACCGGCAACTTCGCCGACGCCATGTCGCGATTCCGGGCGGCCGAGGCCATGTGGGAAGTATCGACAGCGGATGAACTCGGCCAGGCGGTGTCGATCCTGCTGTCGTCGCCCGACCGCTCGGCCGAGATGGGCCGGCGGGCGCAGGAGGTTGTCGCGCGCGAGAAGGGCGCCACGGAACGGCACGTGCAGTACATATTGAAGCTGCTGGCGGCACCGCCGCAGGGCGCGTGATTCAGGGCGGCTTGGCCGCAACCAAAGGAGATTAAACACGAAGACACGAAGACACGAAGCGAGGTATGACATTCATAACCGAACTGCCAATCGTTGCTTCTTTGTTTCTTTTGATGGGAGTTGTGGCCTTGGCGAGCCACAGACATCGTGTGGGCCGGAAACCGCTTCGTGACTTCGTGGTGAAGCATTCGCTGCCGGCTGGAAGTATTCTGCTGGATTGTGTCACAAGGAGACACTATGCGCGCAATCGCTATTTCACTCGCAATGCTCATGGCGACGGCCGCTTCCGTCGTCGCCGGCATCGTCGCGCCCGAGGAGATCGCGCGCCGGGATGCCTGGTCGCAAGCCAGCCTGGCCAAGCCGGCGGACGGGAAACAGGCGACGCTGCCATTCTCCTTCACGTACGGCGGCCGACCGTCGGCCGAGTTGCTGGCGGGCTGGCCGCGGAAAGATGAGGCGGGAGCGGCGGACGGCGGCCGCAACCTGCGAACGATCACCTGGATCGATCCGGTCACGGGCCTGGAAGTCCGCTGCGCGATCGTCGAATACCGCGAGTTCCCGACCATCGAGTGGACGATCCAGTTCCGCAACACGTCGCAGAAGGACACGCCGATCCTCGCGGATATTCTTGCCCTCGACCTGGGGCTGACCCGTGCGGACAAGGGCGAGTTCCTGCTGCACCACAACGCCGGCAGTCAGGCGACGCCGGACGATTACCGGCCGCTGGAGACGCCGCTGCCGCCCGGCAAGTTGCTGCGGCTGGCATCGTCCGGCGGGCGCGGCAGCGATGGCGTCTGGCCGTACTTCAACTTCAACTGGGGAGGCGACGGCGCGATTGTGGTGATCGGCTGGCCGGGCCAGTGGGCCGGTTCATTTCAGCGCGACGACAAGACCGGGCTGCGGATTCGCGCCGGCCAGGAGGGCGCGCGGTTCAAGCTGCTTCCCGGCGAAGAGGTCCGCGGCCCGCTGGCGGTCGTGCAGTTCTATCAGGGCGACTGGATCCGCGGCCAGAACATCTGGCGGCGCTGGATGATTGCCCACAATATTCCACGCCTGGACGGCAAACTGCCGGCGCCGCTGCTGGCCGGGGGCAGTTCCAACCAGTGCAACGAAATGCAGAACGCCAACGAGGCCAACCAGAAGCAGTTCATCGACGGCTACGTGGGCAACGGCATCCAGCTCAGCTTCTGGTGGATGGACGCCGGGTGGTATCCGTTCCGCGACGGTTGGTGGAACGTGGGGACGTGGGAGCCAGACACCAAGCGCTTCCCCGCGGGGCTGCGCGCGGTGAGCGATCATGCTCACGCCAAGAATGTCCGCACGCTCCTGTGGTTCGAGCCCGAGCGGGTCACGCCGGGCACCTGGCTCTACGAGAAACACCCGGAATGGCTGCTGGGCAAGGATGGCGGCAACAAATTGCTGTATCTCGGCAACACCGAGGCGCGGCAGTGGCTGATCGAGCACGTGGACAAGGTCATGAAGGAGCAGGGCATCGACATCTACCGGCAGGATTTCAACTTCGCCCCTCTCGGCTACTGGCGGGGCAACGATGCGCCCGACCGGCAGGGCATCACCGAGATCAAGCATGTCACCGGTTATCTGGCCTTCTGGGATGAGCTGCGCCGGCGGCATCCCGGGCTGCTCATCGACACCTGCGCCTCGGGCGGCCGGCGCAACGACCTGGAGACGCTCCGCCGCTCCGTGCCGCTGCACAAGAGCGACATGGAATATCCGAACCTGACCTCCAAGCAGACCCAGTTCTACGGCCTGGCGCTGTGGGAACCGTTCTTCGGCGCCCCGGTCTATCCGGCCGACCGCGTGGACACGTATGGATTCCGTTGCGGCATGGCGCTGCTCACGGGTTTGGGCTACGACAGCCGCCGCAACGATCTCGACTACGCCTTGCTGCGCAAGCTCGTGTCGCAGTGGCGCGAGCTGACCGACTATTTCTGGGGCGACTTCTACCCGCTGACGAGTTGGAGTTCTACGTCTGATGTCTGGATGGCCTGGCAGCTTGATCGGCCGGAGGACGGCAAGGGAATGGTCGAGGCGTTCCGCCGGCCGGGCAGCGTGTATGAGTCGGCGAAGTTCAAGCTGCGCGGGGTGGATCCGGCGGCGACGTATCGCGTGCGGAATCTCGATGTCGAGGGCGAAACGCGGGTCTCCGGCCGGGAACTGCTCGATGTGGGTTTACCTGTCACGATTACCGATCGGCCGGGGGCTGTGGTGTTGCGTTACGAACGAGTCAAATAGATTCGGGCGGGCAAATGGCATTCACCCGGAGAGTCTCCACCACCCTTTCAGGGTGGAAGATATTTGTGGTGTTTTTTGACCCAGGGTAGGGCTTCGCCCAACCCTGGGCTGTATTCTGAGACCCCGTTGGGGTCTGCGGCAAGACACGCTGAAGCGTGAACTCCGAACTTCGGACCCCGATGGGTTCCGGTCGCATGTGCCGCCGGGGACACCGGCACCCTTGGGTGCTCGAAGACGCCGGTGAGGGCACCGGCACTACCTTACTTGCCCGGTTGGATGTCCACGATGCCTACGTCGATGTACTGGCCGCCCTCGGTCTGGTGGCAGTGGATGGCGAACGGGAATTTCCCGGGCTTGAGGGTGATGCCGCCGCCGACGGGCACCGGCTCGTATGCGGTGATGAAGCCGGATACTTTGACTGCAAGTTGTCCATTGATGTATATCTCCGCATCCTCGTCGTGGTGCAGGTTGAGCTGCAGGTCGTGGTACTTGCCGTCGGGGATGGTGATCTCGCCGCGCAGCCAGATGTCGTCGGTGTTCCAGACGGTGTTGACGATGGCGCCGGGGGTGCCGCGGGTGCCGAAGCCGCCGCGGCCCTGCTTCCAGGCGGCATCGTCGAACGCGGCGCCGACCCAGTCGGCGGCGGGCTTCTGGGTGGTGTAGCGCCAGGTGAGGGATGCGGGTTTGACGACGTCGATGGCCGCCGCCGGCGTGGGGATCGGCGCCCAGGGGCCGTTGGCTTTGGTCTGGTCGCGCGAGGCCCACTTTTTCCAGACGGGCTGGTTGTAGAGCATCTTGATGAAGAGCCCGCCGATGACCGGGCGCGAGTGCATCAGGGCCGCATCCGGCTTGTCGGTGAAGTAGAGGTCGGTCAGGCCGACGCGGCGGGTGGCCTCGGCGTAGAAGCGATAGACCGGCGCGGTGATGGCGTCGAAGTCCTCGCGGTTGTCGGTGAGGCAGGCGGTCCAGAAGGCCCAGTCGGTCTTGGTCCAGCAGGCCTTGCGATTGCCCGGCGCATTCTGTTTACGTCCATCCAGCGGCAATCCGTAGGTGTCCAGTGTCTTGCGATAAAACGCCATCTCTTTCTTGATGGCGTCGTCCGGGAAAACCTTCAGGTCGAGAATCTTGTCCCAGACCAGGTTGTACTTCGAGCTCCAGGTGTTCGGCCGGTCGAAGGCCAGGCGGAAGTGGTCGCCGTCGTCGGCCTGTTTGATCCAGCCCAGGGCATATTCGCGGGCCATTTTGAGGTACTTGTCGGCGGTCGCCTGGTCGCCGCGCATGCCGGCCAGTTTGCCGTAGGCGCCCAGGGCGCAGATGGCCTTGCCGGCGAGGTTGGCGTTGTGGGCCAAATGCCCGGCGAAGTCGTCGGTGCAGAGTTGGTTTTCGGGATCGCGGCCGAATTGCTCGAGGTATTGCGCCCACTTGGTGAGCACCGGCCAGTATTTGCCGGCGAAATCGGCGTTGCCTTCGACCTGGGCGACGGCCGCGACCAGCAGGAGCATGTTGCCGGTTTCCTCGACGGGCATGCCGCCGTTGCTCTTGGTGCCGCCGTAGACCTGCCCGTTGGCCTGCGGCCAGGTGCCGACATCGTGCGGGGCGTTGGGCCAGGTCCACGCCGGCGTGCTGGCGTATTCCAGCACGGGAATGAGCATCGCCTTGGAGAGCGACGGGCTGATCAGCAGCGGCAGGGGGGCCTGCGGATAGAAGACGTCGACGGTGCCCATGCAGCCGTTGCTGGTGTTCTCCTTGCAGAAATAGAGGGGCTGGCCGTTGCCGTCGGCGACCACTTTGCTGGCGGCGCACGACTGGCGATAGGCCAGGGCGCAGATCCACGCGTATTTGGGCCCGCCGGATTTCTCCAGGTCGGCCATCAGCTCCTCTTCGAATTTGGCGCAGCGCGTGCGGAGGGCAGCGTAGTCGGCGGCCGACTTCTTGAGCAGGTCGCCGATCTCCGCGCCGTCCTTCTTCCAATACGCCTTGAGATCCTTCTTGAAGAACTGGGCCGAGTAGATGTCGTCGTAGGCCAGCATGAGCCAGCGCGACGTGGGCTGTTGGCCGACTTTGCCGAGATTGAACGTCGCCGACAAGACCGGCGCGGCCGCGGCGGGCATCGGCGTGGCGGCGGCGTCCGGGGTTTCCTTGCCCCACGCCTGGCGGGCCACATCGGGCGCGGCGATGAGCAGCTTGCCATCCTGTGCGGCCGGCACGGCGACGTACTGGTAGCCCCAGTTGATCCGCACGCCATCGCCCTTGCGGCGCAGCACGGGCTGTTCGGCCGAGCCGACCTTGAGCGCGGCAATATCGCCGAACTTCTCGGTCGCCCAGGTCACTTTCTCAGTGCGCGGGTCGTGAACCACCAATTCCGCGGTGTTGTCGTAGTAGACCTGGACATCGTGCTGGGCGGCGTCGATGGTCTTGACCGACCAGTCCACGTACGTGACGGGGCGCGAGAAGATCATGAGGTCTTCGGGCAGCAGGGGGGTCATGAACGACAGGTCGAGGCGCACGCCGGCGCCCTCAAACGTATAGGTGACGGTCGTCGGCAGAATCCGCAGCCCCTTCTGTTCCAGCGCCGGCAGGTCGGCCGGTTCCTTGCCCATGACGCGGAAGGTCTTGCCGTCGATGCGGACCAGGCTGGTCAGCCGGTTGGGGGCTCCGGTCCAGTGCATGGTGTCGGCATCCGTCAGCTTGTCGGCCGGCGACCAGATGCTGAAGTAGGGGTCGACCGCGACCAGCGGCACGGCCGGCGCGCGGAGCACGTCCTGGGCGCTGGCGAGTCCGGGGATGAGGCTGGTGAGCAAAAGGGACAGGAACGCCAGGGGACGAATCCGGCTGGTGATTCCCGACTGTGGGGCGAACGTCTGGTGTCGCGGAGTGTTCATGGGTAGTCCTTGAATGGGTTGTTCCGACCAAATGGTTGTGCATGATGCCGCGCCGGTTCCCGAATGGGCACGGGCAAGGGTACTTGCCCATGCCACCCCGGAGGGCGCACGATCGCGCACGGCTGACTAGCTCGGCGGCAGGGCGGCGGCCGCGGGGGCATCGAGGCTGCGCGAGCGCGCCTTGGTTCCGCCGCCCTTGGCGCGGTCCTTCTCGAGTTGCATGCCGCGCGGGGCGGCGATGACGCCGGTGCGCGAGAGCATCTCGATGCTGTAGGGCTTCATCAGTTCGATGAACGCCTGGAGTTTCTCCTCAGTCCCGCTCAGTTCGACCATGAGCGTCTGGGCGGACACATCGACGATCTTGCCGCGGAACATCTCGACGATGCCGGCCACTTCGGCGCGGTTGTCGGCCGTCACATTGATGGTGACCAGGACGAAGTCGCGTTCGACGTAGGCGGTGCCCTTGAAATCGCGGACCTCGACGACCTCGACGATCTTGGCGAGTTGTTTGCGGACCTGCTCGAGGGTGTTGTCGTCGGCGTTGACGACGATGGTCATCCGCGAATACTGCGGGTCCTCGGTGCGGCCGACGACCAGGGAGTCGATGTTGAATCCCCGGGCCGAGAACATGCCGGCGACGCGCGAGAGCACGCCGGGTTCGTTCATGACCAGGGCCGAAATGACGTGGCGCATAGGAATCTCCGGAAAGCGAGCGGCGTATGATAACGGCTAAGCCGGGTTGCGAGCAAACGCGGTGGGCGGAGGGTTCGGGGAGCATGGGTTTAGGGTTCGGGGTTCAGAAAATGGGGAAGGCGCGAAGGGGATTGTTGAATTGCCCAAGTTGACATTGGCTTGGTTTTGAGTGGTGGGGTGGTGACGAGAGGCGCAGAAAAGTTTGGGATTCGGGGTTTATGGCCGGGGGCGTTTTGCATAAG
>JBIOJL010000240.1:0-9648 GCA_044450885.1 Tepidisphaerales bacterium
ATCACTATCTTACCATGGGTTGGGGGTTGGGGGTTCTGGTTACAGGACAAAACCCGCTGAACCCTCAACCCCGAACCCTGAACCCGCGTGCTCTTCCGGTATTCGAGGACGATCGAGCGCGGCTTCGTCTGACCCCACGCCACTATGCATACCTCCGCATGAGCGAGGGATGCAACCAGGGGTGCGCGTTCTGCACGATTCCGTCCATTCGTGGGCCGATGCGCTCCAAGCCGGCCGAGCAGATTCTGGCCGAGGGCAAGGAGCTGGCCGCCGACGGCGCGGTCGAACTCAACCTCATCGGCCAGGATACCACCAGCTACGGCACGGACATCGGCTATGCCCCCGGCCTGGCCGGGCTGCTGGCGACGCTCGATCGGAAACTGGCGGCCGACGTGCGCTGGATCCGGCTGATGTACGCCTACCCCTCGTGCTTCACGGATGACATGATCCGCGCCGTGGCCGATTGTGGCCGGTTGCTGAGGTACATCGACATTCCGCTCCAGCACATCAACGACGAGATGCTCGCCCACATGAAACGCCGGGTGACCCGCAAACAGACGGAAACGCTGCTGGAAAAGCTGCGAAAGTGGGTTCCCGGCATCGCCATCCGCACCACCTTCATCGCCGGCGCGCCGGGCGAAACGGAGGCGATGCACAAGGAACTACTCGAGTTCGTCAAGGGCTTCGGCTTCGAGATGATGGGCGTCTTCGCCTACTCGCGTGAGCCCGGCACGCCCATGGGCCGCATGGAGGACCAGGTCCCCGACAAGGTGAAACAGGCCCGCGTCGATGCCCTCATGCAGGCCCAGCAGAAGGTGGCGTTCTCCAGAACCCGCACTATGCAGGGCAAGACCATCGAAGTGCTCGTCGACAAACCCGCCGGCCGGGACGACGAAGACGGCTGGGTCGCCCGCTCTCAATCGCAGGCCCCCGAGATCGACTCGCACGTGCTTGTCCATGCTGCGAAACTCCACGCGGGCCAACTGCTCGATGTGCGGGTGACCGGCGCTGAAGGGTATGACCTGCTTGCCGAACCGGCCATGCGAAAAGGCCGGAGCCTAAAGGTCGTTGGGTAGTCGCCGTCCCAACGTCGCCCGGAGTCGTGGGTCGCGCATCGCCTTTCGCAGCAGCAGGACAATCATCAAAGGTAGCATCGCCGACCAAATGCTCAATGTGGAGACCAGGAACACGCTCTCGTTGCGGGAGGGCACTATCCCCCGTGAGGGGTTCCCCGAAGAGTATGCGAAGATGGCGATCATGTAGTCCACAAAGAGCATGACCAGGCCAAGGACGCTTGCGCTGAGAAGAAGCCAGCAACCAGCGATCACAAAGCGAGCCAAGTTGTAACGGCAAAGGAGTCCGATCGATCCGATGGTGCTGAGGATACCGCCGAGGCCGAAGAGAAGAAAACCGACGCCGCCCGGTGTGCTGGGGTACAAGCAAAGCAAAGGATAGGGTCCGCCCAGGATCGCCCAGAATAATTGGGCCAACTGAGCCAGCCAGACACAGCCCATGGCGAGGCCAAAGATCGCAACGAGGCGCACCACAACCACCCACGCGTTTTCCGGTGAGGGATACGGGATAGGCTGCGCTGGCACTGATGGGGGGTTCTGTCTCATGACGGTAGCGTAACATGCGTCGCGCGCAAACGCACGCGCAACCATCCGTGCGTGACCATCCGCTAGACATGCCACTTACAATCATTACCGTGCGCACCCAAATCACCGGAGGATGATCGCATGTCGTGGATTCAGACCTACACCGGCCGGCAGTTCTTCCCGATCGAGCCGCGCCCACAGGACATCGACATCGCCGACATCGCCCACAGTCTGGCGATGCAGTGCCGCTTCAACGGCCACTGCCGCCTGTTCTATTCCGTCGCCGAGCATTGCCTGCGGGTGTCGCGGGCCGTCTCCCCGGCGCATGCGCTGTGGGGTCTGCTGCACGATGCGGCCGAGGCGTACGTCTGCGACATGCCGCGCCCGGTGAAGCAGCACGTGCCGGAGTTCTCGCGCATCGAGGACCGGCTGCTGGAGGTGATCGTGCGGCGCTACGGGCTCGGCTGGCCGATGCCGGCCGAGGTGCGGCACTTTGACGATGTGCTGCTGGTGACCGAGTGCCGCGACCTGATGCTCCCGCCGCCGGCCCCGTGGGGAATCAGGGCCGAGCCGCTGGAAACGCGGATCATCCCGCTGCCCGGCCCGGCCGAGGCGGAGCGGCAGTTCCTCGAACGCTTCAGCGAGTTAGTAGGGCGGGCTGAAGAGCCGCCTGAAGGCGGTACTACGAGCAAGCCGCCGCCAGCACCCGCATCTGGCTGCGATTGATCCGGATCCCCGGCCGGGCGGCGCGGAGCATATCCACCGCCCGCTCCGGCGAATCGGCCAGCCCGCGTGCCAGCAGCACGCCGGCCATCAGCGTGGCCGAGCGCCCGCGCCCGGCGGCGCAGTGGATCAGCACCTCCCCATCCAGCGCCGCCGTGCGGCGGACTGCGGCACGGAATTCGTCCACCGGCAGGATCGACCCATCGAGCATCGGAAATGCGATGTAGTGGGCATCGTCCACGACCCCGGCCGCCCGCGGCATCTCGCAAACGACATCCACCACCCACTGGATTTCCGGCGGCAACCCCCCGCGCGCGGGAATCCGGCCCAGCCACAGTCCCGGCACGATCCGGTCCAGCAGACGGTCCCGCCGAATCCACCGGCCCAGCGGTGCCAGACAGTTGTAATAGAGGAGGTACGGCCCGCAAACGAGAATGCTCCACAGCGGGAATCGGCCATCCGGACGTTTGCCGGTGACCCTTGCCCCCAGACCCAGGTATCCGCCAGCCATCACCAGGCAGGAGAGCATTGGCCAGGCCAGCAGCCACATCCATCCGCTCCCGCGCCAGGCCGATACGCCCAGGAACCCCGCGAAGATCACCAGAGCCACGGCATAAGCCATCGTCTCCCAGCATGTTCGATAGGCCGGGAGAATGCAAGCATGCTGGGCGGCTCTGAGACCCATCACAAAAGTTGGGCTGCGGGGGCCGGCCTGTCCGATAAGAGTCTACGGTATTCTCTTGGGAAGGTCTTCGATGCTGAAAACACTGGGGCTGCTGATATTGGCCGGTATGCTTGCGGGTTGTCAGGAGCAGGAGGCCGACAACGACGCCCCGCGGCCCAACCTGGCGCCTCCGGGCTATGCCCAGTATCCCAAGCCGCTGCCGGATAGTACGCGCAGCACCGTGTACCCCGGCCGCACGGCGTCGCCGGCGCTGCGTCCTTATACCTATGAGAAATCGACCTATGAAGATCGCCACGTGGCCACCAACGGAGTGCCGCGCAACTGGATCCCGCAGGCCAAACTGGTGGGCTGGAAGTACGTGGTGGTGCATCACTCCGACACCAAGGTCGGCGGGGCCGTTTCCTTCGACAACGGCCACCGTGCCCGCGGCTGGGAATGCCTCGGCTATGACTTCGTCATCGGCAACGGCACCTACACCCGTGATGGCGAGATCGAGGTCGGCCAGCGCTGGGTTCGCCAGATGGTCGGCGCGCACGCCGGCGTGGAGGAATTCAACAAGTATGGCATCGGCATCTGCCTGGTGGGCGATTTCCAGAATACCAGGCCCAGCGCTGCCCAACTGAAGTCGCTGGCCTATCTGACCGGATATCTCCAGCGGACCTATCACATCCCGGCCAACCGCGTCATCGGCCACCGCGACTGCAAGGTCGGCCACACGCTCTGTCCCGGCCGCTACATGGACATGAACCTCGTCCGCCGCATGGCCGCCCAGTACGCCGGCGCCGAGCAACTGCTCATGCCCGACGATTCGCGCCTGGCGCTGAACGCGGAACTGCTGCACGATGTCGACGCCGACGCATCGGAGGACCTGGAATTGTTGCAGGATGCGGTTCCCTGAGATTAATTCTCCCGGATCGAGCGGGACTGCCGGCGGATTTCCTGCCGGCGATCGACCTTGTGGGTGATGGCGCGCATCAGACGATCGGCCGCCACGTCGATGGCCGCGTACAGGTCCGCGTGGGTTTCCTCGGCCACGATCGGGCCCGCGTGGCCGACCACCGCCTCGATGCGGCACTGTTTGTCCGGCCCGCCCTTGGGCCCGTTGCAGTCGCCGAAGCGCACCGAGAGCGAGGTGAGTTCGGTCTCAAATCGCGCCAAGACCGGCGAGAGACGGTTCTGGATGTGGTTCCGGATGGAATCGGAGAGGGGAATGTTGGTGCCGACGATGTTCGGTTGCATCATGGTGCCTCCACAACGATTCTAGCATCTCAGAAGTCCCCACGCGGTTATAAACCGGCGGGCGGGATGGAACGGGCGGGAATGTTCGGAGTTCACGCTTTAGCGTGTTTTCATGCGGAAATGTCCGCAAGACACGCTGAAGCGTGAACTCCGAACCGGCTTCAATTGTGATGATCTATCTCCCGGCGTTCACCGCCGGCGCTTGCGTCGGCACTTCCACCACTTCCACCGTCATCTCCGGTGTCGTGATCTTGCCCATCCAGAACGGAGCCTCCTTGGGATCGACGGCGTGCTTGGCCGGCCGGGCCAGAACGGATTTGAGGCGTTCGTCGTTGTTGGCGTGGCTGAAGCGCAAGGGGTATTTGCCGGGTTGCGGGATGTCGATGTGCCAGGTGCCGCCGGCGCCGTCCGGGCCGGAGAGACGCAGGCCCCTGGCATTCTCAATCCACGCCAGCGTGGCTTTGCGGGAGATGACCTGGCTCTCGCCGCTCTTGAGAAGCAGCGGCTCGGGAATGAAGGTCGCATCCCGCACCTTCACGCAATCCAGCGGCAGGCCCTGCAGGTCCTCCATGTGGATCTGCACCGTGTCGAACACGTTGATCCGCAGCATCTTCTCAGTGCGGTTGGTCACCTTCAGGCCCATTTCGATGGTGGTCTTGCCGTTCAGCGGCGGCACCACCCATTTGGCCTGGGCCACGGCCTCGAAATCCGCTCCGTTGTCGCGGACGGGCTTGGAGAGTTGCAGGTCCGGAGCGGCCGGCTGCGTCGCTGGGGGCAGCGGATCGGCCGACACCCCGGCAGCGAGCAGCATCACTGCGGCCATAGCGAACGCGATCACATATCTCATCGATGTCTCCTGTACCTGGCCACGTCAATCTACAGCCATTTCTTCCGCTGCTCGAGATGGACAAACTTGTCGGCCTCGGGCTCGCCTTTGACCTTTAACGCCTCGCTGTCCCACTCGATGGGCTTGCCCAGACGCAGCGCCACCATGCCCACCATGGCGACTTCGGCGATGGTCGCGGCCGTCGCAAAACCCTGGAACGTCTTGCCGTTGCCACGGCAGGCCTCAAGCCATTCGCCGATGTGGTTCTGGCCCTTGAAACGCGGCACGGTCACGGGAACCGCCTTGCCGGCCTCGTGGTCCTGCACGCCGCGGAACTTGGCGTCGCCCTTGAGCTTCATGATGCCGCCGACGCCCCAGGCGTTGGAGTAGAGCATGCCCTTCTCCCCGACAAACAACACACCGTCCGTCGGCACCTTGTTGTAAGTGGTCAGCAGTTCCTTGCCGAATTCCTCCGGCGGCCCGGCCTTGCCGCCATCGTGCCAGAAGAGCGCTGTCGGCTCGAAGCCTTCGCGGGCGGCGAAGTCCCAGCGGAACTTCGTGGCCGAGGGATAGCTGTCCTTGAGCGGCTCGGGAATCTCCACCGATGCCTTGATGGGCGCCGTGAGCTTGAGCGCGCGCCAGGGCAGGTTGAGCCCGTGCGCGCCCATGTCGGCCAGGTGTCCGTCGCCGAAGGCGAGCCAGCGGCCCCAGGCCAGGCAGCCGCCGAGGTAGTAGCGCTTGAACGGCAGCAGCGGCGACGGCCCGCACCAGAAGTCCCAGTTGAGCCCATCAGGGATCGGGTCGGCGTTCTGATCGACGGCGGCGCTGGGCGGAAAACCGCGGTTGATCCAGCAGTGTGTTTCCTTGATCTGCCCGAGCAGACCGGCCTGGATCAGTTCCATGCTGCGCCGGAACGTGTCGGTGGTGCCGCCCTGCGAGCCGACCTGCGTCGCCAGCTTGGTGGTCCTGCCGAGTTCGCGCAGCTCGCGGGCCTCGGCCGGGCTGTGGGCCAGCGGCTTCTCGCAGAACACGTGCTTGCCGGCCGCCAGCGCCGCCTTGCTCAAGGGCGTGTGCCAGCGCTGCCCGGCCGCGATCACCACCGCGTCCACCGACTTCTCCGTCTCCAGCAGCTTTCTGTAGTCTTCGTATTCGGTGGCCTTGCCCACAGCTTCACCGGCGGGGCCGTTCTTGGCGGCGGCCTCCTGTTTGAGCTGGGCGATGCGCGAGGCGCTGACGTCGCAGACGGCGACGACATTGGTGCCGCCGCGCAGGATGTCGCCCAGCAGTTGCCGGGTGCGCCCGCCGCAGGCGAGCAGCGCGACGTTGACCTTGTCGCCGGCGGCGCCCAGGGCCCGCGACGGCAGGATCTGCGGCAGCGCCCAGGCCGCGGCGCCGGCCGCGCCGGCACGCTTGAGGAATAATCTTCGAGTGGTCTGTGATTGCTCGCGCATGGTTGCTGGCTCCTGTTGCAGGCGCGGGACCGTGCGGGATCAACCCCGGTTTTCTCCCACTTCCGGCATTCCGGTCGCGGGCTGGGGTGACGGCCGTCGATGGGCCTGCAGCGGTATTACTCCGCAGCCCGGCCGGCGTTCGATCCGTGCGGTGGGGCATTTACCGGCGAGATCCCCGCTGATTTGAGGCTCCCGGCCCGAAGTCCGGGACTTGAGATTTGAAATCTGAGATTTGAGATTTGAGATTTGAAATCCCGTCGAGACCCCCCGATTTCCGCGTCCGCCCCCTCGAAACGAGATTTTCAATTTTGCGCTGGAAACGTGTGCCAGGTCACTTGCCGACCGGGGTTTGTGCCGTTATCCTTCCGCCGTTATGGTCCATGGTGGAAACAGGATTTGCGCTCGGCGCCGTTCATCATGGTGAAGCAGTCGGCCGTGGCTCGTGGCTCGCGAAGTGAAAAACTCTCGGGATGTATGGCGTCTGGCGTCCCGGACGGAAGTGCACCAGGGATTTGCTTCGTTTGTTTTCTCCGTCTTGTAAGGAGGAAGTCGTGTTCGTAAGGAACCTCTCCCGAAAGCACGCCCAGAATCGGGCTCCTCTGTATCGTCAATTCAATTCCAAGGCGGCAGCGCTCGCGCTGGCCGCCGCTGCTGCCGCTCCAGTGGTCATGTGGAGCGGTGCGGCGTTGGCCAACAACGCCGCCGCGGAGCTCAACGAGGCGCTGGTGCTGCTGGCGAACAACGCCGCACCCACCGACCCCGAGCTCCTCGCCACCGGCGTCCAGCAATACAATGCCGGGCAGTACGAGCAGGCCCAGACCACTCTCCAGCAGGTCAAGTCCGAGGGCCTGCCCGAGGGCGACCGGCCCAAGCTCGCCGAGACCCTCAAGAAGGTGGAAGGCGCCCTGTCCGAACGACAGGCTGCCCGCGCCAACTTCGAGAAGGGCGAGGCCGCGCTGGCCGACAAGAAGTTCGACGATGCGCTGAAGATGTACAAGGCCGCATCCACGAACCCATTTGCCGACAGCGCCACCAAGGCCAAGGCCGCGTCGCAGATCGCGGTTGCCGAGGCCGCCCTCAAGGCCGCCGGCACCCCCGTCGCCGCGACGCCCGACAAGACGACCGTCACGGTCTCCGACGCCAAGGCAACTGCGCCCCAACCGGCCGCCAATGCCGAACCGGCCCCTGCCGCCACCGGCAAGGACAACAAGGCCCTGTATAAGGAAGCTGTCGCCGACTTCAAGGACGGCAAGCTCGACCAGGCCAAGGCCAAGTTCTCCACGCTCAAGGAAGCAGGCTACACACCCGGTCTGTTCGAGCGCCGCGTGGGCTCGTATCTCGCGGAGATCGACCGGACCCAGGCCGCACAAGCCGCCGCCGCGGCCAACCCCAAGCCGGACCAGCCCGCCCCCGCGGTTCCGGCCAGCGTCACCGTCACCGACCCGGCCACCGGCGCAACCCAGCAGGGCACCACTCCGGTACCGGTCGTCGCCCAGCCTGACAACGCGACTCCTCCTGAGCCGGCCGTGGACCATGCCAAACTGGGCGCGCTGGCTTACGACGCCGGCCGCGACGCCTACAAGCGTGGCGATTTCGGCGAGGCCCGCATGCGCTTCGCCGAAGCCCGCGAGCACGGCTACAAGGCCGGCCTCTTCAAGGCTTCGCCTACCCACTACCTGGAAATGATCGACGAGAAGGAAGCGGCGTCCAAGGTCGCTCCGCCGACCATTGCGGCCAGGAGCCCGCAGCCGGCCGCGGCCCCGCAAGTCGGCATGGCGCCGACCACCCAGCCGATGTCGCCGATCGACCGGGACCTGGAAGCCACCGCCGGGCTGGACAAGATTCGCAAGGGGGTCATGGCCTACCAGTGTCAGTTGCTGGTGGAGAAAGCCCAGCAGGCGCAGAAGGAAAACCGTCTGGCCGATGCCTATGTCCTCTATCGCGAGGCCGTCGCGGCCGACCCGACCAACGAAGCGGCCCGCCAAGGCTCCAACCAGATGAACGTGCTGGTGCGAGGCGGATCCGACGCCAACATGCTTGAAACGGAAACGCGGAACATCAAGACGGTCCAGCAGGTCGTCCGCTATCAGTTCGAGCAATCCATCATTGACGCCCAGGACGCGATCGGCAAGAAGGACTTCAACAAGGCCCAGGCGGTCGTCGACCGGGCCCGCGTGGCGGCCGAGTCGCGGCCCGACGTGTGGGCCCCCGGCGAGCTGATCAACTTCAACGCGACCATCGCCAAGCAGCAACTGGCCCTGAACCGCGCCAAGGAAGATAAGGCGGTCCAAGACCACTTGACCGAGGCCCAGAAGCTGGGGCAGGACGCGAAGGAGAAGGAGAATCAGGAACTCGCCGAGCGCCGCCGCACCGTCCTCCAGCTCGTCAAAATCTCGCAGCAGCTTACCCGCGACGGGCAGTTCAAGAAGGCCCAGGGCGTCATCAACCAGATCCTGACCCTCGATCCGACCAACGATTACGCCATCGGCGTGCGGCAGCTCGTGGCCGACCAGGTGATCATCGCCGAGCAGCGCGAAATCCGCGAGGAGTTCGAGCGGCAGGAGATGAAGCAGCTCAACTCCGCCGAGGAGCGGAAGATCCCCTATATCGAAGTGATGCGCTATCCGGACAACTGGCCGGACATCGCCGACATGCGCGACCGCGAGGTGGCGGCCGACCGGAGCGGCAAGGGCGGGGCCGACCTGCAGATGATGGCGATCCTCGATAAGCGGCTCCAGGAACTGCGCTTCGACGGCATCGCCCTCGCGGACGTGATCGACTTCCTCCGCGACGTCAGCGGCGCCAACATCGCCGTCAACTGGAAGACCATCGAGGCCGCCGGCGTCGAAAAGACCGCGCCGGTGACGGTTCGCCTGCGCGACATCAAGTTCGCCAAGGCCCTGGGCACGATCCTCTCCGACGTGGGCGGCGGCAACGTCAAGCTCGGCTACACCATCGACGAGGGTGTCATCACCATCTCGACGATCGAGGACCTCAATAAGAACGTGCTCATCAACGTCTACGACATCCGCGACCTTCTGGTGATTCCGCCGGACTTCATCGCGCCCCCGAACTTCGATGTTTCGCAGAACGGCAACGGCGGCGCCAACCGCGGCGGCGGCGGCG
>JBIOJL010000241.1:0-9616 GCA_044450885.1 Tepidisphaerales bacterium
CTCGAACACTCTCCGCACCCCCGCCAGCGACACCGCAACCCCCGTCCCCACGGCCGTCATGTCATCCGTAAGCAATGTCATAAGCTCATTGCATTCTTGGCGGGCCTCGACACAGAGGCAAACGCCCAGTGACGGAAAATGGCGCATTCGCCGCTCGGCGCCGTCTTGAAAAGGCCCCGCCGCTGTCGATGATGGGGCGTGTGTCGGCCGCGTGATCCCAAGTCAGGGCGAACCAGTCGCGGATGGAGAAGGAGCCCGGTATGGCGCAACGGTCCGACGGCTACGAAATCCTCTTTCCCATCTCCTGGGACCTGCCATGTCGGCGGTGCGGGTACAACCTGCGCACGTTGACGCGCGACCACCTCTGCCCGGAATGCGGGACGGCGGTGTACCTGTCGCTGGGGGATGACCAGCTCAAGCACTGCAACCCCGAGTACGTTGCCCGCCTGGCCCGCGGCTGCAGGCTGGGCGTGGTGGCATTGTGTACCCTGCTCTACGCCGTGCCGGTCGGGGCAGTGCTGGGGAGCATGCGGACCTACGAGCCGGTGTCCATTCTGGTCCTGCTCTCGACTGTGCCACTGCTGAACCTGTGGAGCACCTGGCTGCTGACGGGCCCCGAGCCGGGGAAACTTCCAGAACGGACGTTCTGGCGAACCGCCATGCTCTCGCGGGTGGCGCTGGTGGCCGCCATTGTCTGCTTCGTGGGTTGGAGCCTGACCGCGCAGGCCCCATGGCCGGCGGGATGGCCGCTGCCGGAATTGTTCCTGTTCGCGGGTGGGTTGTTCCTGCTCCTGGGCGAGAAGTTTCGGATTCGCATCCTGCAACTGCTGGTTCGCCGGACCGTCGATTTGCCAATTGTCCAAGCCGGGGGCCTGGTGGCATGGGGGCTGATTGTCTGCTCGGTCATCCTGGCCTACCCGGTCTTCCGGCGATTCCTCACGACATACCTGCGCTCGTGGTTGCCGGATGAGTCGACGGTGGCGATGCTGGTTGTGGCCGCATTCATGGGACTGCTGGCATCGCTCGTCGCCTGGGGCATTCTGCTCGACCGTTGTGCCAAGGCATTCCACCAGGCCGCCGTCGCCGCCCGCACCCGCTGGCAGGAATCATCGAAGACAAATAGCCAACAACCAACAACGAACAACCAACAACAAATAACAAACGATCAGTGACAAGTGACCAATGACCAGTGACCAGTGACAATTGACACCGCCTCCCCCTACAATCCCGTTCCAATGTCACTCGATCGTCCCAGGTCTCCCGAACTTCTTGCCCCTGCCGGGGACGGCGATGCCCTCCGCGCGGCCGTCGCCAATGGCGCCGACGCGGTCTACTTCGGCCTGGCCAACTACAACGCCCGTCATCGGGCCAACAACTTCACCATGGAGGAACTGCCGGAGATCATGCGCTTCCTCCACGGGCACAATGTCCGCGGGTTTCTCGCCTTCAACACCCTGATTTTCTCGGACGAACTGCCGGAGGCCGTCGACTTCATCCGGGCGGCCGCGGTGGCCGGGGTCGATGCCCTCATCGTCCAGGACCTGGGCCTCGCCCGGCTCATTCACCGCATGGCGCCGGCCATGGTCATTCACGGCTCGACCCAGATGACCCTCACCGAGCCGCGCGGCATCGAATTCGTCCGCCGGCTGGGCGTCGGCCGGGTGATTCTGGCCCGCGAGTTGTCGCTGTCTGAGATCGCCCGCATCACCGCCGGAACGGACGTGCCCGTCGAGGTCTTCGTTCACGGGGCGCTGTGCGTGGCGTATTCGGGGCAGTGTCTGACCTCCGAGGCGCTGGGCGGCCGGTCGGCCAATCGCGGGCAATGTGCCCAGGCGTGCCGGCTGCCGTATGAGTTGATTGTCGACGGCCAGCGCCGCGATCTCGGCGACAAGGCATACCTGCTTTCGCCGCAGGATCTGGCCGCTTATGACATGCTCGACAAGCTCCTTGATACCGGCGTCTCCGCGTTCAAGATCGAAGGCCGGCTCAAGAGCGCCCAGTACGTCGCCGCCGCCACGCAGACCTATCGGACAGCGTTGGATTCGGCCATTGCGCGGCGGCCGATCCGGGTCAGTGAGCAGCAGAAGAACGCCTTGATGCAGTCCTTCTCCCGCGGTTTCACGCACGGCTTTCTCGACGGCGTCGACCACCAGAAACTCGTCCATGCCCGCTTCCCCAAATCCCGAGGCGTTCGCATCGGCACCGTCTCCGGCCGCACACCCAACGGCCTGCTGGTTGCGGTCGATCAGTCCCCACCCAACACTCAGCACTCAGGACTCAGCACTCAGCACTCCTCAGTTAAGCCCGGCGACGGCCTCGTTTTCGACGAAGGCCATCCCGAGCAGGATGAGCAGGGGGGTCGCGTCTACGAAGTGTTATCGCGCGGCAAGGGGCAACTCGAACTGCGATTCGCCCAGGGCGCCGTCCAACTCGCTGCCGTCCCCGAGGGCGCCATCGTCTGGAAAACCGACGACCCGGCCATCCGCAAGCAGCTCGAACAGTCCTACTCGCGGACGGATGTCGTCCACCGCACCCCGCTGGATGCCACGCTGCACGCGACCGTCGGCCAGCCGCTGCGGCTGGTGCTGGCCGATGTCGATGGCCGGCAGGCCGAGGCGCTTTCCGATGGTCCCATGTCTCGGGCCGAGAAGCATCCGCTGACGGCCGACTCGGCCCGCGAGCAGCTTTCCCGCCTGGGCGATACGCCGTACGAATTGCGGGAGGTGAAGGTGGTGGCTGGCACGGAGCCTGTGATGGTTCCAAAATCCGTCCTGAACGATCTTCGCCGACGGGCGGTGGACGGACTTCTGAGCCAGCGCATCAGCACGGTTGAAATCGTCGAACCCGATGCGCTGGAGAATCTTCGGCATGAAGTGCCGCCGACGCTCTCGTCGGCGGAATGTGGCGGCACCCCGGCTGATTCGTTTCCGCGACTGTCGGTCCTCGTCCGCACCATGCCCCAACTCGCCACTGTGTGTGATTACGAGCATCGCCCGCAACTCGTCTATGCCGATTTCGAGGATGTCCGGCGCTACGTCGATGCCGTAAAACTGGCCCGGTCGGCCGGCCTGAACCTGGCCCTGGCGACGCTGCGCATCGTCAAGCCCCAGGAACACGGCCTGCTGAAACAGATCGCCGATATCGAGCCTGACGGCATCCTCGTCCGCAATCTTGCGGCCGTCTCCTTCTTCCGTGAGATGTACACCGCCTTGCCGATGTACGGCGACTACTCCCTCAACGTCGCCAACGAACTGACGGCCGCGATCTTTGCCGAGGCCGGCCTTACGCGGGTGACCGCTTCGTACGATCTCAACTGGCGGCAGCTTGAGGCGATGGTGCGCAATTACCGCCCGGCGTACTTCGAGGCTGTTATCCACCAGCACATGCCCATGTTCCACATGGAGCATTGCGTGTTTGCGCACGCTCTCTCCAATGGCAAGGACTACCACGATTGTGGCCGGCCGTGCGACCGCCACGCCGTGGACCTCCGCGACCGAGAGGGCCAGCCCCATCCGCTCATTCCCGATGTCGGCTGTCGCAATACCGTCTTCAACGCGGCCGCACAATCCGCGGCCGAGTTCGTCCCCAGGATGCTCGAACTTGGCCTGAGGCACTTCCGCGTCGAACTGCTTCGCGAGACCCCGGCCGAGGCCACCGCCTTGCTGAATCGCTATTCCAGGGTTCTTGCCGGCGAGGAAGATGCCCGCACCACCTGGCGCAAGCTGAGGGTGCTCAACCAGTTGGGCGTGACCAGGGGTACGCTCGAGCATGTGTAGATTGCGCGATGATTCTCCCGGGAGGGCCGCACTCCGTGCGGCCGCGGTCGTGCAGAAGCACGACCCTCCCGGACCTGCGGTCACGCCACCTGTAGATTGCGCATAAGTCATTGTTGACATGGCAGATGGCTGATTCGTACAATGCCCGCTTCTCTATGATCAACCATCTGGCTGGATACATTCTGGTGGGCGCGTATCTGAGCGTTCTCCTTGCGGTGGCATTCTACGGGTTCCACCGATACCTGCTCGTTTTCCTCTACGTCAAGCACCGCAACAACGTCCACCAGCCCCCGCGGCTCTGGGCGGACGCCGATCTTCCAAGGCTCACCATCCAGCTTCCCATGTTCAACGAGGACGCCGTGGCCGAGCGGATCATCCGCGCCACCTGCCAGATCGACTATCCGCGCGAGAAGCTGCAGATCCAGGTCCTCGACGACTCGACCGACCACTCCGCCGACATCGCCAAACGCGCCTGCGAGGAATGGGCCGCCAAGGGCGTGCCCATCGAATACGTCCACCGCGTCGATCGCGTCGGCTACAAGGCCGGCGCCCTCGAGGCCGGGCTCGCAACCGTCACCGGCGAGTTCATCGCCATCTTCGACGCCGACTTCATTCCCCCCAAGGACATCCTCCGCAACACCATCAACCACTTCACCGATCCCAAGGTCGGCATGGTCCAGGTCCGCTGGGACCACCTCAACCGCGATGCCTCGCTGCTGACCCAGACCCAGGCGATTTTCCTCGACGCCCACTTCGTCATCGAGCACACCGCCCGCAATCGTTCCGGCCGGTTCATGCACTTCAA
Source organism: Tepidisphaerales bacterium (assembly GCA_044450885.1). Taxonomy (GTDB): domain Bacteria; phylum Planctomycetota; class Phycisphaerae; order Tepidisphaerales; family Tepidisphaeraceae; genus JANYKD01. The sequence continues at coordinate 4,582 of JBIOJL010000241.1, forward strand.
CGGCACGGCCGGTGTCTGGCGCCGCCAGACCATCGAAGACGCCGGAGGCTGGCAGCACGACACGATCACCGAAGACCTCGACCTATCTTACCGGGCGCAGCTCAAGGGCTGGCAGTTCGTCTATCTGCCCCAGTTCTGCGCCCCGGCCGAGCTTCCGCCCGAGATCATCGCCTTCAAGGCCCAGGCCCACCGCTGGACCAAGGGCGGCTTCCAGACCGCGATCAAGCTCCTCCCCAAGATCCTGCGTGCCCGGAACATTTCCAGACGCATCAAGACCGAGGCGTTCTTCCATCTCACCAACACCATCGTCTACCCGCTGATGGTCATCATCACCCTGCTGATGTACCCCACGTTCTTCTATGCCATCAGCCCCTTCAAGCACCACCACTTCAGCCAGCACATTTTCTCGGCCAGCATGTTCATCCTCGCCACCTGCTCGGCCAGCATGTTCTTCGTCTACGGCCAGCGCGAGCTCTTCGGCCGCGAAGCCACCTGGCGGACGCTCTGTTATGTGCCCTTCCTGATGGCGTTGGGCGTGGGCATGAGCCTGGTCAACGCCAAGGCCGTGATCGAAGCCATCTGGGGCGCCATCCGCCGGGACAAGCACACCGAGTTCGTCCGCACCCCCAAATATGGCCAGACCGGCACCGCCGCCAAGAAGTATCAGGCACTGCGCGTCTTCACCTTCAAGCGGTTGTCATTGCCGATCATCGAACTGGCGTTCGGCTGCTACATGCTCTCCTGCCTCTGGATCAGCATCTACTACGGCTACGGCCTGGCCGCCGCCCCGTTCCTGCTCATCTTTGCCACCGGCTATTTCTACGTCGGGCTGAATTCCGTCTGGGTGCTGTGGCACATGCAGCAGGAAGCCATCGAACTGGCCGAGGCCCAACCGCAACCGCTGTCGCTGTAAGTAGAGCCAGCGTCCTCGCTGGCCATGACATGGCATGGAATCCCAGGACATCCGAGGATCACCCATCAACTCAATGAGCACGTATCACACGATGCTGCAGCAGCACGGCCTCTTGGCTTGAATAGGGCACGATCGTTTATCGCGGTTCCCTGCCGCGATCTCCCCACAAGCATCCCGCATTCTCCCCCATTTTCATTTCTCACTCTTCCTTCCCCCGGCCAATCTCCGCCCTTCACTTCTTCATCTCGCCTGCGACAACCTTTTCAATATCCTCCCCGCGCAGGTTGATCGCGATCACCTTGCCGTCCGGACCGATGAGGCACGCACGCGCCCGGCTGCGGGTGGATTCTTCGTTGCGATCCCCGTCGAAACCATCCGGGATCGACAACATCCCGTCGCCAACACTGATGTAGTTCCACCGCACGTCGTTCTTCTGCACGAATTCCCCCGTGGTCGCGAAGGAATGATCGAAGCTGATGCTGATAACCGCGAAGCGATTGTCCTTGCCAAACGTGTCATGCACTCGCTTGAGGATGGGCACTTCCTGCGCCATCTCCGGATATCCGCTCGACCCGAAGCTCAGCAGCACATGCCGCCCGTGGAGTTCGGACAGCTTCACCATCCTGCCGTCCAGGTTCATCAGCTCAAAGTCAGGCGCCATATCGCCAACCTCGACCAGCTTGCTGAACCTGACCTCGACTTTGCCCAGATCCAGCGGCTCGTCGCTCTGGCCGCCGGGAATCGGTTCGACAGTGAACTCCTTCTGCATTGTTGCCATCGGTTCGTCCATAGCTGGGTGCCTTACCCCCGGCCGAATGAATGACCCACGCAACACATACGTTCCCGGCTCGACGTCCTCCATACGGAAAGAAACGCCATCAGCCTGCATCTCTAGGGCAGTGCTGGAATTCCACCTCATATACGCCTGGTACTCGGCCGACTCCTCGTATTGCGCCATCGCCGCCGCCACCTGCGCCCTCGTCACGTTTGCCCCATCGAATCGCGGCAGCGGCGGCTTCTTGAAGCGAATTGAGCTGTCTCCAAGCACCGCGTCCCTGGGAAACGCACGGGGCATCTCCAGCCGGCCGATCACGGCGCGCCCGCCTCCGCCAATGCCCACTTCCAGCGTCTGGCCGCCCTTTACCTCGATCTCCGTGCTGGCGGCCGCCGAGCACTTGATGCTGCCACCTCCGATCTCGCGGCTGATCAGCCGGAATACCCTGAGCTTGCCGGGAGGCACTCGCTCGAACCGGAATTGTCCCTCGTTGTTGGTCCTGGCCGAGTAGTCAAAAAACACGAGTGATGGCCAGTGAGGGTACGCGTAGTCCGGGTCCAAGCCGATCGTCCTGCCGCCCGCCGGCCTGCTGCCGATCTTCGCCGTGCCTTTCACGACAGCCCACGGCTGCAACTTGATCTGTGCAATCGCGGCCGGGCTGCCATTCTCGACAATGCCCATGCCGCTGTCGTGCAGCGCCACAATGCCCCATCCATTCTCCTGCGGCGACGGCAGTGTAAATTGTCCGCCCTTGTTGGTCAGAACCATAACCGTCTGGAAACCGCCGTTCTCGTTGTGTCCATTGCGTATGTACGCGCGGAGCCGCGAACTACAGAGCACGACCTCCGCTCCCTCCACCGGGTTCCCTTCTCGCGACACGATCACGCCCGCCAGCCCCGAGCTTCTGCGCAGCCGGGCGTCGAATGTGAACGTCTCCTTACCATCCCTCTTCAAGTAGTTCGGCGATGTCGCGGGCTGGTAGCCGTCGGCTTCAATGCGCACCGCGACTCCAGCATGCATTTCAGTGAACGTGCGCTCGTATTTTCCCCCGTGGCCTCGCGTATCTGCATGGTCCCGATCGAAACTCGGCTCGTCATCCGAGTTGGGCCTGAACACGATGCCCGGAATGACCCGGAAGTTGTCGATTGGTCTGCCGGTCTCGGCGTCGGTTACGCTGCCTCTGACGACCATCGGCCGCTGCAACGTGATGACATGCTCCGCCTCGCCCGCCTTCATCACGGTGTCGCGCACGTAGATGAACCCCTCCTTGCCGGCATCGATACTCATCTCGTCTGCCGGAGCGCCGTCCCAGAAGAACCGGCCGGAAACATCCGTGCTGACGCTCCAGTTGAGGTTGCGGCTGCCCCGCCAGGCATCGACCATGACCATGCACCCGGCGACTGGCTTGCCATCGATATCCACCACACGTCCCTTGAACACTTGGCCAGGTCCGAGCTTCACTTCGACCGGTTTCATCTCCTTGTGTACCGAGATACGCAACAACTCCGGCGCGTAACCGGGTGCGGTGACCGTCATCACCGCCTCGCCGGTTCGGACGTTGCCGAAACTGAAACGTCCTGTCATGCCGGTCTTGGGCATTGGGTAGTAGCTCAGAAATCGATCGGAGCCCAGCGCCACGCTTGCGCCGCGAATCGGCTGCCCCGCAAGATCGCTGACCATTCCCTCCAGCGCAACTCCCTTGTTCAGCCGCATCTCGGCCGTGCCCTTGCGGAGATCCTCCAGCGACGCCGGAGCCGCGCCGTACCCGTCGCCGCTGTCATGCTCCGGGTGCGAGAGCCGAATCGAGACGCTGAAGCGGCCCGCCGGGAACAATGTGGCCGACCAGCGCCCCTCGCGATCGGTCGTCGCCGTCAGTTCCCAGATCGATACCCGCGGGCGCTTGTCATGATCCCGATCGGAACAGAGAAAGCTAACTGTAACGCCTTCGATTGGCTGTCCGTCTTCATTACGAACGATGCCCCCCAGCGTCGTCGCCTGCTCCAGCGCGATCATGTATTCCTCCGGCAGCGGGTCCGCGGCCGAGATCTCCGGCCAATCCGCGGCAACAGGAACAAAACCATCGTACATGACGTTTACAGTGAAGCTCTTGAGCCCCTTGGACGGCAACCCCAGCCGGCATCGCCCCTTGGCGTCCGTGCGGCTGGTGGCGACTTTGTCGCCCCACTTGAACTTCACAGTCGCATTCTCGATGGGCTTCTTGCTCGCCGCCTCGACGACCGTCAGTTCGAAGAACGCATCCATCGCGGGCGCCGGATCGGCCGCTTGCGCACGCCCGCCCCGGCCACGGAGCATCGCCAGCGGCAGGGCGACCCCCAGCAGCAGCCCCACCAGAACCGTAATCGCCACGCGGCCCGGAGACCGCCGCGAACGCGACACGTCGAGTATGCCGCGGATACGCGCCTCCAGGCTTCCCGGCCGCGCCATGGAAATCGCGGCCGCCGTCAAACGCCCACGCGTTGCTGCGGCGGCAACCTGAAGCAGGTGCGACGCATATTCGCTCGATCGGTTGCCCAGCGAAAGCACCAGGTCGTCACAGGCGATCTCGCGTTCGATGCGCATGCGTCGCCCGGCCAAATGCACCAGTGGATTGAACCACTGCATTGCCGCGGCGAAATCGGCCAACCACTGGCTCAGGCAATCGCGCCGACGAATGTGTCCCAATTCGTGAAGCAGCACGATGTGGAGGCGATCCTCCGTCCAGTCCGTTGCTTCCCCAGGGAGGAAGATCGACGGCCACAATGTGCCCCACGTCATCGGCATGCACCCGGGCTCTCCCAGCAACAGTACGGGCCGGCGGCGCACCCCGATACGCTCCATGCAGCGATCCAGTACCCGACGAAACGCGCCGCCACAAGCAGCCTTGGCGTGCCTGACCACGTGCCAGAGCAACACTGCCGCCAGCGCCCTGCGCAACAGCAGGATGATCGTCCCAGCCAGATACGCCCAGACGATGAGGCCTGGCAGCACCCGCGCAAAACCGGGGCCATTGCCGGCGGGCTCAGGCAGATTGACCAAAGTGGGCACAGCATCGCGAATGGCACCCACAGGTTGCGGTTGCGGACGCGCCTCCGTCGCCGGCACGGGCGTCGCCAGACTCGCCGCCCGCACGGGTGTCTCCACAATCTCGGGAGGCATCGTATGGCCGGGCGGGGGCAACTGCGGTGCGATCACAGCCTGCGGCGTGGCGGGTGTTGCCGCTTTGGCGCCTGCCCACGCCGGCAGAATCCGCCATGACGGAAGCAGCAGCGAAAACACCGGCATCACGAGCACTGCAGCACAGGCGGCAGTCCAGATTGCGTACCGGAGCGAGGCCGACCCCCTCCGAA
>JBIOJL010000242.1:0-9565 GCA_044450885.1 Tepidisphaerales bacterium
ATGTGTACCCGCTGAGCCCGGAACTCAAGAAGCAATACGAAGAGAGCAAGACTAAGAGAAAGCAGTGAGGTGTCACGGAAGAATAACTTTGTCGTCAGGCTGGAATGCAATGCGGAGTCGCGGAACGTGAGAAAAGATCGACCGCCAACAGATACAACGCGGTCCGAAGATGCGATCTCGACGCGGAGGCGCAGAGAAACGGAGATAAGGGCGGAGAAGATCAAGAGAGAATCAAAGCCTGAGATAACGGAGGAGGCGGTGCCTGCGCTACCGGATGGGGGAGAACGGCAGGGGGGTGGTGAGGGTGAGGGAATCGTTGCCGCTGCCGCCGTTGAAAAGCAGCCCGTTGAGGGATGCGACGGGGTAGCTGCCGACAAGCGGCCCGGCGGCCGAGCCGGTGCGGACCTCGACGTTGCCGCCGACCTGGGCGATGAACCAGGAATTGTTGCCCGGCATGCCGGGAATGGTGGTGATGAAGTTGGGCAGTCCGGGGGACCCGCTGGGTTCCGCCGCCCAGTTGACGACGTCGTCGCCGTAGGCGCTGGCCGAGCGGCGCGACAGGGCCGCGCCGCCCGCGTCCGCGGCTGCCGGCCACGGGGCTTGGTTGTCATACCAGACGGAGTCGACGCGCACGGCGGCGGCGCTGCCGAATTCGGGATCGGCGGGCTTGGACAGCTCGATGCGCTCGCCGGCGTTGTCGAGATTGCCGATGCCGGGGCCGCCGTAGATGGGGATGTACGCGGGTATGCCGTACGCGCTGCGGAAGGCCGCCGGATCGCTCATGACCACGAGCAGGCAGCCACCGGCCGGCAGGAGAACGCCCTGCGGGAAGGCGAAGCTGAGGCCCTCGGTGAATGCCCAGGTCCGGGCCGGATCGGCGGGATCCCACAGTTGTACATCAGTAATGGTCGGATTGTACAGTTCAAGATACTGCTTGTCGCCCATGGGGGGGTGATACATCACTTCGTTGATGACGACCGGCCCGGTCTTCGGCGCGGCGTTCGGTCCTCCTGGCGTGGGCGATGCGGCGGCGACGTAATCGACCCGGCCGGTGCTGGTGACGTAGCGGATGAAGGACGTGTTGACATCGGATGCGCCAAATGTGGCCACGGCGCGGTATGGCCCGACGCTGCCATCGCCGTTGGCCGAGGACAGGTACAGGGCGCCGCCACCGCCGTTGAGGGCGAATGGCGTTGGCGCCGAGGAGCTGGCGAAGGTGTCCGCGGCGTTGAGGCGCAGGTATTCATGGGACGCCAGGACCGTCGGCTTGGTGATGGCGTACTTGCGCAGATTGGCCAGATCGTCGCTGAGATACCAGCCGGTGACGTCCACGGGGCCGGTGCTGGAGTTGTAGAGCTCGACCCACTGCTGGGCCGGGCCGGTTTGGGGATTGGTCAGGAACTCGTTGATGACGACGGTGGCGGGGGTCGCGGCCGGGTCCGCCTGGCCGGGCGAGCCGCCGGGCTGGCTGCTGGCCCGCCAGGCGGCCGAGTCGGACCAGTAGGCGGGCGTGAACGTTGGGTTCTGGATGACCAGCGAATAGCCTCCGCCCTTGGTTTGGGGATACCAGGCGCTGGAATAGTCGAAACGCAACATGGCCGCGTCGTAGGGCGCGGGCAGTTGCAGGATGACGCGTTCGCCCTTGTGGGCGAGCTTGCCGGTGTATTGGCCGGCGACGCGCGGGCCGGCGCCGTAGCGCGACACGAAGGCGGCCGCGTTGGCCGCCACCACGACGTATTGCCCGGCGGCAAGCGTCATTGCCGGGAAGAGGAAATCCACCGCACCGGAGAGCCGGACGCCGGTCAGGTCGAGCGTGGTCGAGCCGGTGTTCTGCAGTTCGATATACTGGTAATCGTCGCTGGTCGTGGGGTCGTACATCAACTCCGTGATGCGCAGGCCGGACATGAGATTGGTGATGCCGGCGGGAACGGGATTGACGGGTACGGTGGTGACCGACCCCGTTCGAACCTCGAGCGAACAGCCCCAGACGATGTCGCTGCTGGCGTTGTTGACCTGGTGGACTTCCACCGCCAGAACGTTGTCTCCCTTCAGCAAGGGATTGGGCGAGAACTGGCTGAGATCGATGTCGATGGATTGCAGGACCGGGCCGTCGAACTCGTGACTTTCGGCGAGCTGTCCGTAGGTTGGATAACCCGGCCAGGCGGTCAATTGCGACGCATAGGTTCGCCAGATTTCCCGTCCGTTGAGGTACAGCACGGCGCCGTCGTCGACGTAGACGTTGGCGAGGAACAGGTGCGTGGTGTTGTCGGGCGTGGTGTTGCTGGTGAAATGCGTTCGGAAGTAATAGGTGATCTGGGCGCTGGTGTAGTTGGGCAGGGCCGTGCCTTGCAGGTTGGCCGGCATGCGTTCCTCGTGGTAGAGCACGCCCGGACCGCTGGCCCAGGCCGAATCGTTGTAGGCCGGAGCGCGCCATTGCACTGCGTCGAGATTGCCCGTGTTCTGATACTTCCACACCTGGTTGACGCCGAAGATCGGCGTGCTGGTGACGTTGGAAATCGTGGTGATGCCCGGGTTGCCCACGCCTGGGGTTGGCAGCGAGTAGGTCAGGTATTGCTCGGTGCCATCCGGGCCGCGGCCTTGCGAGACGTCGGTACTCTGCGGGCCGTAGTAGATGGTGTCGACGAGCTTCATCGCCGAGTCGTACAGGCCGATCATTCCGTCGCGCGGGGAGATCTTATAGCTGAGGTGGTTTGCTTCGGGGGTGTCGGCCTCGCTGTTCACAACGTCGGGCGTGAAACCGTCGGCCTTGAACACCCCGAGCCCGCCGGCGGCAACGAAGGTCAGCGGCGGTAGCTTCTGCGCGGCAAGCCGCGCCGGGTCGAACTGCTGGATGTGCGGCAACTCCACCGGATTATCCGTCAGGTAACTGCCGCCAATGTCGACGGGGAGGGATTCGGGGTTGTACAACTCGATGAAGTCGTCGGCGAAGAGCACCTTTTCGTCGGCCAGCCACTCGTTGATCTTCATCTTGGCCGGGTTGCCCACGGGCAGGGCGATGTTGGCCGAGCCGATGGTGGGCGCGCTCAGTCCCCATGATCCATCCACTCGCCGGCTGATGGAGAGGTCGCTGAGTTGCAGGCCGAAGGTGACCGAGTCGATCAGGGCGCCGCCGCGCGCGGCGGTGTCGTAGAGGAAGACATGGTCGCCGGTTTCGGTCAGCCCGAAGCCGAGATGGATTTCCCCGGCCGTCGTCCGGCTGTCGGCGTAGAGCGTAAGATACTGGTTCGCGCCAATGAGCGTCCCGGCGGGGAAGGTGAAGACGTTGTTGGTTGGCGGAACGGTCGAGTCGGTGGTGAGGCTCATCCCGGAGAGGTCGACGCTGCCGGAGCCGGGGTTGTAGAGTTCGATGATGGCCGGCGTCGCGGCGTTGTGAACGACGGCGGTCTTGTTGCGGGCGAGGATCTCGTTGATGCGCACGGGCGGCGCCGGGTTGACGGTCCAGGTGGCGACCGTGGGGCTGTTCTGGTCCTGCCAGACGCCTTTGACGTTCTTGCGGATGACGGAGACGGTGTAGGTTCCGGCGGCCAGTCCATTGAGTCGGATGCCTTGCGGTTTGCGCACCCAGATGTCGATCAGGCCGGGATTCTGGAACGGCGTATTGGCCTGCGTCACCGTGTACGTGAACCTGTTGGCATCCAGCACCGTGACCGGGAAGGCGCCGTTGTAGCATTCACGGTCAACGCCGGTGACCTCGATCGTGTCGCCGGTCGCATACCCGTGGCCGGGGACTGTGAGTGTGACCACGCCGGTGGCGGTGTCAACGGAGATGTTGGTGGCCGTCTGCAGAGCGCCGATCTCGTTGCTCCAGGCGCCGCTCTGGCCGGGCCCGGTGATCTTGTATTTGTAGCCCGCGATGTCCAGGCCGGCGATGGTGAGCGTGGCGCTGGTCTGCGACGTGGGCGACGCGGGCACGCCGCCGATGCTGGCGGTGGTGGGCGTGTAGAACCCCATGTCGACGCCGTTGATGCCGCTGCCGATCGCTGGCGAGCCGGGGAGCAGGCGGGCATCGGGCACTTTGTCGCCCAGGAGATAACCGGCATCGGCAAAGCCGGGGAAACCCGCGGCGTACTTCGGGTCGGCGACGGGCACGTTGGCCGTCTGCTCTTCGCGCAGGAGAGTCGGGTTGCTGCTGATGTTGCCGGGGAAACTCTGCAAGAAGCCCGCCGGCAGCACGGAACTGGTGTACAGTTCCGGCGGCAACAGCGAGTTCTTGACCACCAGTTGACTGTGGCCGTCGAGCAGGTCGGTGGCGTAGCTGGCGCCCGGGAAGGCGTTGACGAAGGTGCCGGTGCCGTAATCGTCGGTGGCCGTGGTGCCGTTGCGCTCGGGCTTCTGGTTCCAGAAGATGCAGTTCTCGACATCGACGAACCGGCCGCCGCCGGAATCGGTTCGAGGCGGTTCATCGAAGAGAATGGCGCCGGTGTTGCCCCAGAAGACGTTGTTGATGACCGTCGCGTACACCCCGGTCTTGGGGAGAATCGCGTACATGTTGCGGTAGAAGATATTGCGGACGATCGTCAGGTGCTGCGTGTACATGTTGGCCGGATTGGGCGGGTTGCCACCGGGGCCGCTGGTGATGCCGGCCGAGGCGCCATGCCCGCCGACGGTGGCGGCGTTCATCAGGAGATTGCCTTCGACGTGGCTGTCGGACTCGTTGTTGTCGATGATGTCATCGCCGGCGCCGGTGAACACGTTGTTGGTGAAGATCGCCGACGGTCCGCCTTTGACGCTCAGGCGATTGATGTGGAACACGTCGGTGTCGCCGGTGTTGGCGCCGAAAAGATTGCCATCGACGATGAACCATCCATCGGCGGCCATGTTGTAGCAGTCGAAGTAATAGTTGTTCGGCAGGTCCCCGAAGACGCTATTGAGTATCTTCATCTGCGGGAAGTGGATGTAGGCCAGTTTCCCGGTGACGTTGAAGAACGTGTCGTGATCGAGCGTGAGCCGGGCGGTTTCGAGGTTCAGCGTGGCGTTGCCGTTGGTGTATTCGACGTCCGTGTATGCCAGTTGGTTGTCATCATGAGGTCCGCTGGCCTGGTGCGTGTCGTCGAAGGTCAGGCCCGACCAGACGTTCGTTGTTGCGGGCTGGCGGGTGAAGCGGATGCGCCCGCTGGAGCCGCCGGCGAGGTAGTTGGTTCCCTGCGCTGTCAGAAGCCCGTTGACGGTCATCCTCGCGCCGTTTGCGAAATAGATAGTGGTTCCCGGGTCGATGGTGAGCGTGGCTCCGGCGGCGATGGTGACGTTGCCCAACACCGAATAGGGGCCGGCGGCGGCGGTCCAACGGGTGTTTCCCGAGAGCGTGCCGGCCGCGATAGTCGTTATGCTGCCCTTGTCGTACCAGATGTCCATGGTCGAGCGGTCGATTTCCATCCCGCCGCCGTCGAACGACTGGATGAGAACGCGGTTGATGCCGGGATTCAGGGCGACGCCGGGCGCGGACCATGTTGCTGTCCATGCCGTCCATGTCGCCGATACGCCATTGACCTTCACCGCTCGGGTGTTGACGGCATCGGCCTTGCCGGCCAGGGAGGCGGTGACGCCGGCCGCCTTGCGATAGCCCGAGGCGGCGTCCAGCGCCGGCGCCGTGGTGATGCTGATGGATTGCGGGATCATCGCCAGGACATTGGTCCGGCGCGTGGCCACGAAATCCTTCATACTCTGAATCACGCTGGGCGTCACCCAGCCGCCCAGGAGCTGGTCCATCAATGCGTTTACGCGTTCGGGCAGGAACGTGGTGTTGGCCAGATCCAGCAGCGCGGCGTAGTATTTTGGCGCGAAAGCCTGGCTCTTGATGAAGCGCTCGATCACGGGCACGCTGGTGAAATTCGTGGGATAGATCGGCAGTGTCGGATCGCCGGTTTCATCGCCGCGGCCGAGCGTCACTTCGAGGTCGTGGACGACCAACTGGAACCGTGGATCGGTCACGCCAGACATGAGCGAGTAGTCGTCGTCGGTCCATCCGTAACCGGGTTTGTCGCCGCCCAAGGCGCCCTCGCGGTTGCCGACCAGGATGTTGAAGGCGAAGTAGCGCATCCATTGGTCCACATTGACCGCGCTTTCGACCGCGGCCACGTCGAGCGGAGCGGTGAACGTGCCGGTCGTGCCGGAATCCGGCGTGCCCAGGATCCGGGTCAACTGGATTAGGTCTGACCAGTCGTTCTGGCTGCTGTTGGTCTGTTTCTCATAGCCGCTGGGACTCGACAGCGAACCGCGGTAGGTTGCGGGATTGGCGCCCAGATAGACCAGATCGGCGTTGGGCGAGAAGCGGTTCATGGCCTTGTACATGTTGGCGTTGGGATCGTCCGGCACATGCCGGGCGGCCCAGTCGGCGTCATAAGGCTCAAACGCGAAGTAGGAGCCGAACTGGACGCTTCCAGTGTCATTGGGCACGACATTGGGCCCGCCGCTGACGGCGTTGACGCGCACCTGGACGGCCTCGCCGTAGGGGGCCAGCAATCCGGAGAGGGATGCCAGCACGTTGGCGGTCAGTTGCAGTTCAACGTAGCGGGCGTTGAGGTCCAGGCCGGTAATGCCGCGCCAGGCATGATCGTTGGGGATGTTCAGATGGAGGCTGTGCGGCCTCTTGTTGCGCGCCCCGTTGCCGCGATTGCGCAGCCCGACCAGGTAACGCAGGTCGGTCCCGGTGCCGTTGATGGCAACAAATGCGCCGTTCATCTGCACGTCGCTGCGCTCGGCGCCGTTGCCCGAATCCATCATCGTCGACCAGTCGATCCATTCGTCCATGGGAATGACGAAGCGATAGATCGGCTGCGTGCCGGTGTAGACGGTGTCGTCCACCTGATACAGGGCATTGGCGCCGTGTTGCGTGCCGGCGGCGTCGGTCGGCGCCGGCCAGAAGCGGGTGCGGCCGTCCGCGTCGGTCGCCTGGACGTAATACTCCACGATCCGGCCAGTAAGCTGCGCTGGAATGGTCGCGCCGAACACACCATCGCCGGCGGCCCCGTCGCCGTGTTGCCCGTCGTCGTACATGGTCACGGGAGTGAAGATCCCGCCGGCTTTGCCGATGAGGGTGGGGCCGGTGGCGGTGGCCGCCGTGCCGCTCATCGTATAGGTGAAGGTGTTGGCCGTGACGTTGCTGATGACGAAGCTGCCGTTGTACTGGTTCTGGGTTGTGCCCCAGACGTAGACGCGATCGCCGTTGGCGTAGCCATGGCCGGGCATGGTCACGGTGGCGGTCGTGCCGCTTGAGGTAATGCTGGCCGGCGATTTGGGGTTCAGGTTGAGCCGATACCATGCGGTGACGGAAAGTCCCGTCGGCTGCTCGTCAACGATCGTGGTCGTGATGGTGACGGGTTGGCTGGAGGTGGGCACAAGTGGATAGTGCTTGACCGACTCGATCATGGGCGCGATGTTGGCGGCGGCGACCGAGTTGGGCTGCCCTGGGGTGCCGCCATCGGGAATGCTGGCCGTCCAGTTCTGGCCGCAATCGTTGGGCAGGGCGAGGTTGATCAGTTCGATGGATTTGCCGCCGGCATCGGCGCCTGTTTCCCAGTGCCAGCCCTGCCACCAGGTGGGATGGGCGGCATCGACCGGATCACGCCGCCTCTGAGCCCAGTCGCCCTGCGTGGCGTAGCTGACGGTGTTGACTCGCTTGCCCGAGGCGTCCTCGAGTTCGAGGGTTTCGCCGCCGTTGGCCAGGTGTCCGCTCCAATTGCCGCCGACATAGTTCGTGACCGCGGGGTAGGTGCCGTGAAAGGTGGCCGGGTCGGCCGTGACCACCAGATAGGCACCGGCGTTGAGCGTCACATCCGGGAACGTGAACCCGACTCCCTTGAGTTGCCAGCCTTTCAGACTGGTCGCGGCGCCGCGGTTGTAGATCTCGACGTATTCCTTGTTGGGGTCTTCAGGGATGTATCCGGAGGTCTGCAGCGGATCGCCATAGCCTGGATGGTACATGATCTCGCTGATGACAACGTCGGCGGCAAGCAGTTGGCGGGCCTCGAGGGACTCGACGCGGGGGCGCAGGCCGGCTGCCGGCCAAGCGGTTTCGATCGCCTGTTGGAATCTCTGGTATGTTCTTCGCCGGGGCCACGTCCGAACTCTGCCAACACCAGCATGCCGGTCACATTTGAATGACATGAGGTCTCCTCAAAACAACACCAACGGTGGGACGCGCTACCATAACTGCTGTATTCACAGTTGGATGCGTTAATCCCGGTTGTGCCTCGATCTCTTCACGCCCATGAAACCTGCACGTCCTATACGGACGATTAATGTTATATTAACAGGCGGTCATCTGTCGGCCAAGGGAAAAATTGGTGAATTTACGTTCATTTTCTATAGTCCGTCATGCACCTGGTGGTACTCGATGACGGGCAGCGGGTATGATTTGGAGACAAGGCCGGAACGCTAACGTATCATTTCAATCAGACTTGGCACAATCGTGGAGATGCCGATGAACCACCGAATCGAGTGCAGCCGTTCAAGCACAGCAGTCAAAGTCGCGACCGTGCCGGAGCCGATCTCCGGTTCTTGCCTGCGGCTTGGGGGCTTTACGCGGCGGCAGTTCCTCCGGGGCAGCGCCGCCGCGGCCGCGACGGTAGTGCTTCCGCGCGCCGCGCTGGCGGGGGAACCTGCGCCGATCAGCGCGGCCGGCGCCAAGGTGTCCATCGTCGCGTGCAAAGGCTACGGGCCGGAGGTTCTGGCGGCCATGCGTCAGGCGTTCGGCCTGATCGGCGGCATCGGCTCGCTGGTCAAGGACAAGACGGTGACGGTGAAGGTGAACCTGACCGGGACGGACTTCAGGCGCGTGTTTGCCCGGCCCGTGGGCGAGAGCGTGATGACGCATTTCTCGACGGCGGCCGCGCTGTGCGGGTTGCTGTTCGACGCGGGCGCCCGGCGCGTGCGCTTTGTCGAATCGACCCAAAGCCGGCTCGTCCTCGAACAGTCGTTGGGCGAGGCCGGCTGGGACGTGAATGCGCTGCTGGCGCTGGGGAAGGTTGAATTCGAAAACACGCGAAATCTTGGGCTTGCCAAGAAGTATTCCGAGATGAAAGTGCCCGGCGGCGGGTTGCTGTTCTCCTCGTTCCAGTTCAACCATGCCTACGAAGAGACGGACGTGATGGTGTCGTTGTGCAAACTGAAGCAGCACGCCACGGCCGGCATCACGCTGTCGATGAAGAACCTTTTCGGGATCACGCCGAATTCGATCTACGGGGACGAGGCCGGCAGCGAGCTGGCAACGGCCGGGCGGGGACTGCTGCACACGACCGGATGGCAATCGGACCCGGCCATCGGGCGATACCAGTTGCCCGGTTACAAGTTGAAACGGGCGGAAGAACCGGCCGATCCGGGGATTCTCGTGCAGCGGATCGTCACCGACATCTGCGGGGCGCGGCCGATTCACCTGGCGTTGATCGACGGCATCACCTCCATGAGCGGCGGCGAGGGGCCGTGGATCGGCAAGGTCGCGTACACCAAACCCGGAGTCTTCATCGCGGGGTTGGAACCCGTGGCCACCGATGCGGTGGGGGCGGCCGTCATGGGGATTGCCAACCCCAGGGCGCCGCGCTGGACGGTG
>JBIOJL010000243.1:0-9469 GCA_044450885.1 Tepidisphaerales bacterium
GAAGGGCGGGTGGTTATTCACTGATTCTCACCCAGGGTTGGGGGTCGCCCCACCCAGGGCTGGGTTATTAGGCCCCGGCAGGGCCAAGAGCCACATCCGCCGCAAGTGTCACGGACCGGGACTCCGAACCAGGGCCGAACCAAGGACTCCGAACCAGCCCTTGCATTCCCGCCCAAATCGCGTAAATATTCCCCTCTGGATTTGTTTTTCGCCGCCGGCCCCTTTGGCCCGCGGCACGGATGGCCATCGATGAAAACGACCAAGCGCTAGTGCTCAGTCACGCAACCTGTGATGGGTCAAACGACAGACAAGAATGATCCTGCTGAAGAACCCCCGGTCGGCGGTCAGAGTGGGCCGACGGACGCCGCGGAATCGCGTGGGAACGCGACTGGATTCCGCCGACGAGGGCGTCGGCGGCACTTGCAGAATCAGGAATGCCTGTCTCGCCGTTCACCCATCAAGGCAATGGTGACCAAGCGGCCCGGGGTTCTCGTCGGTGGCGTTTCTTTTTAACTCGCAGGAGTACACCATGTCCGTCAACGTAGCCGTCGTCGGTGTCACCGGTGCGGTCGGCCAGGAATTCCTCAACGTCCTGGCCGAGCGCAACTTCCCCATCAAGAACCTCAAGTTGCTCGCCTCTGTGCGCTCGGCCGGCAAGAAAATCGACTTCAAAGGCACCACGTACACCGTCGAAGAACTGACCAAGGACTCCTTCAAGGGCGTCGATATCGCGCTCTTCTCGGCCGGCGGTTCCATCTCCAAGGAATTCGGCCCCATCGCCGTTCAGGCCGGCGCCATCGTCGTGGACAACTCCTCGGCCTTCCGCATGAAGGATGGCATTCCCCTGGTCGTGCCCGAGGTCAACCCCGAGGCGATCAAGAAGCACACGGGGCTGATCGCGAATCCCAACTGCTCGACGATCATCATGAACGTGCCGGTGTGGCCGCTCTACAAGTCCAACCGGGTGCGCCGGGTGATCGTCAGCACCTACCAGGCCGTCAGCGGCGCCGGCGCCTGGGGGCTGTGGGAACTGGACGAGCAGATCAAGGCGTACGCCAATGGCCAGCCCATACAGAAGAACAAGTTTCCCCACCAGATCGTGAACAACCTCTTCTCGCACAACTCGAAGGTCGCCGAGAACGGCTACAACGAGGAAGAGAACAAGATGGTCAACGAGACCCGCAAGATTTTCGGCGACCCGAAGATCATGGTGGCGGCGACCTGCGTGCGCGTCCCGGTTCCGCGGGCCCACAGCGAGTCGATCAACATCGAGTTCGAGAAGCCGATGACGCCGGCAGAGGTGCGCGAAATTCTCAAGAAAGCTCCCGGTGTGAGGATTGTGGACAACCCGGCCGCCAACCACTTCCCCATGCCGCTGGAAGCGTCCGGGCAGGACCTGGTGCTGGTCGGGCGGATTCGTCAGGACATCAGCCGCGAGGATGGCCGGGGCATCGAGATCTTCGTCGCCGGCGACCAGATCCGCAAAGGCGCCGCGACCAACGCGATCCAGATCGCGGAGAAGCTGGTGTAAGGGCGGTAGTTGACGGTTGACGGCCGCCGCGACGGTTTGCGGCCGCGATCGCCGAGCGCGCCCCCGGTCGTGCAGAAGCACGACCCTCCCGGAGCCGTTTGACTGTCCCTCGCCGCGCGCCTAGCGTCTTTCGGGAAAAGCACCTCGTGGTGGCTCGGGTGCGCATTGCCCCACATCATTGCCGGATGCACGGCCGGCCCCCAATTCCGATACTCACATGCCGCCGGAAGGAGGAAGACTCCAGATGGCCGTGGCCGTACATACGCGATTTGGTCCGTACGAAATCGTCTCACCGCTCGGGGCCGGCGGAATGGGGGAGGTCTACCGCGCCCACGACACGCGCCTTGACCGTGACGTCGCCATCAAGGTGCTAACCGACAAGCTCGCCGGCGATCCCGCCGCACTCACCCGATTCCAGCGCGAGGCCAAGGCCGTCGCGGCCTTGTCACATCCCAACATCCTGACGATCCATGATGTCGGCAGCGAGCAGGGCGTCGCCTATGCGGTGACGGAGCTGCTGGAGGGCAGGACGCTCAGCGACGTGCTCAAGGATGGACCGCTTGAATGGCGACAGGCCATCGAGATCGCCACCGCGGTTGCCCAGGGAATGAGCAACGCCCACGCCAGGGGCATCATCCACCGGGACCTCAAACCCGGCAACCTCTTCATCGCCGCGGACGGAGTGGTGAAGATTCTCGACTTCGGTCTCGCCCGCCTGCAGGAGCAAACGCCGGAATCGCTCGATCCCAGCAGCGCCCCGACTCAGACCCAGACCGGGGCCATGCTGGGAACGGTGGCGTACATGTCGCCCGAACAGGTTCGCGGCCAGCCGGCCGACGTCCGCAGCGACATCTTTGCCTTCGGCTGCGTGCTTTTCGAGATGGTCATGGGTCAGCGGCCCTTTGCCGAGCCCACGTTTGCAGACACCATCGCCTCCATCCTGCACGCACCGCCGTCTTCACTCAGCCAGTCCGGACGAAACCGCCCGGCGGAACTGGACCGCCTTATCCTCCGCTGCCTGGAGAAGGATCCCAACCGGCGCTATCAGTCGTTCCGTGAAATCGTCGCCGTGCTGACCTCGCTGGGGCAAAGTGCCTTTTCGGCCGCCGGGCCCAACGCCCTGGCGGCATCGGCGGCCGACGGATCGCCGGGCCGCAGCGCTTCTCAGCCGGCCTCCCCATCGGTGGCGGTGCTGCCCTTCGAGAACGTCAGCTCGGATGCCGAAAACGAGTACTTCAGCGATGGGCTGGCCGAGGAGTTGATCAGCGCCCTCACCCGGGTCGAGGGCCTGCGGGTGGCGTCCAGGACATCCGCGTTCGCCTTCAAAGGCCGCAATGAGGATGTCCGCCGGATCGGCCAGCAACTGAATGTCGGCGCCGTGCTTGAAGGCAGCGTTCGCAAAGCGGGCAACCGCCTGCGCATCACCGCCCAGCTCGTCAACGTCGCCGACGGGTTTCACCTCTGGTCCGAGGTTTTCAGCCGCGAGTTGCACGACGTCTTCGCCATCCAGGACGAGATCGCCCACAACATCGTCAAAGCGTTGCGGGGGATCCTCGGCGACAAGGAAAAGCGGGCCATCGAAAAAGCCGCCCCCGCCGATGTCCGGGCCTATGAGTTCTATCTTCGCGGCCGGCAGTTCTTCCACCAGTTCCGCCGCCGCGGGTTTGAGTTTGCCCGAGCCATGTTCTCCCGCGCCATTGCCGTGGATCCCGGCTATGCCCGGGCACATGCCGGGCTGGCCGACTGTTTCTCGCTGCTGTTCATGTACTGGGACACCAGCGAGGCCAACCTGGAGCAGGCGGACGCGGCCAGCCGCCGGGCACTCGAACTCGACCCCTCTCTGGCCGAGGCCCACGTCGCCAGGGGTCTGGCGGTGTCCCTGAAGAAGCAATTCGCCGAGGCCGAGCAGGAGTTCCAGAATGCCATGCGCCTCGATCCAGCGCTGTTCGAGGCGGTCTATTTCTTCGGCCGCTCCTGCCTGGCGCAGGGGAAGTTGCTGGAGGCGGCGCACCTGTTCGAGCAGGCATGTCAGTTGCGGCCGGATGACTATCAGGCATCCTCGCACCTGGTCTCGATCTACGCCGGCCTGGGGCGCAAAGCTGATGCCCAGGCGGCCGCACAGCGATGCATCCAAGTCGTCGAGTGCCACCTCGATCTGCACCCCGACGACGGACGGGCCATGTACCTCGGTGCGGTCGTACTGTGCCAGCTTGGCGAGTCGGATCGTGCCCTGGAATCTGCCAGCCGAGCCCTGGCGATGGATCCGGACGAGCCCGTCACGCTGTACAACGTGGCCTGTGTGTACGCGCTGCAAGGACGCGTCGAGCAGGCCATCGACTGCCTGGAGAATGCACTGAAACACGGTTTTGCCCACAAGGGGTGGATCGAGCACGATGCCGATCTGGACAAGATCCGCGGCCATCCGCGTTACGAAGTGCTGCTGAAGTCGATCCGGTAACGGCGCGGATTCCCTTCGAATGGCTTCGGAGGGGCAGGAATGCCCCTCGCTCAGCCATTCGATGACAGACAAGAATGTCTGTCCCACCAGAATCTGGCAGGGGCGACGCCGAAAGTGTCATGGACCGACGGACTACTGACTTGAGCGGGCGATATTGCTTCCGCTCCGACAAGCTGAGACTATATCGCCATGGCCACTTCCGACTCCACCACGCGAAGGGCGAACCCGCGCATCCTCCGCCTGCGCGATATCGAGGGCCGCGAGCGCGAGGTCAGCTTCAGCCCGCCGCGCATGCTCATCGGCCGGGCGCCGGATGCCGACCTCCGGCTCGACCACGCCATGGTTTCCCGCCGGCATGCGGAGATCATCGAGCTGGCCTCCGGCCGGCTGCTCGCCCGCGATCTGGGCAGCCGCAACGGCATCAACGTCGGCGGCATCCGCGTCACTGAATACGAACTGCCCGACGGCGGCCAGGTCGGCATCGGCCCGTTCACGCTCACGCTCCAGGCGCTCTCCCCGGCCATGACCATGCTCAGCGCGCCGCGCCTTCCCGTCCGCGACGCCGCCGGCACCATCAAGACCCTCGACGAAGTCCCCGCTCCGCAGGTCCACGCCGCGCACCTGCTGAAATTCAGCGAATTCGGCCAGCGACTGCTCGAGCTTCCCGACCTGTCCCAGCGTACCGCGGCCCTTTGTGAGCTCATGGTGGGCGGGCTCGTCCATGGCCGCTGGGCCGCCGTCGTCCGCATCGACCAGGACGACAACGCCGCCGTGCTGGGCGAGCGCCGGGTCGGCGGCGAAGAACCGTACCTCTCGCGCAGCGTGCTCCGCGCGATCCGGCAGAAGCGCAGCGCCGTCCTGGCCAGCAACGTCGACGCCGCCGCCGACCTGCAGGTCAGCATCGTCGCCAACGTCCGGCCCATGGCGACGATTGCCTGTCCCCTTACTGATGCCGGCGCCGCCCTGGACCTGCTCTACGTCATGCTGCCGCCCGAATACGGCACGGGCGAATGGCTCGCGCTGGCGACGCTCGCCGCCCGCCAGTTCTGCCAGGCCGATGCCGCCTGGGCCGCCCGCCGGGCCGCCCAGGAACACGCGGTCGTCGAACGCGACCTGGAACGCGCCCGGCAGATCCAGTTGCGCCTCGTGCCCGAGAATCCCGCGGTCCCCGGCCTCGACGTCGCCATCGGCTTTGCGCCGTGCCGCTGGGTCGGCGGCGACTATGTCGACGCCATCCCCACGTCCGACGGCCGCCTGCTCCTGGCCATTGCCGACGTCTGCGGCAAGGGCCTTTCGGCGGCCCTGGTCGCCTCCAGCCTGCATGCCATCGTCCACAGTGCGGTTTCCTCGGGCCTGGGGTTGGCGACCCTGATCCAGAGCCTCAACAACTATCTTCACGCGCGGCTTCCCGGCGACAGTTTCGTCACCATGATCGCCATGCTGGTCGAACCCTCGACCGGCCGGATCGAGTACGTCAGTGCGGGCCACCCGGCCCCGCTGATCCTTTCCGCCACCGGCGAGGTCCGCTCGTTGGATGAGGCCAATCACCTGCCTCTCAGTCTGCACAGCGGCGCCTTCGAGATCGCCAGCGCCAGCATCCTGCCCGGCGAACTGCTGGCTCTGTTCACGGACGGCCTGACCGAACTCCCGCTGGACAGCGGCGAGTATCTCGACATCACCGGCCTGATTGCCGAACTCCAGCGATTCGCGGCCGACCCGCGCCCCACGCGCGACCTCGTGGCCGCCCTCGACCACCGCCTCGCCGAACTCCAGGCCCACCACGACCCCGTCGACGACCGCACGTTCCTGCTGCTGCGGCGGGTCGGGTGATTGCGGCGCCGCCACGAATCCGGGAGGGCCGTGCTTCTGCACGGCCGGGACCGCGATCGGCGATCGCGGCTACAGATGGCGGCGGAGGAGTGCAGCCTGCGCGAGGGTGCATGACAGAATCGGCGGGGGCGCTTCGAATGGCTTCGGAGGGGCAGGAATGCCCCGACAGACAAGAATGTCTGTCCTACGGGCCATTCGATGACAGACAAGAATGTCTGTCCCACCGGCAGCCGGCAGTGACACCGCCGAAAGTGTCCTGGACCGCTGCGCGAAGAAGGGGCGCGCCCGAAGATTGATCCTTGTCCGATCCCGTGTACCCTGAACCTTCACCAATGCCCACACCCCGCGTCAATGTCGAGGAACAGTTGCGGCGCCTGGCGGCCATGAAGACCGCCGAGCCGTCGGATGAAATGCGCGAGCTGGTCCGCCAGGCCCTGAAATCGAAGCTCAGCTACGTTGTGGTCAGGGGCGCGCATCTGGCCAGCCAGAAACGCCTGCGCGAGCTGATCCCCGATCTGCTGGCGGCGTTCGACCGCCACATGGCCGAGCCGGGCAGCGATCGGGGATGCGAGGCCATGACCTCGATCGTGCGGGCCCTGCACGAATTGGACCACGACGATGCCGAGGTGTTTCTGCGCGGCATCCGCCACATGCAGCCCGAAGGCCCCGTGGTGCCGCACGAGAGTCCCCTCGTGCCGGACGAGGACATCCTCAGGCCGGCCGACACGGCCATTCCGCTGCGCGCGGCCAGTGTCATCGCCCTGGCGCGACAGCGCCGGCCGGCCGTGCTGCTGGACCTGATGCCGCTGCTGGTGGACAAGGAATACCAGGTGCGCGCCGCCGCCGCCCAGGCCATCGCCGCCACCGGCCGCCACGAGGGCCAGTTGCTGCTGCGCCTGAAGGTGCTGGTCGGCGATCGCGAACCCGAGGTGATGATCGAGTGTTTCTCGGCGCTGTTGCTCCTGGCCGGCCGGGAATCGCTCGATTTCGTGGCCGGCTACCTCGACTCCGCCAGCGAATCCACCAGCGAGGCGGCAGCCCTGGCGCTCGGCGCCTCGCGCGTTGCGGGCGCGTTCGATGCCCTCCGCGCGCGTTGGAAGCCGCACCTCGACAGCCAGTCCGTCTCCGTGTTGCTGACCGCCATAGCCATGCTCCGCGATGACCGGGCGATGGAGTTTCTTCTCTCGCTGATCCGCACCGATTCGTTCGAGACGGCCTCGGCCGCCATTGTCGCCATGAAGTCAGGCAAGTCCGACCCCCGCGTCCGCAGCGGCGTTGAAGCGGCCGTCACCCAGCGTGGCGATGTGCGGCTGCTGGAGGTCCTGAAGCGGGAGTTTGGGGCGTAGGTGCCGGCGCGTTGGGGAATGTACCGACGGTGGCGTCGGCAGCCGACCGCACGATCCGGGCATCTGGCATCCGTGACTGAAGATTGAAGCATGACCACGAAATGCGGATCAAATGCCCTCACCCCGGCCCTCTCCCGGCGGGAGAGGGAGTCAAAGCGCCGGTGCGGCGGGGAGCACGCTTCACGTTCTACCGTGTGCCGCACAACTTGGTCAGCCGGCCTTGCGCCGATAGGACCGCAGCGCGTTCCGCAGGCCGGTGGCGATAATCTCGGATCGGCTCTTGCCGGTCTGGTCGGCCATGTTGTCGACGTCGTGAAGCAGCTTGGGGTCCATCGTGATCTGGATGGAAACGGCGCGTTCGTCCGCTGGCTTGCGCGGTCGGCCGGGACCGCGCCGGGCCGACTCCCACCACATCTGGTTGCGAGGCGAGAGCGGTTTCATGGACTTGATCGACACACTCTGCGCCAGACGTTCGAGTGCCGCGAATTCCGGATCGGATGCCGCGAGTTTCTGCGAGGTCGATCTCTTCATAACATTACCATCCTAGCGAAGGTGTCGACATTGGCGAGGGCGCCCGTGCGACAGTGCCGCCGGTGCCGTCACTGGCGGTCTTGATGGGCGGTCGACTCTGCCGGTGAGGGCATCGGCAGCACTTGCCCGGATCTTTGGGCACCCCTTCATCGCCGTCGGCCCGCTGTGGTACATAGCGATGGATCGAATACACTGGCGGGCCGCGGCCAAAGGTGGGCAAGCGTACTTGCCCATGGTCCCCGGCCGTCCGGTGATTCGAGACGATCTTTACCCCATTACAGGAGTTCGGAAATGGAAGAGAATTCAGCCTTGAACGTGAGTCGATGGTCCCGCCGGCAGATTCTGGGCGCTGCGGCGGCCGGAGGCTTGGCGCTGGCGTTCCCCAGGTGGGTCTTCGCGGCCCCGGCGAAGGACATCCCCATCGCCGTCCAGCTTTACTCCGTACGCGATGCCTGCGCCAAGGACTTCGACGCGGCGCTGGCCGAGATCGCCAAGATGGGCTTCGCCGGCGTCGAGTTCGCCGGCTACCACAAGTACGGCGGCAAGGCCAAGGAACTGCGCCAGAAGCTCGACGACCTGAACCTGAAGGTGGCCGCCACGCACATCGGCACGGGCTCTTTCAAGGGCGATGCGCTCAAAGGGACGATCGAGTTTCACCAGACCATCGGCTGCAAGTTCCTCATCGTGCCCGGCGACGGCGATTTCACCAACCCCGAGAAGAGCAAGACGCTCGCCGAGACCTTCAACAAGACCGCCGAGATCCTCAAGCCGCTGAACATGGCCTGCGGCTACCACAACCACACCGGCGAGTTCAAGAAGGTCGACAACACGACCTACTACGACCTCTTCGCCGAGCGCACCACCAAGGATGTGGTGCTGCAACAGGACTGCGGCTGGACGGTCGCGGCCGGCCTGGATCCGGTCGCCCTCATGAAGAAGTACCCCGGGCGCATGAAGTCCACGCACTTCAAGCCGGCCGTGGTGGACAAGGACAAGGCGACCAAGAAGCCGTACATCGGCCAGGACTCGGTCGACTGGCCCGCGGTCATCACCGCCTGCCGCGAGGTCGGCGGGACGGAGTGGTTCACGGTCGAGCAGGAGAACTATCCCGACAAGAAGACCCCGATGGAATGCACGAAGCTCTCGCTGGACGGCCTGAACAAGATCCTGGCCGACCTGGCGAAGTAACCCCGACCGCCGGCAATTCGGCGCGCTGGGCAAAGATCACCAGAAGAGCCGCGACTCGCCCGGGCCGCGGCTCTTTTCTGTTTCGGCCGCGATGGCGCGTCATCGCGCCGAGCCCGTGTCGTCCAGGAGCACAGCCGTCCCGGATTTGTGGTCAGGCCCCGGGGCACGCCAGAGTGTTGGCTCGGCCTCGTCTGACAGACTGCAATCGTCCGGCCAGCCTCAGCCGCCGGATGGCGCCGTGGATGGCCGGGCGTGATACGCCACAGCGCCGGGCGAGTTCGGCCTCGCTCTCGATGACGCCGCCGCGGGCCTGGCATTCGGCCAGCACCGACGCGAGCAGATCGCCGCCAGTCAAGGCCCGCTCGGCCAGCGCCGGATTGCGCGCGGCGGTCCCCAGGTGCGCCACATCACTCCGTTCGCGGCCGCTTCGTTGGGTTCACGACCGTGGTTGCAGGCGATATCGGACTTCCTTGCCGCGGAGCGGCAACGGTCAATAGCCAGCGGCGCAAGCCGCTGGGAAGATGTGGAGCACGAACGAAAGCCCCGAATGGGGCGACGGTAGTTTTCGTCGCCACGCACGCTTGC
>JBIOJL010000244.1:0-9432 GCA_044450885.1 Tepidisphaerales bacterium
GCACTGAGGGCGTCGGCGGCACTGGGTTCGGACTCCCGGATTCCGCCGGTGAGGACACCGGCGGCACGGTGGCGTTGGCGTCGTGGGCGAAAGTGGCCACGAAGACGGGCTCTTTCACGAGTCGGGCGGCGGCGGTGGCCGATGCGGATGGGCCGCTCTCGATGCCACGGACGCTGACGGCGCGGACTGCATACGTATATTGCACGCCGGGTTCGGCGCTGCCGTCTACGAAGGATGACCCATGCACGGGCTCGGCCGTGAGCTTCTGGAAATCGGCAGCGCCGGCCTTGGCGCGGAAGATGTGATACGACAGCGACCGTCCGGCCGGGGCCTGCCACTTGAGACGCACCGAAGCCGATGCGGGAGTGGCCAGCAGACCGGCGGGCGCGACCGGGGCGGCCGGCGGCGGCACGACGACGCTCGCCATGGCCGGCGTGCTTCGCTGGGCGGATGAGCTGAGCACCAGCGCGTAGTGCTGCTGGCCGGCTGGCGGCAGGGCATCGGTGTACTTGAACAGGCCGGTGCGCACCAACAGCGTCTTCTCGCCGGGCGTAAAATCCGGCCGGTCGGAGCGGTGCAGTTCCATCTCCAGGCCGATGGTCCGTGCGGATCGTTCCCACGAAAGCTCGACCACGCCGTCCTCGCCGATGCTCGCGGCCAGCAACACACGGCTTTCCGGCAGCGGCGGCGGGTTGAACTGGCGGCAGGCGCCGGCGATGATCTCGGCCCCGGGCATATCGACGCGTGGCGTGGCCAGGGCCTTGTCGCGGCCGTCGCGGATGATCGCCAGCATCGCCTTGTAGTGCGCATCGTCGGTAGAACCGAAGGTGATCACCGGCGCCCCGCTGGTATCGGGCGACACCAGCGGCTGCGGCGCGAAAGCCTCGATCGGCTGCACGGCGTGGGCATAACCGTTGACCAGCAGGCGCAGACGTTGGCGGGTGATCTTGCGATCGCGGCACAGGCCCAGGCCGCCGGCTTCTTTCGCCAGCGGCGCTCGCAAAATCCGGCTGAACTGCGGGTCCTTCAGGTTGAACCAGTCGCTCTCGAACACCTGCCCGTGACATTTCACGCACCCGGCCGACTGCATCTCCGCGCCGAGCGCGTTCCTGATGGCCGGCCATTCGCCGATGTTGCAGCCGTACTTGGTGTAGTCCCACGTTCCGTGGTACAGCCCGTTGGAGTCGATCCAGGCCATGAGCAGGTCGCGCTCGGTGCGGCTGAGGCCCCTAATGTAGCCATTGTGGCCATCCATGAGCAGCTTCGCCAGCGGCGCCGAGCCGGAGCCGTGCGCCCGCGGCTGGAAGATCTGCGACGACCAGAACGCCGTGCCGTTCATGCAGTCGATGCCCGAGATCCAATAAGCCACCAGTTGCGTCTGCCGTCGGTTGACCAGGTTCTCATAGCCGATGCTGAAATGCTCGGTCCAGCCGCCGGTCAGGTCGATGCCGGCCGCGATGTCCTTCTCGCCGCCGTGGCAGCTTACGCAGTGTTTGTCGAGCACCGGCTGGATCATGGATGGGTAGTCGATGAACCCGCTGCCCCAGGATTCGGGTTTGAGTTTGCTGGGCGTGTCCGCATGCGGCGGCCGGACGGCGCTGCTCGGCGAGGCGTCGAACTTGTTCTCGTGGCAACCCACGCACGAACGCGTCGTGCCCGGCGCGGCCTGCACGAACGTCCGCATGCTCTGCACCAGCCGGCCATCGGCATCCAGCGCCTGCAGGTACACCGCCCGCCCCGACGGCACCTCGAAGAACGCCGAGCCGTTCTCCTCCACCGGCACCACGCCGAGGTAGTTTTTCACGCTGAACGCCAGCGCGGCGCTCACCAGGAACGTCTGGTTATACGGCTGGCTGCCGCCTTCGCTGGGACTGACCCGCGAGGTCTCCTCGATGACCCGCAGCCATTTGACCTCGCCGCGCTTCACGCCGGTCAGGCCGCGGTAGATATCCTGCACGAAGAACCGGCCGGTCGTCGCCTTGCGGTCGGTGGTGTCGGCGATCACCGGCGGCAGGTCTCGCGGTTTCACCAGCATCGGCGAGTGCAGGCAGATCTGCGGATCCGACAGCAGCACGAACCGGTGCCCGGCGCGGTCGATTATCTCCAGCACGTTGCGCTGCTGCCCGGCCGGGCGGCCACTGAAGATCACCACATCCGACGAGATCGCCCACGGCTCGCAGGAATCACCCGTGTCGAACGTCGGCTGCGTCGGGTGCTCGAGATTGGTGATCGCGGCCGCGCCATTCTTGCCCAGCAGCGGGTCGATGAAGGCGATCGAGCCGCGCGGCGTGGAATTGTGCTTGGCCAGCGTGGCCACGATCAGGTGCGAGTTCGGCACCGCCCGCGCATCGAGCACCGCCTCGGGAAAGACCATGTTGTTGGCAAACAGCGCCGTCTCCTGCGTGCCGTCGGGATTGACCGTCCACAGCGACTGGATCGTCAGCGCGTTCTTGTCCACGTATTCCCACCGGCCGAAGACGATGCGCCCGTCGGGCAGGATCGACGGGTCGAACTCGTTGACGTTGTTGACCGAGATCGGGTGGATGTCCGAGCCGTCGGCGTTCATCACATGCAGGATGCTCACGCCCTCGTTGGCGCACGGCACCAGCCCGCTCGGCCGGGTTGAGAGAAACGCGATCCGCCCATCCGGCAGGTAGACCGGCGCGATGTCGTGCTGGCCGCTGTGCGCGCCCTTGTAGTCGACGCAGGTCGGCCCCGGATCCGTCAGGCGGCGGAGCCCCCTGCCGTCGATGCCGATCTCGTAAATGCAGGTGTTGCCCGTCGGGCTGCCTTTGTAGCAGAAGATCACCTTGGTTGCATCCCACGACAGTTCCGGATGCGTGTAGATGCCGGCGCCGAGCGTGCCCGGCGTGGTGGGGTCGATCACCGGGCGGATCTTCCACTGTTCCCGCGGCGCCGACGGGTTTTCCAGGACATAAATCCCGCCCCCGCCGGCCGGCCACTTGTAGTACGTGTCATAGATGTGGATGCCGCTGTAGGAATGCCGCTTGACGAACAGCAGCGGCGCATCGAGCTGCGCGGCGAACTGTTTCTCGACCTCGGCCGGCGCTGCCGGCGGGGTCTTATCGGCCGCCGCCGCGGGTGTCCCCCGGCCGGAAACGAAGGCCAGCAATCCAACCAGAACCAGGAGCACCGCAGGAGTGTGTGTATTCTTCACAAATGCCTCGTGCATGAAACCGCGAGTTTCGATCTGACCGTCGCCCGCGATGATATAGCGGCCAGCGGCAGCGGCAAGGAAATTCCCGGCAAGTTCCGGTGTCGCAGTGCAGGAGACTCTCGGCGGAAGCCGTCTTGGCCCTGAAGGGGCCGAAGAGTCCAGCCCAGGGTTGGGCGAAGCCCTACCCTGGGAGAGGACGAGTGAATAACCAGTCGCCCTGAAAGGGCGAAGGAAGCGTTCTTCCGCCCGAAATGGCGCCCTCATGCGCCCTGCAATGCTGCTTTCCGAAACAGGAAGACCTGGGCCGACCCGTGCTCCGGGCAAGGTGTCTCGACGACATCCGTTATGGGATTCACTTAGGCTGGTTGCGTTCCTTCCTCGCCTCCAAGAACTGCCGGACTTCCTCGATTGAGTACGGCGGCTCCCGACGATGCAATACCGCATGGCAGTTCGGACACACGGGGCGAAGGTCCACGACCGGATCGACCACGTATTCTTCGCCGACTTCCGAGAGCGGGCGTAAATGATGGACATGGATAAACCCGTCGGCCGCCTCACCGTACCGGGCTCCGAACGAAAACCCGCAGATGCAGCAGTCCGTCCCGTGCGTCGCGATGCACAATCGCCGAGCCCTGGGGTCGCGCTCGTAAGCATTCACCATGATTTGGTATCTCGCGCCTTCTCGGATCAGCGCGGGATCGTCGACTTCGTCAGCCAGCGGGTCGACTCGGCAGGGCCCGCCCTCGTCCAGCAGGTAGCTCGGACGGGGTAATGGCTGCCCAGTCACCAGTTCCACGTATTCGAGAACGCCCGGTGAGAAGCTCTTCTTGAACGGTGACATACGCTTGAAGGAAGCTGCAGCACCGATATAGGCTTCGTGTGCGGTACGGACGACCGATGGTAGGGAAGGCAACTCCGCTGCGCGAATGAAGCATACTCCGGACGGCACGGGCACCGCTCGATAGATAGGTTCGCGCCCGCCTTCGACCCGAAAATCGCAATCAGCACCGAGTTCCAAAGGCGCCCGGAACAGAAACCTGGCTCCGCTGCTGTCGAGCGTCAGCACTTCGACCTGGCCGACGTTAAGACGCAGCGAGTCGGGAAACATCGTGAGTCCCCAACTTCCGTTGCCGGCCTCGTGGGAGGCCCGGATGGACGCTGCAAGGTTGTCGGCACATGCTCGTGAAATGACGCGGTCAGGCCAGAGCCGGTCGAACATGCGGGCAACACTTCGTCGATCATAGCGATCAATCGTTGCGTTGAAACCTCTAGAGGAGACCGGCTCGCGGCGCCGAATATCTTGCTCAGCCTCAATTGGCTCATGCGTCCGGACCTGCTCTGCCGGCTCCTCCACATGCTCTCCGCGGAGCAGTTCATCCGTAACGGTGAGGATATGCTCCGACCTCGGCAACCGGTCAGTGACCGCAATGATCCTGTCGAGCAATGCGGCCGATTCCGCAGTGAGTTCCCGGACTCCACGCGTGGCCTGATTATCGAGTTCCGTATCCGAGACGAAGAACGGCGCTTTCGGGCCAGAAGCTGAAAGAAAACGTAGTTGCTTTGTCAGTGCCGGCGACAGGCGACGATGCAGGTGAAGCAAGGTCCCGGATTCGTCGGGATCAATGATCCACTCCGCCGCGTCAAATAGATTGTCATTGTTCCAGAGCCGCACCACCTCTGATCGGGACATGATCCGCTTCACGATCATTCGGCCGCCAAGGTATAGCTGCCCGCCGCTAAGGGAAACGATGTAGACCGCATCGCCGACGGACACCCCACGCCTGCGAAAGTTGTTGCTGCCCGACGAGGCGACCGCCTGCCCCTCGCTGTTCACGTCGGCTCGCCAGTAGCGAAACTGCCAGTGGCATGTCCAGAAGCGATTCATCGCATGAGCCTCCGTCACCCGACAAAAGGTCACTCCACAGGTCGCCCCATGGCCCCCGTCCCACCGCACCGACAGCGGCACGGCGGCATAGGCCGTCGATCGTAGTGCTTCCGTCGGTCACCACGCGACCACTGGTCCACGGGTCCCGACTCGGTCTTGGCCATGTGTCTCCCTGACTTGATACACGGGATCTTACGAAAGTGTGGAAGGGGGTCAAGCGAGCTCACGGCAGCGGGTCGAGCCGGGTGTGGCCATTGCTTCTGGAAAATGCTGCGAACGCAGCGTGGGTAGAGACGGCTCAGCGAGCCGTCCGGGAGCGCCCCACGGCGGCGGTTTCAGCGAAACCGCCCCACCTTTGCCAAGAACAATGGGCACAGCCGTCGAGCCCACCTTTCCGGAGAACGACAATGTGTGGGAGTGCGGACACCTCGGGCGAGACGCGTGTGCTACGAAGTTGGGCCGGCCGGATGTGTTGCCCGGAGAGCGGACGCGTCACCGCTGCCGCATCCATTCGAGCTTGCTGCTTCATTCGTCATTCGAGTTTCGAATTTCGTCATTCCATCCCGCTATCCCGCTGCCGCCATGTTGACGCGCGCCACCCTTGGGGATATTCAAATCCCTTCACATTGCCCCAAAGGACCCCGCCATGAGCGAAGTGAGAATCCTCGCACCCGAAAAGTTCGGCCGCGATTTCATTCCCAGCCAGTACCTGCCCCAGGGCATGGACGAGCACTACCTCCGCAACCAGCAGGTCGGCCAGCCGGCCGGACACTGGCGACGCCTCCGCTCCGACGAGATCGAGGCGCTGGTCAAGAACGCCAACACCTGCGACGACTGGGACAGCTTCTTCGTCACCGAAATCTTCAGCCCCCACCTCATCAAGAACTCCGAGTTTTACGGCCTGGTCCGCATCGGCCGGCTCGACAACGTCATCCTCGAACACCACGAACTCCAGGTCCCCGCCGGCATCACCAACAGCCGCATCATCTCCTGCGACATCGGCGACAACGCCGCCGTCCACAACGTCCGCCACCTCGCCCACTACATCATCGGCCACAACGCCATCCTCTTGAACATCGACGAGATGCAGACCAGCAACCACGCCAAGTTCGGCAACGGCATCGTCAAGGACGGCGAGACCGAGGACGTCCGCATCTGGCTCGACCTCATGAACGAGGCCGGCGGACGCTCGGTCATGCCGTTTGAAGGCATGATCCCCGCCGACGCCTACCTCTGGGCCCGATACCGCGAGGATGCGGCGCTGCAGGCGCGCTTCCGCGAGATCACCCAGAAACAGTTCGACCCCCGTCGCGGCTTCTATGGCACTGTCGGCGACAGTTGCGTCATCAAGAATTCACAGATCATCAAGGACGTCAAAATCGGCCCGGCCTGCTACATCAAAGGGGCCAACAAGCTCAAGAACCTGACCATCCAGTCCAGCGCCGACGAGCCCACGCAGATCGGCGAGGGCGTGGAGATGGTCAACGGCATCGTCGGGCTTAACTGCCACATCTTCTACGGCTGCAAGGCCGTGCGCTTCGTGATGGGCAACAACTCCAACCTGAAATACGGCGCCCGGCTCATCCACTCCTTTCTCGGCGACAACTCCACCGTCTCCTGCTGCGAACTGCTGCACAACCTGATCTTCCCCTGCCACGAACAGCACCACAACAACTCGTTCCTGGTTGCGTCCCTGATGATGGGCCAGAGCAACATCGCGGCCGGCGCCACCATCGGCTCCAACCACAACAGCCGGGCGAATGACGGCGAACTCCAGGCCGGGCGCGGATTCTGGCCGGGCCTGTGTACCACGCTCAAGCACTTCTGTCGCTTCGCCTCGTTCGTGCTGCTGGCCAAGGGCGACTACCCGGCCGAGCTGAACATCCCGCTGCCGTTTTCCCTGCTCAGCGACGATGCCGCCAACGACCGGCTGCTGGTCATGCCGGCCTACTGGTGGCTCTACAACATGTACGCCCTGGCCCGCAACACCTGGAAATTCCAGGCCCGCGACAAGCGCAAGACCAAGACGCAACACATCGAGGCCGACTCGCTCGCGCCCGACACCGTCGAGGAAATCTTCACCGCCATGCGCCTGCTGGAAATCTGGACCGCCCGGGCGCAGCTCCGCCAGTCCGCTCAGCAAGCACCCGGCGAAAGTGCCGCCAGTACACTCACTGGCGGAAGCTCCGGCCGCCCACATGCGTCAAACCCGTTGGTGGGGACACCGGCGGCACTGGATGAGCAACTCGCCGCCATCGGCCGGGCGTTGCTGCTGGATTCGCCGGACAAGACCGCCGGCCTGACGATCCTCGGCGAGAACCTGGAAAACTCCCGGCGACAGGCCGTCATCCTCAAGCCGCGCCAGGGCTACGCCGCCTATCGGCAGATGCTCCATCACTACGCCGTCAAGAACCTCCTGGCCTGGCTGGCGGCCAACCCCGGCACCACGCTTGCCTCCATGTGCAGCGCCCTGGCCGGTCCGCGGCAACAGGCGTGGGTCAACCTCGGCGGCCAACTCGTGCCAGCGCCGGATGTCGAGCGCCTCCTCGCCGACATCCGCTCCGGCCAGCTCGCCGGCTGGACCGCCATCCACCAGGCGTACGACCGCCTCTGGCAGGAATACCCGCTCCGCAAACAGCAGCACTCCCTGGCCACACTGCGCGATCTGCTCGGCACGGACACGCTCACCCCGGCCGCCTGGAACGCCGCCCTCGACCAGGCCGTGGTCATCCAGGAATACATCCGCGACCAGGTCTACCTCAGCCGCAAGAAGGACTTCGATGACCCCTTCCGCCAGACCACCTTCCGCAACCCCGAGGAGATGCGCGCCGTGCTCGGCACGCCCGAGGACAACAGCTTCGTCGCCCAGGTCCGCCAGGAAACCGACGCCTTCCGCGCTCTCGCCCAAGCGGCCCGGATCCCTATTTGAACCGCAATGCGGGCTTCGCCGGCAAACAAAGAGGATTAAACACGAAGACACGAAGGCACGAAGCGGGGTCTGGCATTCACAACCGATCCGCATGAATTGCCGCTTCTTTGTTACTTTTGATCAGAGTTGTGGTCTCCCCGAGCCGTAACTATCGGATCGGCCAAAGACCGCTTCGTGTCTTCGTGACTTCGTGTTTAGTCTTCGCCTATTTTGGTTGGAGTTGTGGTCTTCGCGAGCCATAACTATTGGATCGACCGAAAACCGCTTCGTGTCTTCGTGTCTTCGTGTTTAATCTTCTTTGGTTGCGAACGTACCCTCACAACTTCTGTATCTCCCTCCCCATCACCAGATCCTTCACGCTGCCGTAGCGCCGCCCCAGGTCGATGACCAGATGCCGCCTCCCATCCGCCAGCGCCCCCATGCTGGTCGCCAGGATGACCTGGTGCTGGCCGTATTCCGCCAGCCCGTCGTGCATCATGGTCTTGGGGAACAGCCCGTGCGGGTTGTGCCCCGAGATCATCAGCCCGGAATTCTCCATCAGCTTCAGGAACGGCGCCACATCCGCCTCCGCGTACAGCCCGTTCCACGCATCCGCCGGCAGCGTGGTCGCCCCGGCCGTCAGCTCCTTCGTCGATTCCATCGTCGGCCGGCCCCAGACCAGCCTCTCCACCACCTCCGGCCGGCGCTGCACGATGTCCCCAATGCCCTTGAGGTTCTGCGCCGGCCCGGCGTGTACCGCGAACACCCCGTTCTTGCACAGCACCGCCACCGGCACCTTCAGCAGATACTGCTGCTGCTCCTCGGTGATCCGCGCCAGGAAGTTGTACTGCAACACGTTGATCCCCGCCGCATACATCTCCTCCAGCGCCTGCATTCGCGTCCGCCCCGCCTGCATCCGGGCCTTCATCACCTCGTAGTATTTCGTCGCCTCATAGTCGTGGTTGCCCAGGATGTAGATCAGCCGCTTGCCCGCCTCGCCCAGCGTCCCCTGCAACTCCCGGATCCGGTCGATGATCTTCGCATCCCCGTCCGCATCGGCCTCGCGGTCGCCCTGCTTGAAGTCCACCGCATCGCCCAGAATCAGCCCGTACGCGTCCGCGTCGCCCTTGAGCCTGGCCACCAGGTCGGTCTTCTCCATCCACTCTCGGAACTGTCCCCACCGCGCATGAAAGTCCGAGGCCACGTACATCTTCCCCTTCGCCGGCACCACCACCAGCCCGCCGTCGATCTGGAACCGGTCCGCATAGCCCGTCTGCGCCTCCAGAGCCGGCGTCAGCCACGGCGCCGTACACGCCCCCGCCACCGCCCCGAGAAACGCCCGCCGCGAAATGACCGATTGATTACTGCCGGTACGCATCATTGCATTGTGCTGTGGTCCGGCCATTTTCACAATCACCTCGCGGGGGTGGCCATTCTTCCGGGAGGGCCGCAGTCCTCTGC
>JBIOJL010000245.1:0-9262 GCA_044450885.1 Tepidisphaerales bacterium
CCTTCGGCTTCGGCGGGCAGAACGACACGATCATCATCAAGCGGTTTGCCAACTGATCACTCCCGCTTCGCCTTGATGCTCTCCCCTCATCATTGTATACTCATCGTATATACCAGGAGCGTGCAGCATGGCAACCGCCGTTCAGAAATGGGGAAACAGCCTGGGCATTCGCATTCCCAAGGCCGTCGCCAGTCAGGTTCATCTGTCGGCCGGGACCGAGGTCGAGTTTGAAACCACCAATGGAACCTTGACCATCCGCCCGACCCGCCGCCGGAAGTACACCCTCACCCGTCTGCTCGCAAAAGCCAAAGGTCCAAACCCCCACGGTGAATGGGATTCCTCAGCCCCGGCCGGGAGGGAAACAGTGTGAGCTATCGTACCTACATCCCCAAGCGCGGCGATCTGGTTCACATGAACTTCTCACCATCAACGGGCCACGAACTGGCCGACCGGCATTATGCCCTGGTCATCAGCCAACACACCTACAGCAAGAAATCCGGCATGGCCATCGTCTGCGGCATTACCAGCCACCTTCGCGGCTGGCCGTTCGAGGTGCTTCTCCCGGCCGGATTGCTCCCCGACAAGAAGGGCGCCGGCCCCGCTGGCAGTGTCATCCTCGCCGACGCCGTCCGCCAGATCGACTATCGCCAGCGCGAAATGGAGTTCGTGGCCACCTGTCCCCGCGAAGTGGTCGAGGATGTGCTCGACAAGCTCTATACCATCACCGAGGAATAACGCGGCGCAGCAGAGCCGCGCGCGTATCAAAGGTCCGCGTCCGCCGTTATTGTGCAGCGGACCTCCGAAGTGGCTGGCGGCTGCGCATGTGATATACTTCACCCACCCTGGCGCATTCACACTACCGGAGTACGCGTCATGCATCTGGGACACACTTCCGTCGCGGTCAAGACCGGACGCGCCATCAAATCGGCGACGTGCGAGCGGTGCGGCACCGAATACTTCTACGATCTTCGCCGGGTCATCGTGAGCGAGCGATGGGGTGGCACTGCAGATGCGGCGGAGAAGCGTACGCAGGAAGCCGCGACGGCACGACTGCAACGGACCATGGACCACGACACCGATGTCGTTCCCTGTCCGCAATGCGGATGGATCCAGACGGAGATGGTGCATGACCTGCGCCGGCGCAGCTATCGCTGGCTGTTGGGGCTGGCCCTGATTCCCTCGGGGCTTGTATTGGTCGGATGCATGGTTTTGTCGGGACTTCTTCTCTACGTTGGAACCTCGCAAGCCACCTGGAAGAGCCTGGGTTTCGTGGCTTTGGTCGCGGGAGCGTTCGCACTGGCGGGCGTGGCCTTGCACTGGCTGCTTCAACGGCCGATCAACCCCAATCGAGCGTTTCCAGCCTGGCCGGTCGTGCCGGTTGGCACGCCATTGGCGCTGCTGGCCGATGGCCCGCCGGATGAGCAGGGCCGGCTGCGGCTGAAACCGGCCGAATCACCGGTGAGGGAATGGGCCAACGGATGGATCACTCTGAATCTCGTAGGACAAGATCCGCCGCCGGTCTGCTCCTGCTGCCTCGGCCCGGCCGACAAAGTCTTTGCGACGGCGGCCGCGGGCGGAGAGGTTCCTCTGAGGATTCCCGTCTGCCGCGCCTGTTTCAGTCGATTCCAACGGCGGCGGCTTTTGTGGGGAATGATCGCGCTTGCGCTGACGGCAAGTGCGGTCATGCCGGCATTCTGGTTGATTCCCAGTTTGGACTGGTGGTCCCTCGATTCGTGGTCGCGAGTTGTCCTTGGAGTTCTTTCAACCTTTCTGGTGTCCGTTCTCACCGCCGTGGTGCTTCCGCACCGGCTGCTGCGGCCCTATCGACGACGAACGATTGACCGGCTTCGAGGCGTGGTTCAGGTGCGATTCGCCAACGCCGACTATGCGCGACGTGTGGCCGAACGGATCGCCAGGGATGCGAGCGACGGCATATGGACCGATGCCGGGCAAGTGCGATCGGGGCGGA
Source organism: Tepidisphaerales bacterium (assembly GCA_044450885.1). Classification (GTDB taxonomy): domain Bacteria; phylum Planctomycetota; class Phycisphaerae; order Tepidisphaerales; family Tepidisphaeraceae; genus JANYKD01. Next base: position 1,970 of record JBIOJL010000245.1, read on the forward strand.
CAAACGGAACCCTGCCTGACACGGATATCCATCAAGACACACACTCCGGACTCAGCACCCAGCACTCCCCCTGACTACGAACTACTGACGACGGACCACTGACTACTGACTCACCTCACATCCTCTCAATCACATCCTCCGCCTTGAACCTCACCTTCGGCATCTCGGCATACTTGTCATCCCGCGCCCGATACCCGGCCGCGCAGCAGACCACGGCCGCCAGGCCCTTGTGCGCCAGCCCCAGAACCTGATCGTGCTTGCCCGGCTCGAAACCCTCGATGGGGCAGGTGTCGATCCCGAGCATCGCGGCGCAGTCGAGCCGCGCGCCTATCCATCAGTCAAAGGATCGCGTTCCCTGTTATTGCCTGCTTCAATGGTCTGTTGGTTCAGCCCGAACTGAACAACCGCCGCCGGGTTCTCCGGAGACTGCGAACGGCTATAATGCCTGCATGGCCACCCCCAATCCACGGCGGCTTACCATTGCCGAGCGACGCGCCCGGCGAGAGCGCGCGGCTCGTATTGCCCGGGAACTGGGGTTCGTTGGCCGGGTGGAGTATCGTGACGTCTACAGCCAAACGGGCGGTGCCCAATATGGCCGCGCGCCAACCGTGACTGAGGACGTGTTGATTGTCTATGCCGAGGCGTTCGACCGGGACGCTGATCCTGAAGATTTCTCGCTCGACGCCATCCTCGCCCACGAGCGCGGCCATCAACTACTTGCACGACATCCCCGCATCGCTCGACAGGTCGCCGGCCGCATCTCGATTGCAAGCGAGGAAATCCTCGCTTCGCTGCTGGGAGCGATGAACTGCGCGGCCGAGGGGGATCGCGACGCCCTGTTGGCCAAGGCAACGGTGGAACTGCTCGACCACGGCGAGGCACTCGATGTGGCCACGCGCCGCCTCCAGGAATTATGGAACTTGTTCGAGGGACTCTTATGATCGGCCCGAAAAAACTCAGCGCAATTCAGCAGCAACTTCAACGCACGCTGGCCGCAACCGGGAACGACCCGATTCGCTGGCTTGAAGAACGCATGGCCACGCCCCGGCGCCGAGCGGCCGCCGATCCCGGAGAAAGCCCGGTTCTGCAATCCCTTCGCCGCATCCTTGACGCCGCGCCAAGCGTGTCACGGCGACATCGCATGCGCGCCGGGTCGAAGAAGTAACAACCCAACGCCGCGTAGCGCAGCCCTGGCAAATCAGCTCCCAACTTGCCCCGTCATATCCTCTCAATCACATCCTCCGCCTTGAACCGCACCTTCGGCATTTCGGCATACTTGTCATCCCGCGCCCGATACCCGGCCGCGCAGCAGACCACGGCCGCCAGGCCCCTGTGCGCCAGGCCCAGCACCTGGTCGTACTTGCCCGGCTCGAAACCCTCGATGGGGCAGGTGTCGATCCCCAGCATGGCCGCGCAGGTCATGAAATTCCCCAGCGCGATGTACACCTGCCGCGCCGCCCACTCGTTCGCGTGCAGGCTCCGGGGCCCATGGACGACATCACCCAGCATCATCTGCTTGTAGGGCTCTATGCTCGCGGCCGGCGTCTGCCTCACTTCCGACGTGCGGTCGATCAGCTTCTGCACCAGCGCCGGATCGACGTTCTTGCGGATCGCGAAGACCACAAAGTGCGAGCAGTCCGTCACTTGCGGCTGGTTCCATGTGAGCGGCCGCAACTCCGCCCGCCTGGCCGAATCGGTGATGATGATGAACTTCCACGGCTGCAGCCCATACGAAGACGGGGTCAGCAGCAGCGACTGCTCGAGCGTCTTCCAGTCCTCCGACGCGATGGTCCGCGCCGGATCGAATTTCTTGGTCGCGTAGCGCCAGCCCAGTTGCTGCAACACGGTCACGTTCGAGACGGGCTTCATGAATCGGCATTCCTTTCAGGCTCGGCCGGCGAGGCGCGGCTTGGTGACACCAGCGGTTCGCCACTCATCTTACGGGAGCCCGCCGATTCCCGCCAACCTGCAGACCGCTTCCGGACGGGGGCTTCCTGCGGTAGACTCATTCGCATCGGCTCGCGATGGTCGCGAACCAGGTTTCGATCGGCAAGATGTCGGATAACACCGGGAAAGAACTCAACATGAAGCGGCGTCAATTCCTGAAATGCGCGGCGGTGGCTGGAACCGGACTTCTCATTCTCCCGAGCGGAACCCGTGCGGGAAACAATGCCCGCGGCGACAAGCTCAACATCGCCATGATCGGCACTTGGGGCCGCGCCGAAGCGCATTTTGGCGTGGTTTCCAATCAGAATGTCGTGGCCTTGTGCGATGTCAACGAGGAACACCTGGCCGGTGCCGCCAAGAAGTTCCCCAACGCCAAGACCTACGCTGACTGGCGAAAGTGCCTCGACCAGAAGGGCATCGACGCCGTCATGGTCTGCACCCCCGACCACACCCACGCCTTCATCACCAACTGGGCCATCAACCGCGGCTACCACGTCTACTGCGAAAAGCCGCTGGCCAACAGCGTCGAGGAAGCCCGCATCGTCCGCGCCAATTATCTGAAGAACAAGACCAAGATCGCCACCCAGGTCGGCACCCAGCGCCACGAAATCGATAACTTCGCCCGCATCAAGGAACTCATCCGCGACGGCGCCATCGGCACTGTCACCGACGCCTACGCCTGGGGCGACCGCCAGATCCGCCGCAAGGGCTATCTCCCCGCCCAGGGCGAACCGCCCGCGCACCTCAACTATGACCTCTGGATCGGCCCGTCGCCGATGCATCCCTACAACCCCGGCTACTTCTCCGGCGGCTCGGGCATGAACTGCCTCTCGTGGAACATGTTCTGGGATTTCGGCTCCGGCCAGGTCGGCGATATGGGCTCGCACACCATGGACCTCGTCTGGAACGCCATCGACGCGGCGCTGCCCACCACGGCCGAAGGCAAGGGCGATCCCTTCAACCCCGATGTCACCCCCGTCGAACTGGAAACCCACTTCGACTTCCCCGCCAACGACTGGCGGCCGGCCATGCGCGTCGGCTGGTACCAGGGCGGCGCCATGCCCAAGAACCCCAGCCGATACGTCGACCTCAAGAAGATCGACCACGGCGCCCTGTTCAAGGGCAGCCAGGGTTTCCTGGTCTGCGACTTCGACACGCGCCTGGTCATCCCCTACGGCCGGCAGGCCGACATGAGCTACTACAAACCCCGCCCCAAGGACCAGATGATCCCCTCCATGGGCAACTTCCAGACCGAGTGGATCAACGCCTGCAAGGGCAACCTCAAGACCACCTGCAACTTCGAATACGCCGGCAACATGATCGAGATGATGCTGCTGGGCCTGGTCGCCTACCGCGTCGGCAAGAAGCTCGAGTACGACGGCGCCGCCGGAAAGGTCACCAACAGCGACGAGGCCAACGCCCTGCTCAGCCGCAAGTACCGCGACGGCTGGACAATCAACGGCTAAGGATCGAGGCCGCGATACCGCGTGCGGTTCAATGATCGGGGTGGCACGGGCAGATTCGCCTGCCCATGCCACCCCGTGATTCAGCGCTTTGCAGAACCTTTTTGCCCGACGCGCATCTAACCTCCCAAGCGTACGATCCGCGATCGAGTCCGCGTAGGGTGCGCTTCAGCGCACGCGGAACGCCGGCCCACCACGGGCCCAGCGCAGACCCGAGGTGGAGATCGTCGCCGGAGATGTCCATGAAGAATCAACTCACCCCATTGCTCGCGCTGCTGGTCACGTGGTTGTGCCAGCCCGCGCTCGCCCGCAACGTCGATCTCTCCACCGTCCCCAGGCGAAACACCGTCCAGCTCACCATCTACAACAGCGAAGACCTGACGCTGGTCCGCGAGACCCGCACGGTCACCTTCAAGAAGGGCGCCAACCCGCTGCAATTCTCCTGGGCCAACACACTGATCGATCCCACGTCCGTCGAACTCAAGTTCCTGACCAATCCCGACAAGCTGGAAGTTCTGGACACGACGTTCCCCCACGACAAGCCGCAGATGCTCTACTGGAACGTGCAGAGCGAGTTTGACGGCGAAGCGACAATTGAGATCACCTATTTCACCAGCGGCATCACCTGGTCGGCCGATTACCTCTGCATCGCCGACAAGGACGAGAAGCAGATGGGCTTCGAGGGCTTCGTGCGGGTGTACAACAACTCCGGCGAAGAATACGAGGACGCCCAGGTGCGACTGGTCGTGGGCACGATCAATCTCGTCGAGAAGATCGCGCAACTGGCCCAGGTCCCCATCGCTGCCGTCGGCGGATTGGACAGGGAGAAGCGAGTGGAACTGCGAAAAGCCGCGGTCATGACGACCCTCGGCGACCGCCAGCGGCGGTCCGGCGAGGCCGATTCCAAGGAGGAGAAGCAGATCATCAAGGAAGGCCTCAGCGAATACTTCATCTACACCATCGAAGGCACCGAGACCATTCAAAACGGCTGGTCCAAGCGTATGCGCTCCTTCGAGGGCAAGTCCGTCCCCTTCAGAATTCAGTACCGCTATCGCCCGGCCGAATACGGCGACCAGTTCGTGCGCATGTACCTGCTGGCCAACGACAAGGATTCCAAGCTCGGCACCACCCCCCTGCCCAACGGCGTGGTCCGAGTCTTCCGCGACAACGGCCGCGACGGGCTGTCCTGCCTGACCGAGCAGGCCATCAAGTATGTGCCCATCGGCGACAAGATCGAGCTCAACCTCGGCCGCGATCCGAACGTCATCTTCGAGCTCATCAAGCTCCGCGCTGCTCGCGACGAAATCTGGCTGCACATCAACGGCACCGACATTTTCCGCCGCGTCGGCGGCGGCGTGCAGGTCGAAGTCAACTCGAACGTTGTCGGCTGGGACGATCACGAGGTCTACACCCAGCGGATTCGCAACTACACGGCCAAGCCCATCGACGTGGAAATCCGCCGCAGCTTCCCCGGCCACGTCGTCTTTCGCAGCGGCCTCAAGCCCATCCTGCACGACTACCAGACCGTTCAGTTCACCGCGCCCATCGACACCGGCAAGAAGGCCGACCTGCTGTTCGAGATCGTCCGTCACCAAGGCCGCAACAGCAAGCAGAACAACGTCACCCTGGAAGACGCCCGGATCACCCCTTGAGTTTACGCTCGTGAAAGGCCCCCTCATGAACCCTGACACGCCCAGCGGCGGCTTCGATCGCACGCGCGTGGCCGCCCTGATGCAGCAACTGGCCACCCTCACCGACCCCACCGAACGGGATCAGGTGCTGGACGAGTTGCAGGAACTGGTGGGGCTTGCAGGAAAGATGGTCCTCGACCGGGACATCACCCAGCGCGCCAAGAAATTGCTGGCCCAACCATAAGGACCCGCGCATCAGCAACTGTCGGAGTACCAACTCCGGGTGCCATGGCTTGTTCGTAGTACCGCCTTCAGGGGGTCTGAAGAGCCGCCTGAAGGCGGTACTACGAACGTGACCGCGAAACACGGCTTGCAGTAGACAAGCCGTGGCACCCGATCGGAATTGTGTTTCTGCTCACGTCCTACGGCGACGTCGTCGGTGCCCGGCGCCGCGTCCCCCGAGGCCGCGGCGTCACCTGCTGCACATCCAGCCGCCCGCTGAAAAGATCATCCACCAGCTTGTAGCCATCCGGGTCATATTTCCTGATGAATTCCGGCCCCGGTTCCATCGGCGGCATGCCCTTCGGCCAGTCGCCGCGGCCGCCCACATACCACAGTGCCAACTCGGCCAGATACTCATTCTCATTGGACCCACCATAGATCGGTTTCCCATCGGGTGTCTCCCACAGCTTCTTCTCGCGGGCGCTGCGGTAGGTTTTTGTGATCAGTTCCCGGATGTTCTGCGACACGCCATAGCCGTGAATCGTATGCGTGAATTCGTGCGAGAGAATGTCTCGCCCCCGGTAACGGTCGTTCGGCAGCTTGAGCAGGTTCTCCTCGCCGCAACTGCATTCCCGGCCGCCCATGCCCCGCGCCCGCTCATCCAGCGTGATCCGCGGATTGTCGCGCAGCGGCACCCCCTTCTGGCTGCGGAATTCGGGCAGGTCGGTCTGCCCCTGGTCCTTGCCGATGATGTGGACCTCCGCGCCGGCCGCCAACAGGTTTTGCAAAATCACCGGGTTGTGACGCAGCAGGTTGTCCACGCGCCGCCACGCTTCGTAGAACGCCGCGTCGGCCACCACCGCCGCACTTTTGATGGGCAGGCCGCGATAGTCGAGCTGTTTGGCGTAGAACTCCTTCTCCGGCGGCTCGATCTTCCTGATCGGCACCTCGGTGATCGTCTGCGGCGTCTTGCCGTCGTCCGCGAGCGGCCCTGGCGGCGCGCCCGCACCGGTCACCGCGCCAAGAACAACGCCGATGCCCGCGACAATCGCAATTCTAAAAAAGGGTGCCATCGAGAGGCTCCTTGGCAACGCGGCCAAAACAACTTCCCCGATTCGGCCCTGGCAAGACATTACTGGCCGGACCGCGCCCGGGCAAGCTGGCCGGCTGATCACCGCACCCCACAGCCCCGATTCCCTGATTGACTCACTCCCCCCGTTGCGGTTACCGTAATGTAACTTGAGGTCACTTCATGCCGAATGGACGCACACGATGCCGAGGCCGGGGATTTACCCTGGTCGAGTTGCTGGTGGTCATCGCCATCATCGCCCTGCTGATCGCCATCCTCCTCCCGGCACTGGGCCGGGCAAAGAAGCAGGCGTCGGCCGTCGCCTGCGCCAGCGATGTCCGGCAGGTCTACCAGGCGCTTATCCAGTATGCCTCGGACAACAAGGACCACCTTCCACCGATACCCTGGATCGGCGTCCGCCCGACGGCCCAATATGCCGCCTTCGCCTTCACCTTCGACCGCGACGGGGTGGCCAACTACAGCTTTGGCTCGCTCCTGAAGTATCTCGGCAAGACGCCGCAGACCCGCAACCGGGTCATGCAATGCCCTGACGACGAGAACATCAATCCCTTCACCGGCCAGCCCGACCGCAATTTCAGCTACTCCTTCAACTTCCAGATCGACCTCACCGGGGCCGTCATCGACAGCCCGACCCTCCGCATGTCACAGATCCCGCAATCCTCGCAGAAGGTCCTGATCTTCGAGGAACGCTTCCCCAACGACGGCTACTGTGTCTGGACCCTGTGGGATGCCGACGCCCTCACCACCCGCCACGGCGGCCGGGCCAACGCCGGTTTCGCCGACGGCCACGTCGAACGCTTCATCCCCATCGAAATCTTCGCCAAGGACCAGACCTGCAATATCGTCCCGCCGCCATGAGGACGTGCGAATCCGTGGCCGGCATCACGAACGACAACATGACGCATTTCCGCCGCTATCAACCTCTGACAGCGGAAAGACG
>JBIOJL010000246.1:0-9251 GCA_044450885.1 Tepidisphaerales bacterium
CTACGCGGCGGGCCGAGCAACTCGCGGGCTCGGCGCAGCGCTGACGGGGCTTCTCTAATGACCAAGACGCTATACACAGTTCGGTTCCGTAAGTATAACCAGGACCACGAGGCGGACGGCCGCTTCGGAGGTCCCGGCACGAGCCATCAGCCGACGGGCGCCCCGCCGGGACGGCCACCCACGGGCGCGGCAAAGGGCCCGGGTACGGGCAAGCTCCTTGCCTCCGCGGGCATCAATGCTGGCGCCGCATATGCGGGGGGCATGGGCGGTGAGCTACTAGGCGGGGTAATCGGAACCGCCGTGGGGCCTGAAGGCACGGTTATCGGCTCGCTAACCGGTGAGGCGCTAGGCCGCCTCACAGGGCAATTCCTTGGAGGCTTGGTGGGCGATACGCTGGGCATGAAAATCGGCTCCGCCCTCCTCGGCATCAAAGAGAAGGCTGACCAGCACGGGGTAGGCTTCGGTGCGGCTATCGGCGGGGAAGCTGCGGGCATGGGTGCCCTTGCGGCTACACGGCTGCTGCCTGGCGGAAACGCCGTACGGTCCCTGTTTGACCTCCTCCCCTCCAAAAACCTCGCGGCTTCTCGCGCCGTGCAGGAAGGAACTGCCGCGGCCGGCGGGGTGGTCGGCGGGTTGATTGGCGGCAAACGGGCGGAGAAGACCGGCGGCAAAACCAGTGCAGTTGCTCGGGCGGCGAACCTCGCTACAACTGCCCATAAGGTCGGCGGTGTCGCGTCGAAGGTCGCGCGAGCGGCAAGGACTGTCACCAAGATGCGGGCGCGGGTCCGGAAGCATTTTCTGGACAAGCCGCCGGCGTCCTACGACGGGTCGATGATGAGCATGTACCGCCAGGCGATCCCCAACCTGTTTGGGCCTCGCGCCTGGTCACAAGTCTCGGGGACGAAGTTCGGCGGGTACATCCGGAGCCGCCTGAAGGCCGTCGCCCAGAAAATGGATGACGCCGCGGAAGCCAACGGCATCGATACGACCCCCGCTGACCCAGGAGACGTGGAGAGGGCGCGGCAGAGCCTGCAGATGAAGCAGCAGGACGCCATGGAGCAGCAACAGCAGCATGAGCTGGACGTTGCCCAGGCCCAGAACCCACCGAAGCCTGGAGCTGGCGGCGCTTCCCCCAGCAGCGGATCCCCCTTCGGTAAGATGTCGCCGCGGCCACTGATGCGGGCGCCCAACGATGCTGTCTCCGCGAACGCTTTCAAGACGGGCGGCGCCGCGAACTGGGACTTCCTCCGACGCATGCAGGAGAGCGACCGCAAATCCGCCCAAGTCTCCCTGACGCGCGCCTTGGCGCAGCCGAAGATAGAGAACCTTGCACGAGCACCCAGCGAAGACGAGCAAATGTATCGCGACCGCATCCAACGGGTCATGGCGGCGTCCGTCGCGGCGACGAACCGACTGCGGCCGCAGCTGTTCAACGGCGGCGCCAGCCAGGCGGGGCTTTCTGGCCTCCCTGGCGACGCGCAGGCGGCGCGATACAGCGTGCGTAAAGTACCGAAATCTGATACTTTGGGCAAGGATGGCTGGAGCATTCAGTCGGAGATCGCCAAGGAATTCAACACGGAAGATAGCCTGAAGCATGGGCTTGTCTACGGCTGGGCCTCGATCATCGAGAAGGATGGCAAGATCGTCACTGACCACGAGGGTGACCGGATCGAACCCGACGATCTGATGCTTGCAGCGCACGATTTCATCAAGAATTCGCGCAACGGGGGTGTTCTCCATGACGAGCACGGCCACCATATCGGTCACATCGTCGAAAGCGTTGTGTTCACCAAGCAACTGCAGAAGGCGCTCAACATCGACCTGAAAAAGGTGGGCTGGTTGATTGGTTACAAGATCACTGACCCGAGGGTCAAAATGCTGGTCAAGGGGGGTCTTCTGAAGTCCTTCTCGATTGGCGGAAAGGGACGCCGGGTTCCGGTGGAAGAATAATGGCCCTACGAGCGAAGACCAATCTCCTGAAAGACATGAAGATCTCCGAGATCTCCTTGGTGACCGCCCCGATGTGTCCGGAAGCGGATGTGCTGTTCACCAAGGGCAAACCGGCCGACTGGCGCGCCATCATCAAGGGCGACGTGCAGGTCGAGAAGGCGGACGTGGCCCGGGAGCCGCGAGACAAACAGGGGCGCTGGACCGCGGCTGCTATTGCCGCGATCGGTGGGAAGCAAGGCAGCTATCGGCGTCAGGTCGCGCAGACGTTCGCCGATAAGGCGCGATCGATCGCCTCCGGCACAGTGGCGCATACCGTAAGCGCGGTCACGTCCACTAGGCATAAGGGGGCCAACCCCGTCAACGGCGGCGGCGTCCAGTTCGCGTTCGAGCACAAACTGGCGGACACGAAGGACGTTGCAGGGAACACGATACCTGGCGCCCGCATCACCAGCTCGGTCCAGATCCGGCCGGAACATCTCGGCAAGCACCCCTCGGCGACACCCAACAAGGCCCAACGCGCTCTGCATACCTTGCATCGCGTCTTGCACTCGTTCAATCGGTCACCTGTCGAGCCCTTCGGCGGAAGCAAGAAGTTCTCCCTCGTCCGTGCCTCGGTACACCCAGGTGATCTGAGTAGATCTCTGTTTGGCGGTAGTGGCGGTGGCAGTCCACCTCCGGTAGCCCCGACGTCGGATCAAGTCGGCGGCACAGTTCGGCACAGTGCTGGCGGATTGCCGGTCTGGATGGCAAGTGCGATGCCGCCCAAGTGGGCGAACGAACTTTCCGTTACCGGGCCACATGCCCCTGCGCCGAAGGACAAGGAGGGTCGCAGTCTTCCTCACCCGGAGGCGAACTTCCAAAGCGCGGGCGGGCAGCACTACTATCGCCAGGGCAAGTATATTCCGGCCGCGCGCCCCGACGTGCAACGTGGCATCGAAGAAGTGCACAACTGGTTGGCGCGCAATCCCGGAACCGCAGGTGATGTCAAACAGCGGCTGCAGGGCAATCCGAATACCTCTCACGGCCGTGAGTTTTTCAACTTGCACGGCGAGTACGTTCCGCCGGGGGATCTTGCGACACAGAGCCGTATCCAGGGGGCCTACCGCACCGAGCGCGACCGTGTTGACACCGCGGAAGCGGATAGGAAATTGGCCCGGGAAGAGGGGCGCGCGCCCGCGGATACCGCCGCCGGCCGGCTCTTCGGGCCGCAGGGGCGCCCGGCGACAGAAGCTGAGAGCAGCCAGGGATACGATTTGGGATCAGCAGACCAACAGCGAGCCGCGCGGGAGGCGTTCACTCAGGACCGTACTCGCAAGAGCCTCTTCTACGTTCCGCCAGATTTCCCTGTAACTTGGGTGCCCGCCGTGCCCCATGTCCCGATGCTCAAATGGGGCACCGACCGCAGCCCCACTTTCGCTGTCACGGCGACCGCGGAGGAGAGCAAGCTGGCTAAGGCACGCCGCCGGGTACGCACAGAACGCGGTCAAGGCGAAGATCCATGGCTAAGCCCCTTTTCAAGTCAGCTGATGAGCCACGCGATGAGATCGGCCGTTGGATGCGCTCAATGCGCGCCAAGGGCGTCAAGCTGCACGACACGAGCGGCATTACCGGCCTGAACCGGGAACAGGTCCTGACCAGGATCCGCCGAATTCTCGACGAGACAACGGGGCATACTGGCGGTTCGCGAGCTGCTCGATATCTAGGAGCGGCTGCCGGTGCGGTGATCACAAGTGGTGTCGGTGGCCTCTTGCCGGGGATACCGACGGATCTTCAAGAGCCAGCCATGCGACACGGTGCCGAACTGGCTGACCGGCTGACCTCCCAGACTGGGCATATCGTGGCGAAAGTTCTCGAGCATCCCGCATTCAAGCGACTTGTCAAGCGGATTGTTTTGCGAAAAGAAGCTAATATTCGCAAGGCGTTGGGCGGCGAAGACGCCGATGACCTAAAAAATATCGTTGCGGGGGTGATGGCAGACACGCGACTTGATCCCCACGTTACCTGTAGCGACGCCGGACTGAGCGCTGTCGCTTGCGGTGCATATCGGCACCTATGCGATCGAATTTGCGCGCTGCGCGACGCGGCCCGCTGAAGCTGAGGATGGAAACCGATGGCCCTCACTCCCAAGAAGCTCGACAAGATCGAGAAGTCTCTCGAAAGCATCTTCGCCGCTGACCCCGCGCAGTTGGCCGAAATCCAGAAGACCCTCGCCGGCGTGCGCCTGGCGATGGAAGCGGGCGAGACCTTCACGAAGGGCGACCTGAATGAGATCCTCGGCGGCGACGTCGAAGTGGTCCAGGTCGCCAAGGCCGAGGGCGAGGACGAGGCTCATCCTCTGCAGACGCCCTTGCTCGAACTTTATACCAAGATGTTCGCCGAGGACGGCACCATCCGGAAGGGGGTCACTTCCGAGAACGCCCAGGCGGCGTTCGAGGCGACCTACCAGAAGATGGCTACCGAATTCGACGGCGCGATCGACGCGGCCGTTGAGGCGACCGCCATCGAACTCGGCAAGGGTGGCGCCGTCACCTTTGGCAAATCAGGCAGAAAGCCAGTCACCGGCAAGGATACCGCTGGCGATGGCGATGACGATGCGGGGCACGAGGACATGGACAAGATGCTGAAGGGCAGCCCGGCGGGCCGCGCCATTCTCAAGCAACTGACGGATCTCGGCGCCGAAGTTCGGCTCCTCCGCGGCGAGCGGGATACCAACGTTTTCGCCAAGAAGGCCGAGGAGATCGGTGAGCCGGCGTCTTTCGCCGCAGATCTGATGAAGATCCACCAGATCGACCCCAAACTGGCCGACAGCATTGGCAAGCGCCTCGGCGCGAAGAACCAGCTGATCACCAAGGCCCGCGCGTGGGGCACCGAGCTTGGCGAAGGCGGCCAGAGCGAAGCGGGCGATACGGCGATCGAGAAGATGAATGCCCTGGCTCGCGAGAAGGTCTCGAAGAGCGACGGCAAACTGACCCTCGCGAAGGCGTTTACCCAGGTCTGCACCGAGCAGCCCGAACTCTACGCCCAGTACGGCGAAGAGCAGCGCGCCGCGCGCCGCTAACCTATCCAGGCCCGATGGAATTGTGATCTGAGAGGATCGATCGATGACCACCAACCTCACGCCGTATTTCGGTGAAAACATGAAGTCTGGCAGCGGCATCCTTGCCGAGGCCGATTTCTCCGGTACCACCAGCGTCGCCGCCAACCATGGACCCCTGGGTGTGGGGGGTTTCGCCTCCGCGCAGTTTCAGTTCGTGACGATCGGCGCATTCACCGGTGCGGGCTCTTCGAGCGCGTCCCTGGCGGGCGCAGTCCTCGTGTCCGTCGCGGGTACCGGCGGGGTCAAGGTGCTAGGCAATAAGCCGCAGCTCGGTGACCCCTGCCAGCTGTTCGATATCGGCGAGGTCAAGGTCGTCGCGGGTGCCGCGCTGACCGTCGGCGCGCTGGTCATGACCGACAGCGTCGGCCGCGCGGTTCCCTGGGTCGATGAGAGCGGCAACGTGCCGGTCGGCGAATGTCGCCTCCCCGCGAATGGCGCCAACGACATCTGCACGATCTTCATCTTCCCGAACTTCGCCGGCGAGACCAGCTTCTCGGCCCAGAACCTGGTGGCGGCAACGACCCCAGGCGTCCAGGCCACCGCGGAGCTGACCGTCATCGGGACGACCGTTTCCTCGGGCATCGTTGTGATGCCTCCGGCCATCGCCGGCCAGATCTTCGCCATCAGCGATATCGCGGGCGGCGGGTCGAACCACACGGCGATCACGCCGAACGGCTCCGATACCATTCGCGCCGGCTCGCCGGGCACCATTACCACGGCGGCCAACCACGAGAGCTACATCTTCTGGTGCGCCGTGGCCGGCAACTGGGAATACGTCAAGTCCGCGTAATGCCCGCGGGGCATGCCCCGCATCCTGTGACGAGGACCCGACCCCCGTCTTGCAATTAGCCGGCGCACAGTGCGCTCCGGCAGAGACTGGAGATCGGTGAGATGCCGTACCAACCTGATGTACGTGACGTCCATATTGACGCAGCGCTGACCAACTTCAGCCTCGCGTACATGCAGGACGCCTCCAACTTCGTGTCGGACCAGGTGTTCCCCTGCGTGCCGGTCGAGCATAAATCCGACAAGTACTTCAAGTTCGCGAAGGACGCGTTCTTGAGGCGCGGTGGCCGGATTAGCCCGTTCGGGCAGGAAGCGCCTCGCGGCGGCTTCAATATCTCGAACGACAACTACAGCGTCGAGGTTTGGCGCTGGGCGTTCGATCTGCTGCCGGACATCAGGGCGAACAGCGACCCGGGCATCAACGTCGACCAGGCCGCGACGAACTTCGTCATGAACGGCCTCCTGGTCGAGCGCGAGGTCCAGTGGGGCTCGAGCTTCTTCACGACCGGTGTCTGGGGTACCGACTTCACGGGTGGGACGAACTTCACCCAGTGGGACGATCCCGCCAACTCGGATCCGATCACGGACGTGTCGAACGCCCGCAAGACGATCTTGAGCAACACCGGCTACCTGCCGAATACCTTCACGATCGGCTTCTCGGTCTACGAGGCCCTGAAGCGGCATCCGCTGGTGGTCGACCGGTTCAAGTACACGAGTTCGGACAGCATCACGTCCGGCATGCTCGCGCGCCTCTTCGAGGTGGACCGCCTCTTGATCGCGAAGTCGGTGCAGACCACTTCCCAGGAAGGCGAGACCATCACGACCGCGTTCATCCTGGGCAACCACGCGCTGCTCAGCTACGCGGCGCCGGCGCCTTCGCTGATGGCCCACTCGGGCGGATACACCTTCGTGTGGTCCCGCCTGACCGGCCTGAATAACCTGGGTGTGGCCACCTTCCGGTACCCGATGCCCCACCTCGGCGTGACTTCCAGCGGTACCGTCGAACGCATCGAGGGCCAATATGCTTACCAGCACAAAGTCACCGGATCCGACCTCGGTTACTTCTTCAACAACGCCACCGCCTCGTAAGCGGCCATCGTTGTTCAGCATCAGCCCCTACGCGATCTCCAGGAAACCTGAGGGTTTTCTGGGCGCGTACGGGGGTGTTCTCCTGAAACCGCTCCTACTGCGTGTCGGCGGGTGGCGTGAAGGAGAGAGCCTTCTGCCGGGGACGATCGTGCCCCGCGAGGTTACCAGCGAGTGGCCCCTGACGAACCGCCTGGCGCTCGCCAATAACAGCTTCATCCGCTACTTCCAGACGGAAGAGGAAGCGGAGGGGATGGCTCCCGTGTTGGCCGAGCAGGTGCAGAGTTCACCCGCTCATGCCATCGCGGACGCCGAAGACCAGCGGGACGGCGTTGCCTCCCGTCGGACACTGCAACTGGCTGCAGCCCGCGCCTCTAAGGCGCTGAAAGCTGCAGCCCAACGACAATCGATAGAGGCGTGATCGCCCAATCGGAGTACGTGCCATGCTCAGCTCAGTGATGCAGTTCTTCAACGGCGGGATCAAGGTCGCTCGTCTCTTGGTTGGCCTCAAGGCCGGTCTCACCGCGGGCGCTTCTGGTATCGCCAATGCCGTCGCGAGCGGCGATGTTGCGGGCGTGTTCACAACCGTAGGGTCTTCGGGTACCGGCAAGATGCCTCCGTGGCAGCCGGGTCGTCTGGCACTGGTGTGGAACCAGGGCGCCAACACGATGACCCTGTACTCGGCCGAGGGCGCCACCATCCCGACGGGCCTTGCCCAGAAGGTACAGTTCACTGGTGCGACAGGCACCAAGACCGCAGGCGACACGGGTATCTCGGTCGTGAGCGGGTCTTTCTACCTCTTCGTTGGGTCGTACGACGCCACGGGCGCCTACCCGGTCTGGAACCTGGCAGCCTTCGGGCAGTCGGCCGGCGCCTTCAACGGCAGCGTCGGCGCAACTACGCCAAATACGGGCGCCTTTACCACCCTTTCCGCAAGCGGCACAGCCACGATGGCCGAGGTCGATGCCACCAAAGTGGTCTCGACGGGCGTCGTGTCGGGAACCTTTCTCGATGGGTCAGCGGCCGACGCCATCTCTTCGGCCGGCTCCGGCCAGAGCGATGCCACGGCTCTTACAGCCGCGGTCAACCGGATCTCTACCGTCTCCGCGACCACGACCGGCGTCAAACTGCCGCCTATCGCTACCGTGGGTGTCGGCGGCATGGTCATGGTGCAAAATAACGATGGCACCAATGCCTGCCACGTGTATAGCGCGGGATCGGAGACGATCGATACCCAGACCGGGTCCACCGGCGTCACCCTCAGCCATGCCAAGAGCGCCATCTTCTTCGCGGTTACCTCGGCGAAGTGGATCTCGATCGGCGGTGTCTTCAGCGCTTAACCAATCGACGCATCGTCCGAGGCAACACGCTAACGCTACGGACCCTCAACGTCGACGACCGGATCGCGCGACCAGCGTATCGAGCGATCCGGTCATTACTTTCGGGCACCCCCTTCAGCAGTGGAGGGGGTGTTCCCATATTAAGGCCCGGAGGCCGCCCGCATGAGCACCACGTACACTCCGGCCGACCTGGCGACCAGCCTCAAGGATCAGGTCCGGTTCAACATCGGCGACACGGATAGTTCGGACTGGCAGCTGCAGGACGAAGAGATCCAGTGGGCGATCACCACGCGCGGTAACCAGTGGGGCGCGACGTCCATGTGCGCGAACGCCCTGGCCGGCAAGTACGCCCGTCTGACGGCGATCTCCGCGGACGGGGTCAGTCAGCAGCTCGGTCAGCGCATCACCAACTATCGCCTACTCGCCGACGAGTTCGAGCGCAAGGAAGTCATCTACTGCGCCACGCCGAGCGTCTTCGGGGTCTCCGTCTCTCAGATGCTGGCAACGCTCGCAGACAGCGACCGCGTGCCGGACATCTTCCGTCTGGCGATGAACGATAATCCCCCGAACGCGGGGGTCACCCCGGAGAACGATCCGGCGGCCACTGGTAGCGACGCGGGTTAAGCCCATGGGCACGCTCGCCGACGACATGGCTTATGGGCTCGCCCAGCTGATTAAGATCCAGGGCGGCACGGTCACCTACACCAACATCACGAGCTTGAAGAACCAGGCGAACCCGGGGGTCAACCCACCGACCGTCCAGAACCTGGTCGTCAGTGGGCTGACGTCGCTGGGGTCGAGTGCGATCGACTTCAGTGCCGACATCCTGACCGGTCGCCTGATCATCGGCGACAGCTTTATGGTTGTCGGAGACCCCACGGTCTACACGCTGACCGCGGACGCTTTGTCCCCCCTGGTCTCAGCGACGCTTACGGGCGTGGCCTTCACGCCTCCTCTGGTGCACGCTGCCGCCGACCAGGCTGCCGTCACCC
>JBIOJL010000247.1:0-9226 GCA_044450885.1 Tepidisphaerales bacterium
ACGTCCTGACCGAGGATGTCAGTCAAGTCGTGAAGCTGGCGGAGTTCGTTGGTCACATCATACTCGTCGAACCCGTATTTGCTGGTCGCCTGGACCACTTCGGCAATGTGCTCCAGCAGCCGCTGACGCAGGGCGGCGGGACCCTCCTCCAGCTTGCGGGCCGCGGCCGACGTCTTGCGTTTGAGCCTTTCGAATCGCTGTTGGTTCAGATAGAGGCGGAGTTGAAGCGCCTTCACTTGCTCCAGTCGCGCCAGATTCGGTTCGCCCGCCAGGCATGCCGTAACCGCGACGAGCATACTCGCCACATGGAGTTTCAGAAGACGCGTTATGTTCATCGCCATGCCTCAAGATGATCCGATCATTCTTGGTGCGGTCTCACGGCGCGCGCGGCGCATCTCAAAGCAGCCGCTGACGTCACGACGCCCATCTGTGTGATGAGGAAGTTGAGCATGGTGTCATACAACCATCCGGGCCACAGTGTGACCGACCGATCCCAAGGAACCTTTCTGTGGACCCCTGCAGCGGCGTGTCAACCGATAGCCGTCGCGCCCGGTATGAATGGGTGTGACGGCCCCGTGCTTCCCTTGAGGTGACACAGGCGCGATACGACCTTCGGCCTCTGCAATCGTTGCCCAAGATCAAGAGACAATGCCATGAACATTAGAATCCGCCTCTCTGCAATCGTGCTCTACTTCGTTTCGGTTTACGCCTGGCCACTGGCCCCGACGTCGCTCGCCGCCGAACCTGCGGCCAATCCCGATGCCGCCGCGGAGTTCGTCATCACCACGCAGATCCTCCGCCCGCGCGACAAGGTGCCGCCGCTGGGGGCCAACGACTGGGGCCGGTGCGGCGCGGTCGAATGGGCAGCCAACAACTTCGTCCACAACGCTGGCAACGAGCCGATCTACTGGCGCAACCTGCATCGCGTGAAGAACTGCGGAGCGAACTGGCTTGAGATCGACGGCCCTGGCACCAGTTGGTACGACCTCTGGGCCAGTGGCTTTCTGAGCGGGGCGAACTTGCGTGTCTACCGGCTGGTGGACAAGGCCAATCAGCCGCTGCCGGCCAAGGGCGACTATCTCGACATCGAGAAGGCGGACCACGCGCAACTCGCGGGCAAGACCACGATCATCCCGGAAGGCAGCCCGAACTTCCCCGATGGCGGCTGGATCGCGAATGTCTACTGTACGCCGTTCCCCAATAGCTCGATCCGACACGGCAATCTCAAGGTGACCGATGCTTCGGGCCTTCAGAACGGACGGACCTACTGGTACGCCGTCGTAGCGGTGGGCGCGGATAACCAGGAGTCGGACATCTCCAATGAAGTCAGCGCCACGCCTCATGCGGGCGCTGATGCACCGCCGCACATACTCATTGGCACCGATGGGGACAAGGTGCCGGACCTGAAGAGTGGCGCCAAGTTCGAGTTTAACCCGAAACTCGTCGGCGGCACCGCGCCCTACCGCTGGGAAGTGCTCGACAACAAAGGCAATGTCACCGAGTTCCCGGCAAGTCTCAACCTGAGGATTGACGCCGCCACCGGGCGGATCTTCGGCACACCCGCGGCCGATGTCGCGGACTTGCATGTTGAGTTGCGTGTCACCGACGCCAAGGGTCGCAGCGATCGCCGTTGGTACGTGTTGAACGCCAAGGCATCTCAAGGCACGGCCGCTGCCAAGGGAAAACCGCAACCGCCGCTGGAACTGACAGCCGTCGCCGCGGATGGCTGCGTGACGCTCGCGTGGAAAGCCAATCCGACACCGGGCGCCGTGGCCTATCGCCTCAAGCGCTCGACTGCACCGGCCGCCCAGCAAATGCAGCGAGTGTACGTCTCCGATGGCGCACCGAAGCTGGAAAAGTGGGACTACATCGTTCTGGAGAAGCGGTTCAGCAGCTTCGACATGAAGTACGTCAACCCCCGCGTGCGCGGCATCGGCAATCCGATGGACCGGCCTTCATGGTATTGGAACGGCGACCCCAAGGGTGTGTCGTTTTCATGCGTGCCACATCCGCAGCCGGTTCCGGCCGGGATGATCGATCCCGGCGAGACGTGCATGAAGGTACAGGCGGCGGCCGGCGAGCAGCGGATCAGCCAGACGGTGTTCATCGGCACGCAGCATGGCGGCGAGTCAGTCTGGTACGGGCAACTGGAGCCGGGCAAGCAGTATCGTCTGGAAGTGTGGCTGCGGCAGGAAGGATTGGGTGGCAACGGCGCGGTGACGTTTTCCTACGCCAACGGCTATCCGGGCATTAAGAACACGTTTGGTGTCATCGGCGACTGGCGCAAGTATGCGTTCGACTTCGCCGGCCCGGAGCGTCCTGCCCAACCGATGCACTTTGGTCACACGTTCGCCTTCACCGGCCCGGGTACGCTGTGGATGGACAACTGCCGCATCTTCCGCGTGGATCGTGCGGAAGACGCCGACAAGCTCTACGTGCCGAATCAGACGGTGTTGGATGATTTGCTCGCGAGTCAGCCGGCGGCCGGGCCGAAAGGCGCCCACCGAATCTGGTTTCTCAATCGCGATGCCACCATGTCGTCGATCCTGAGCTGGCACGCCAATTCGGCCGTCAATCTCGACTGGAGCACTTCCGTCCGCGGCACGATGGAGATGACCCTGCCGATGGGTCTGTCGTTCGATCTGCGTACGGGCGACTCGCCACAGACGCGGATGCGGCCGTGGCTGGTGCTCCAGCATATCCTGCACACGGAGCAGGACTGGCTGAACTTCATTGAGTATCTGGCCGCTCCGTATGATCCGCAGCGCGACACGCCGCAGGCCAAGCCGTGGGCGTTTCGGCGATATCAGCAGCGCGGGGTGGGAACGCCGTGGACGGACGAGTTCGCCGAGATCATTCTCGAATTCGGCAACGAGACCTGGCACAACGGCCACTTCGCCGACTGGCTCGGTTTCGGCAGGTATAATGCGATCTGGCAAGGCGGGCCGGAATACGGGCTGTTCTGCCGTTACCTCATCGAGACGATGAAGACGAGTCCGTATTGGAAGTCGCAGGAGCTGGACCGCAAGCTGCGTTTCAACCTGGGCGCGGGCTACAACGGCAGCGTGGACAAGGATGGCAAAGTGCGCGGGTACGGCGAGGAAGCGATGCAGACCTGCCCGAACGTCACGGCGCTGGGTCACGCGAACTATGTCGGACCCAAATGGGAGACCGGCGACAAGGCGGGCGCGGTGTTTGACGATCACGGCGTGCAGGCCACGCTGCTGGCGTTCCTCGCCGGGCCGGAACCCAGTCAGATCAAAATGGGCGCGGCCCGCAACGCGTTGGAGAAGACCCATCACGCCTACGACATTGTCGCCTATGAGGGCGGGCCGAGCGGTTATGCCCTGCCGGGGCGGGACTCGCCCGAGCAGAAACTGGCCAACGAGAAATACGGCAAGTCTCTGGCCATGGGCGTGGCATCGCTTGATGCCTGGATGCGCAGCTATGCCTACGGTTGGACCTACCAGAACTTCCTGGGTTACGGCCAGGGAATGTACTGGAACAGCCACACACCGCTGTGGGATGGGTTCCGTCCCAGCCCCGGCTGGCAGGCTTTGGTCCTGCGCAACCGCTTCGCCGGCGGCGATCTGATGAGCGTGGAGGAGAAGTCCAGCCCGACGATCCAGTGGGACAAGAAGAATCATCCGCTGGTTGGCGCCTATGCGATGCGCGACGGCGAACGATGGTCGGTGTTTGTGGTGTCGCGCAAGCTGGACGGGAAACACGATGGCCACGATTTCGGCGACGGCTCGACTCCGGTCACGCTGCGCCTGCCGTTCCAGTCGGCCGGAAAGATCGCGCTGCACAAGCTGGCCGGGGATCCGCGGCAGAGCAACCGCGAGAAGCTGGCCATCCAGCCCGAGACCTGGGAGATTCCTTCGGCAGCGATCAAGGACGGCGTGCTGATCGTCAACGAGGCAAGCGGCGGCGTGAAGGGCGGCATGCCGGCGGGGTCGATCCTGCTTTACGTGTTCGAGGGCACGGGCACCAGGTGAGTTCGCACTGATCGCGATGCTCGGACGGACAATTGCCTGGTGGTCTGTCACACAACATGCGATGGGTGACACGACAGACAAGAATGTTTCCGCTGAAGAATCCCGACTTGGCGGGAAAGTAGAGCCGACGCCCGCGTCGGCTGGGCGTGACAATGCCACTCGAAGATGCCGGTGAGGGCACCGGCACTACTTCTTCAGCGGAATCAGGAATGCCTGTCCCACCGTTCATCCAGCAAGTTAACGGTGACGGAGCACTACCAGTTCGAGGTTGAGGAGGACGGGAGAGCAAGCACCGCGCTTGCGCCCGCCGGGACGGCGACCGTCATCCGGGTGCCGCCAAACAACGGCGTGTGCGGCGGCGAGACGATGGCGGCCTGGACCGGCTGGTCGGTGGGATTATGCACCTCAAGGTACGGCTTGCGGCCCGCGGCCACGCCGTCGCAGACAAGAGTCAGCTTCAGCGCCGGCTGGTCACAAACGAAGACATTTCCAGCCCAGATTGTTGCCCCGGCATCGACGTTTTCCTGGAACCAGGCGCTGCCTTCCGCAACACCGACGAAACGGAAGAACGGCCGTGCCGTGCTGTAGACGGCCGCACAGCCGTTATCCGCGATCCCCCGCACGCGCACGGGCGGTCGACGATGCTCGGGCGCGGCTCCACCTGGAAACCGGCTTCGCCGGCTTCCGCCTGGACGGCAAGGAACATCTCCCGGCCGATCAGCGAGCCGGCGGCCATCGACGTACGCACGCCACCCTGGCCACCGAGGCCAAAGCTGTCGCCGATATCGTCCAGTTGGGCGGCCAGACGTTCCGGCTCCACCTGCGGGCCACCCAGCGTGGCCATGGCGAAGCGGTAGGCAATCCGGGTGTCTGCGGTCACCCGTTGCCCGGCCTGCCCCAGCCCCACTTGCAGTTGCTCGGCGCGGCCGGTCTTCGGGTTGGCCAGCAGGGCGTAGCGGAACCGGCTGTCCGAGCCCGCATAGAACACCGTGTAGATATCGCAAGGCGCCAGCGTGACGAAACCGCCCGCCGCCACCCAGCCCTCTTTCACCATGGCTTTGCCCTTGGGAATGGGCACCACGGCCGGACCACCGGCGGCATCCTTCGCCAGCAGCGTCGTGGCCGTGCCTTCCTCCGCGTGGCTTGGGTTCATGTAGAAGAGCATGATGGGCACCGCGCCGGCGAGGGTGGCGTCACGCTTGAAGGTGATCTCCCCTTCGTGCCAGACCATGCCGCCTCGGTAGTTCCTGGCGCCCTCGCGTCCCCGCCGGTAGTCCCAGGTGATGAACATATTGTTGCGGTTTTGCAGATAGTAGCTCCGGTGAACGCGGGAGAAGAGCCGGTTCTCCTCGATCACGGCCGGCACGCTGGTGTGTGCGGGAGTGTCGCGGGTTATGGTGTCGGACGGTTCCACGAGCGGCCCCATCGCCATCTCGCAGATCTTGACGTCGTTGCCGGGAAGGGCAACGTTCAATATCTTCCGCAGGACGCCGTTGACCCTGCCGATCGGGTATTGCCTCAGTTCGCCGGTCGTGACGGAGTCCACCGCATGAGCGTCCAGCGCCACCTGGCGGGTGATGGCCCCGGCCGTGTCATAGCCGCGAATGCTCTCGACAGGCATCCCCTGGTAGCCTTGCGCCAGTGGCATCATTTCGTTGCGGTCGGGATGCCAGCAGAGCGCCACGCCGCCGAGGAAATTCAAGTTGTCGCCGCAGCGGAACAGGCTGGTTTTGTAGCAGAAGGTATACACCCGGTCGGAAACCGCCTTGTTGCCTTTGGTATCCGTGATCTCGAGCGTCAGCGCGTGATCCCGGTCATGGACGATCTCGAATTCCTGGCCGAAGGTAGTTTTACCGTCCGCGACAAAACGACGGATGACGCCATAGTTCGCATCATGCACCCGCACTTCGCGGATGCCATCCGCGGAGCTGACCTGGAAGCGGCAGCGCGCCCGCTGCCCGCCGCGGACCTCGAAGGGAAAGTCGTGCTGGGTGTTGATGGCCGCCCATTGCTCGACGGTCGGCCCGGCGGTGACATAGACGGAGGCGCGGTGACCGAAGTCGCCGGCGCGGGTGTTCAGCCAGTCGCGGATACCGCCCAGATCACGGCCACCCGTGGCGCAGATGGCGGCCGCGCCCGCTACCTGGGCGGGAGCGTGGACGCGCGTGTAAGAAGCCGGGGAGACGAGACGGACATCGCGCAGGGCGTAGAGCCATTCCGCAAACTGGTCCTCCACCAGTTTGCCGTCATCGTAGACATAAAGCGGCACGCGGAAGAACCACCACATGTTGGCCGGGTGTGCGTTCTTGGCACGCAACGTGTGGTAGCTCAGCAGCATGTTGGGGAGAAAACCGGAGTATTCCCAGAACTGCCCGGGATTGCGCAGCACCTTCCCATCCCACTGCGCCAGTTCCGGCCGGCTGGCGCTGATCTGGCCGTAAGCGCGTTTGGAGCTTGTCTGAGGAAAGACGACGCGATCCGACCAAATGGCCCAGCGATTGCCGAGATCGTCGGTGAATTCGAGGCCCGGGCAGGCATAGAAGCCGGCGTTCGATGCCTGCTTGCACTCCATCTTGAGTTGATCCAGCTTCTCGGGCGTCATCTTTTCCAGTGATTCGTTGAACACGATGAAGGACAAACCCGCGGCCTTGGCGGCGTCGGTATATGCGGCGACGGTTCCACTGCCGTCGCTGAGAGCCGTATGGGCGCCGAAGATGCCGCGCACGCCCTTGGCCGGCACCGGGAACTGCGATTTATCCCAATCGACGCTCTTGCGGAACTGCACCGGCACGGTGGCCGCGTCGTTGCGGAACGTGCCCAGGGCGGGGTTGTCGCGCGAGGTCTCCGCCAGCCAACGCAGGCCGTTGAGGACCATCCGCGCCCCGTCGCTCGGGCGATTGCCGGCCTGGTCGCCGGCCGACTCCACGACCATGTTCCAGCCCGGCACGCCGTAGTTGGCGTGAACGCTGCGCGCCGGCACGCTGAAGGCCATCACCCGGCCCTTGCCGAAACTACGGACGGCCGCAATCGGCGGCGCGCTCTTGAACGTGCCGACCTGGCCGTAGTCGGTGACATGCTCGCGGGTCACGACGTAGCTTTGCGCGCTCTCCTCCCCGCGAACGAGCACCTGCCAATCGGGCGAGAGGTTGATGGCCGAGACACCCGGCGTGCCGCCGTTGTGGTGCTGCGGGAGACAGAGCCGGGAGACGCCCTCGGTCACGGGGTGTCCCTTGGCCACATTTTCAGTCCAGAAAAAACCCTCGGGTTGGAAGACCGAGGCGATGGGGGCCGTAAACCGGCGCTGCTGATCGAATACGCCCTCGTGAAGGATATGCAAACCCAGACCCTCCAGAACCAGGTTGGCGTAATCCTGGTCCTTGTCACCGGGATAGCGGACGGACTGGAGAATGAGCATCGCGCTTCCGCCCTGATTGAGGTAGGTTTCCAGCGCCTGGCGGGCAGCCGCGGCCGTACGCTGTCGGTTTGGTCCCAGGTCGGTGATGCTGGAGTCGAAGGGCGTATCGATCACCATCACGTTGAACTGGCGCAGTAGATCCAGGGTGCGCGTTTCGGTGGCTCGACCACCGAAGAGAACTCCCCACTCGCCCAGCCCGAAGCCAAACCCGTTCCGGGCGAGTACGCGCGTGGCGTAGGGATACGAGTCACGCTCCTCGGCGAAATGGCGATCGGCGTCGACCATGAGGAAGCCGACGACGGGTTCCTTGGCCGCCAGGGCCGACGTGAAGGCGCAGGTTAGAGCAACAATCAAGATGAAGTTGAGCGGTTTCATTCGAGATGCATTCCGTCGATCCACACGGTCACGGGCATGTTGAGACCAATGACGTGGGACATGTGGTCATGGTCGACTTTTGAGATTCGATTGTCAATTGCAGTTGAGCCCTGCGACCCTGGCATCATCACGCCGGAGATATCGTGGTTCCGCAAGTGTTTGAGCCCATGATCCATCGTTGGCACCAAGCCGTAGATTCCGGTAAACGCGCCCTCCCGGCCGCAGTATTGGCGCAGGGCTCTCTCCGAGGATCAACATGCGTATCGGGTTCGGTTCTCTCTCGTTCCTCTTGACCGTTGCCCTGTTCCAACCCTCTCTTCTGGCCCAAGCTGCTCCCAGCACGCAGCCCACCTTCGCAGGGCAGCCTGACGGCGGCTGGACCGCCACCGGGCCGGGTTATACCGCCCACATCAACAAGGATGGCCTGATCGACTCCTACCAGGTCGCCGGCATCGAGACCCTCGGCCAGCCCCTGGCCTACCATTCCAATGCCAAATTGCTGGCCGACCAGGTCACCCCGGCCGCCGATAGCCTCAAGGTCCATCTCAAGGGCACCGGCGAAGCGACCATCGACTACCGTTTCCGCCCCGACGGCCTAACCATCACGCCGATGTACAAAGGCAATGGTTACGCCGACTTCCATCTCACAGCCTCCCGGAGGCTACTGGGCATTGAACTGCTCAACGACAAATCCGCCAGTGGCGGCGGTGACGCGATCCATTTTGTCGATCATGGCGAAATCCGCGGCGTCCCGGCCGTCAACTCCGCCCGCAACCAGATGGTGCGTTTGCATTATCCGGGCTTCGCCCTGCATGCCTACGTTCAAGCCTGGGGCGCTCCATTCAATTACGAGTCAGCCGGCAGCATCAGCGGGTACACCTGGGGACGACCCCTCCTCGAGGCTAACCGCGCCTTCCCAATCATTCTCACCATCGAAACGGGGCCGCAGCGCGCCGTCTTGCCGGCCGTGCCCTTTGTCCCCCGCACGGATAAGGTCGCCGGCCTGTACTACGTCGATGAGCCTTGCACCTGGAACATCGATCTGGGTGACAAAAAGAGCTACCAATACCTTCTCGATGTCGGCCTCTCCTCGCTTGATGTGGCCTGGACCGCCACCGATGCCGACGACCACACCGTCGCCACCGGCAAAACGACGATCAAGCTCGATTCCGCCGCCCCAAAGCTCATCCAGCCCGTCACCATCTCGACTCCCGGCAGCGGTTATCACCAGCTTCTGTTTTCGCTGTCCGACCCCGCCGGCAAGATGTTCCCCGGCAGCTTCATCACCCGCTTCACCGTCATCCACAAGATCCCCGGCATGGTCAACCGCGACGATGCCCTGGCCGGCAAGAACTACTCCGACTACGCCGTCGTCGGCATGATCGGCGCCGGCTGTATCCGCGAGAGCCACGACATCAAGGGCTTCCTGGCCAATCAG
>JBIOJL010000248.1:0-9186 GCA_044450885.1 Tepidisphaerales bacterium
GTCCCTGAATGTCCTTAGGCGTTTGACGGCGAGTGCGAACCAACCCCTCAACAACATACCACTCGAAGACCAGCCATGCCGGAGACACCCCGTCACATGCGACCACTTCGTCGCCCAGATCGTCACAGAGCGAAAGCGACACGGCCATTGCAGTGAGGAAGCGCGGATGTCGCTGACGCTCACGAACACCCGGAGCCAGCGTTACGGCCAGGGCGTCCGCCAGCGGTTCAGTGCCGAGCGGGTCAATGCCGCCCTCGCTGGACTCTGCCTCGTCTTTGTCGCTCAACAACGGCGTCAGCGGGAAATGGCTCATGCATGTTATCATCAAGAACCAACTCGTTTACATTTATGGTTTGGGAATCTCTACCTGGCGGATCGCAGGAGCGCCCTGGTCAATGGCGCCGGCTGCGCCGCCGTCGGCCGGCCGCTTGCGGCCGGTGAAATCGTCAAGGAACGGCCCGTTGAACTCCCACGCATAGAGCTCTTCGATCGTCGTCTTCGCGTCGGCCAGTGTGCCGCGGGCGATACGCATGAAGTCGATGGCGCCGTTCAGGTTCTGGCCCTGCGGCGTGCCGCCCACGTAGAGGTCGGCGTCGTTGGCGAGTGAGACATTCGCGCCGAAGCCGGGTCCGCTCGCGTCCTGCTTGCCGTCGATGTAGATCGTGAAAGTTCCCGCCTTGCGGTCGGCCTCGGCAATGACGTGATGCCATTGGCCGTCGTTGATCACACTCCGGCTGGCCAGACTGGCGGTGGCATTGCCGGACTTGGTTGCCAGGGTCACGCCTCCTGTTTTGTTGATGGTCAAGGCCCACCCGCTGCCGCCTATCTTCTGGATCAGCGTCGCATCCGCCTGTCCCGGCGCTGTCTTGAAGTAGGCCTCGATGAGGAAATTCGAAGTGTGAATCTGCGGATTGCGCAAGTCCGCGCCGCTGATGGAGCGGCCCTGGCCGGCGTTGCCTCTTCCCGCGATCATGGTGACGGCGCGGTCGACGTCGGCATTCGCCAGGATGGCGTACTGGTCGCTCCCGTTCAGGTGCAGGGCGCCCGTGGTCCAGTTCTCCAGCGGGCCGTTCTGGTAGTCCTTCAGGGCGATGTTGACGCCCTTGAGCGGGTAGGTGGGGAACTTGTAGTAGTTGTCCCGGCTCGTATAATAAGGGGACATGCACCAGTGGTCGTCAAGGATGCGCGCCGGGGCTCCCGGGATGGGGCAGAAGTTCCACTCGGCGACCGTCTCGTAGAGGCCCCAGGGCACGAAGACCTTCGCTCCCCGCCCGCGAACCGCCGGTTCCGCGGAGGGCCGGAAGTCGTGCGCCGCCGGATCGCGCAGGGGCGCCTGCCCGGCCATGATGCCGACTTCCCCGGCCAGCGGCTTGCAGTTTGCCATCGCCTCGCAGAATGCCTGGAAAGTCTTGTGCCAGCGCCCGGATGGCTCGAACAGGCCGAAGCCCTCGCCCAGCCCAATATCGTAGAAGACGTTGCGGGCATAGGCGTTGGTGTCCAGGGCAAACTGGTTGCGGCGGGCGCCGGCGTCGGCCTCGTTGCCGGCGGCGCCTCGCGCCGGATCGGCATCGCGGAAGACGCTCAGGCCCATGCTCTGGAAGATGTTGCCCAGGAACATGACCCGGCCGGCCTGCGGCGCCTGCCGCCGCGAGGCCCGCACGAAGTTGTAGATGGTGTTGTTGAAGAACGCGTTCTGGTAGCTGATGATCTCCTGAATTGCCGACGTGTTGGCCAGTTTGCCCGCCGGGCCTTTGGACTTGCCCCAGGCGATGTTGTTGAAATAGTAGTTCTTGAACGCCCCGTCCAAGTAATAGGCGTGGCCGAAGCGGCTCTCCTTGTCAGGGCTTAATACGTGGTCCCAACTGCGGTAGCCGCCGGGGTTGCCGGAGATGTTGCCATAGACGTAGGCCGGGCCGCCTTGCCAGGTCTCGATGCCGCCGAAGTCATCATTGTTCAACAGCGTATCAACGGCCTTGTTGTGGTGGATGAGAATGCGCGTGAAGGGACGGTCAGTGGAAGCGCCGCTCTGTTTGGCGCCGTGAACGTCAATCCCCTGAGAGCAAACGCGATTGAAGATGTTCCCGGCGATTTCCGCAGTCTGGGCATAGGCAACCACCAGCGCCTCCCCCTGGCCGAACAGATCCGGGCGGATGCCGATGTGGTCGAATCTGTTGCGCACGACGCGGACGTCGTAGAGCCGGCCCATCGGGCCGTCCAGATCCGAGTAGATCGTGCCGTCCGCGAGTTCCACGCCTCCGGCGTCGGCATCGGAGAAGATGTTATCGCTTACCACGACGCCGTCGATCACATCCTGCTTGCCCATGGCCTTCATGCGCACGCCTCGGTGAACGTGCTCGAAGACGCAGTTGGTGACCTGGATGTCCGTGCCACTGCCGAGCAGGCGCACACAGCCGGGCTCCACATCAATGCTCTCATGCGACACCCAGTAAGGCGCGGCGATCAGGTTCCAGTAGATGTTGGTGAAACGGAACGTAAGCCCGCTGACCCGTACGTGACTCATGCCGCGGCTATCAATGGCGTGGATGCGCCTGGCCACCTCAACCTGGGCCTGGTTCGGATCCTGGTCGCCGGGCAGGCGGACATAAAGCCGGCCGCCGTTGCCCTTTTTGTCGAACCAGAATTCGCCGGGTGAGTCCAGGTAATGCGGCTTGTCCTCCAAATAATACTGGCAACCGCGGATGATCTTGTAGGATGGGCCGCCACCCCATTGGCCGGGGAAGGTCAGCGAACCTTTGTCTCGATCCGCCGCCAGGACCCTGGCTTGGAACGGGCTGCCCATGACCCAGCCTTTGGTGGTCCAGACGATGGCGCCCTGGTAGTAATCCTGCGGCTTGCTGGTGTTGATGTGCTCCTTGTCGAACGCCAGATGCCGCTGCTGGCCGTTGATGGTGGCGTAATTGTCGAACGGCTTCTCCGGGTTTTTCCAGGCCCACCATTCACTCTTGATGTCGTCCGGGTCGCTGATGTTCCAGTTCGGCGTGCGGGCCAGGGCGACGCGCGTGACGACGCCGTCCTTGCCCACCATCCAGAGGTTGCGCGGCGCCCAGTTCAGGTCCACGTACCAGACTTTCTCCGGCTCGGGAATCAGCGTGTTGTCGGCCCCTTTCTTCCAGCCCGTCACCGCTTCCGAGCCGCAGATGACGGCCGGCCGCGAGCCCCAGGAGGGATCGCGTGTCAGGATGATCGGGGTTTCCGCAGTGCCCGATTCGTTGGCGTCCATCTCCCCGCGATAGACCACGCCCCCCTTGAAGACGTAAGTATGCTCGCCCTTGCATGCCTTCGCCTTGCCGCCGGCATTGGGATCCCAAGGGTGGTGCTTCCAGGGCATCTGCTTCGAAAGGCCGTCGTTGTCGTCGACGCCGGACTCGAAGTCGATGTAGCGCACCGACCCGCCCGGCTTGAACTCGAATGCCTTCGGCGCCCACTCGAGATCGCCGGTCGGCAACACGTTGGCCTGCGGCTCCTGCCAGG
Organism: Tepidisphaerales bacterium; assembly: GCA_044450885.1. Taxonomy (GTDB): domain Bacteria; phylum Planctomycetota; class Phycisphaerae; order Tepidisphaerales; family Tepidisphaeraceae; genus JANYKD01. The sequence continues at coordinate 3,493 of JBIOJL010000248.1, forward strand.
ACCACCGGGCCGCGTTCTGGGCATGCGCCACGCCGTGCGCCGCGACCAGCAAGGCCAGCATTCCAATGCACCGTACCATGTTATTGATTGTGTTCCCGTTCATTGCAGGCAGTCTACCGAGCGTCAAAGGCACTGTCGAACAGCAAATGCTTGCCACTGCCGGCCAATAATCGCGCCAACTCAGCCCCGAAATCTTCGGGGGCACCGGTTGTTCGTACTTTGCGTCGATCGGATCAACCGGCCGCGATTCTCGCCGAGCGTTCGCCCTCACGGCTTTCCCTCCGTGCTGATCTTCAGGTTCTCGATCTTGCCGGAAAACCGCTGGGGCTCGCCGTAATCTCCCACAGGCTGCTTGTCATCGAAACCGACACAGAAGTTCTCCGCCGGCTGCACGGGCAACAGCGCATTTGCTTTGCCTTCGGCCACTTTTTGTCCGTTGATGAACAAAGTCATGGAACGATCGGCCCCCAGGCGTGCTTCGGCGGTAAACCGGCCGGAGGGCGTCTGGCCGGCGGTGATGTTCACCGGAACCCGGTTCGCCTTCACCGTGAATACCAGCTTCCCATCCCGCAGATACAGGGCGTAGCCCGTGGCCAGGCCGCCATGGGCCACGATCACTCCGTTGGGGTTCTTCGGCTCCACATCGACGGAAATGCTCACCGGCCGCTTCGCCACCTGCGGAGCGCGATCCTTTTCCAGCACGTCGCCGATCTTCATCTTGTCCACAGCAACCGGTCCCGATGGCTGCGCAGCCGGCGACTCGGGAACATACTTGATCCCCGCCGGCAGCAGCGGCACCGGATTGTCCACACGCCCCGGCTTACGCACGCCCGGTCCCAGCGCATTCAGTCCCAGATCGGCATCCATTTCCGACGCCAATTTCTGGAGTCGCGCCACCACTTCCGGATGTTCGGCGGCCACATCCTTGTTTTCGCCGACGTCGTCCACGAGGTTGAACAGTTGCGGTTTGTACGCCTTCACCATCGCCGCCGTGATCGGCTTCTCGTTTGGCTTGCCTTCGTGCTGCGGATGGATGGCCAGTTTCCACGGCCCCGACCGCACCGCCTCCAGCCGGTTGCCGTTGAAGTAGTAATGCGCCTGGCGCGAAGACTCCTTCGCCCCTCCGCTCAGCACCGGCCAGATGTCCACGCCGTCGATCTTCCGATCCGCCGGCACGTTGCCGCCGGCCAGTTTCACGAACGTCGGCAGCACGTCGAGGTTCGCGGTCATGGCATCGCTCGAAGTGCCGGGCGTGATCTTCCCCGGCCACCAGGCGATGGTCGGCTCGCGCACGCCGCCTTCCCACGTCGAGCCTTTGCCGCCGTGCAGTGGGCCGGCCGAGCCGCCTTGCTTTCCCTGGGTCAACCACGGCCCGTTGTCGCTGGTGAAAAGCACCAGAGTCTTGGCATCGAGTTTCAGTTCCCGCAACACATCGAGCACCCGTCCCACGCTCCAGTCCGCCTCCTCCACCCAATCGCCGTAGGTGCCGTTGGCCGACTTGCTCTTGAACTTCTCTCCGGGATGCAGCGGCACATGGACGGCCGTGTGGGGCAGGTAGAGGAAGAACGGCCGGTCCTTGTTCTCGCGGATGAACTTCACCGCTTCGTCGGTGTAGCGTTCGGTGAGCCGGTCCTGCGCGGCGGGCGACACGACCTCGATCACCTCCAGGTCGCGCACCAGCGGCAGCGGCGGTTTCTTGCCGCGAAACACAAGATCCTTTGGCCATTCCTCGCCGCCGCCCATGTCGTTGGAATACGGAAGCCCGAAGTAATGGTCGAAACCATACTGCGTGGGCAGAAACTCCTTCTGATCACCCAGGTGCCACTTGCCGATGGCCAGCGTGGCGTAGCCCTGCTGTTTGAGCAGCCGGGGCAACGTCGCTTCGGTGGGATTCAATCCCGTGGGGCAACTGGGGAAGATCACGCCGGGCATCGAGACACGTTTGGCATAACATCCGGTCATGAACTGCGCCCGGGAGGGAGTGCAGACCGGGCAGGCAAGAAAGCTCGTCAGACGCATGCCTTCGCTCGCCATACGGTCCAGCGCCGGCGTGCGGTTCAGCTTCGATCCGAACGGCCCGATGTCGCCGTAGCCCATGTCGTCCATCAGGATCAGGACCAGGTTCGGCTTCGACGGCAGCGGCGTCTCGGGCGCGGCAGCACAGGCGTCTCGCGCCACCGCGACAACGCAGATGATCCATGCCAGGGCGGCCAGACGCCAACGGGCGTAGCAGAATCTCAGGTTCATACGCGGTTCCTCATTTTCTCAATGACCGTTGTTTCAGCACTGCGACCGGCACTCACTTGATACCCCGCCCAACGGAATTCTGTTCAATTGTAAAATCGGGGCGGTATGATTCGGGCGTGCCCGGAATTCCGGGCAAAGCGTTTGGACGTCGGAGTCTCGTGGCATGGGCGTCTCGCCCATGGTGTCGGTACTCCGACACATTTTCCGTATCCGGAAGAACAGTCACGCTCAGGAATCCGGCGTAACGGAGGAACTTGCAATGGCTCAACACGTAACGCGACGGAAGTTCATCGGCTCGGCGGCGGCACTTGGCGCGGTGGCGATGGCGAGTCAGGCCCATGCGGCCCCGGCACAACGTCCGCCGAATTTCATCATCCTTGTCGGCGAGGACATGAGCCCGGATATCGGCTGCTATGGCAGCGCCATGGCCCACACCCCGAATCTCGACGCGCTGGCGGCCCAGGGTGCGCGGTTCAACAACTGCTTCACGCATTGCCCGGTTTGCGCTCCGTCGCGCTCGGGCATGATCACCGGGCAGTATCCGACGGCCATCGGCACGCATCACATGCGCTCCACGCTCCTCCGCCCGCCGCCGATGTTCACCAGCTACTTGCAGAAGGCAGGATACCGGATCATCTGGACCAACAAGACCGACTTCAACTTCGGCATCCCGCGCGGCGCCTTCGATTCCACGGCCGACTGGCGCGCCGGCGACCTTCCCGCCGATCAGCCGTTCCTCGCCTTCTTCAACATCTTCCACACGCATGAATCAATGGTTCGCGGAAACGAGGTGACACACGCCCGCAACACGCGTCGCCTGAAACCGGCCGAGCGGCAGGATGCCGCCAAGATCCCGCTGCCGCCGTTCTATCCGGATACGCCGGAAGTGCGGCATGATGTGCGGCAGTACCACGAACTCTGCACCTCGGTCGACTACGACGTCGGCGATGTGATGGCGATGCTGGAGAAGAAGCGGCTGGCGGACAACACGGTGCTGATCTTCACCGGCGACCACGGCCGGGGCATGCCGCGCATGAAACGCTGGTGCTATGACGATGGCACGCACATTCCGCTGATCGTTCGCTGGCCCAACGGCATCAAGCCGGGGACGGTTTCCGATCAACTGGTGGGCATGGTCGATCTGCCGGCGACGATCCTGATGTTGGCGGACATTACCTTGCCGGCGGCATTTGCCGGGACACCCTATCTCGGCAGCAGCGCGCCGCCGCGAAAGTACGTGTACGCGCATCGCGATCGCATGGATGAAGCGTACGATCGCGTTCGCTCGGTGCGCGATGGGCAGTATCGGTACATCCGGAATTTCCAGCCGGAACTGCCCTACTCCCAATACATCAATTACAACGAGCTCAACCCCATCATGCGGGCGTGGCGGACGGCGGCCAGGCAGGGAAAACTGACGCCGGCGCAGATGCGATTCTTCGCCCATCATAAGCCCGTCGAAGAGCTTTATCATTGCCGCGCCGATCCGCATGGGATGAACAACCTCGCGGCCAGCGATGACCCGGGGGTCCGCGAGAAGCTCGCCGAATTGCGCGGCGCGCTGGATCAATGGCTGGCGGATACGCACGACCTGGGCGCCACGCCCGAGACTGATCTGATCAAGCAAGGCCTCGTCGCGGATATGCTGACGGCGGAATACAACGACCGCATCAAGCTGCATCCCAAGGAGCCTTGCTGGGTCGAGATGTAGACATGAAGACAGCCAGTCTAACCCTCGCCGTCCTGTTACTGCTGCCGCTGACCGCGGTCCATGCCGCTGAACCGCCCAAGCCCGCGGCCAAGCCGAACATCCTGTTCATCGCCATCGACGACCTCAACGACTGGGTCGGTTGCCTCGGCGGGCATCCACAGGCGCGCACGCCGAACCTGGACCGGCTTGCGGCTCGCGGCACGCTGTTCAGCAATGCCCACTGCCAGTCGCCGCTGTGCAACCCGTCGCGTAGCAGCCTGCTCACCGGGTTGCGGCCCGGGACGACCGGCATTTACGGCCTTGCGCCCGGCATCCGCGATGTCGCATTAACCCGTGACTGCGTCACCCTGCCCCAATACTTCTCCCGCCAGGGCTATTTCACGGCCTCGTTCGGCAAGGTGTTTCACGACGGCTCGATCCCGGCCGAACTGCGGAAGAACGAGTTCGACGTCTGGGGCCCGTCGCCGGGCATGCCCCTGCCGAAACAGAAGTTCGTGCATACGCCGAACGACATGGCGGCGATGGACTGGGGCGTGTTCCCGACGGACGACCGTGACCAACCCGACTGGAAGACGGCTGAGAATACCATCGCGCAACTCGCCCGCCGGCCGAAAGACAAGCCGTTCTTCATCGCCTGCGGGTTCCGCCTGCCGCACGTGCCCTGTTTCGCGTCCCAGAAATGGTTCGACCTGATTCCAAACGAGAACGACATCGTCCTGCCGCCGGTGAAGGACAACGAGCGTGCCGGCACGCCGGCGTTCTCGTGGTATTTGCACTGGAAACTTCCGGAACCGCGGCTGTCCTGGTTGAAGAAGTCCAACCAGTGGCGCCCGCTGGTGCGCGCCTACCTGGCCAGCACGACGTTCATGGACAGCCAACTCGGCCGGGTGCTGGATGCGCTCGACGCGGCCGGCGTGGCCGACAACACCATCGTCGTGCTCTGGTCTGACAACGGCTGGCATCTCGGTGAGAAACTCATCACCGGCAAGAACTCGCTCTGGGACCGCTCGACGCGCGTCCCGCTCGTCTTCGCCGGCCCCGGCGTCGCCCGCGCCGCCAAGTGTACGCAACCGGCCGAATTGCTCGACATCTACCCGACGCTGGTCGATCTCTGCGGCCTGCCGGCCAAGTCCGGCCTCGAAGGCCACAGTCTCCTGCCGCAGTTGAAGGACGCCACCGCGCCGCGCTCCTGGCCCGCAATCACGACGCACAACATCGGCAACCACACGATTCGCACGGATCGCTGGCGGTATATCCGGTACGCCGACGGCTCGGAGGAACTGTACGACATGCCGGCCGACCCGCACGAATGGACCAACCTCGCCGGGGATCCGCAACAGGCCGGCGTCATCCGCGACCTCGCCCGCTGGCTGCCGGCAGTGAACGCGCCGCCGGTGCCGGGCAGCGCGCACCGGATCCTCGAACAGAAGGGCGGCGTCTGGTACTGGGAAGGCAGACCCATCGACCCTGCGCAACTGGAGGATTGACCACGTCGCTGAAAGGGCGGAGACGCCAGTCCCTTTATCTGGCGTTCCCCTCTCCACCGGGGTGGGGAGGCAAGACATACCAGAAGCTCTACTCCGGCTACGCCGCCGACGAAGGCCACCTCAACATCACCGGCGCTAAGGATTCGAGAAGGAACCACTGCCGCGATTCGCCGGGTGCCACGGCTTGTCTACTGCAAGCCGTGCTTCGCGGTCACGCAGACACGGCTTGCAGTAGACAAGCCGTGGCAC
>JBIOJL010000249.1:0-9181 GCA_044450885.1 Tepidisphaerales bacterium
CGCAGTCGAACCAGACCTGGCGGTGGTGCCGGCCGCGGCTGGCCAGGGGGTTGACATAGAAGAACTTCTGGCCGTCGAGGCTGACGCCCGAAATCACGCCGTTGTACATGCAGCGTTCCATCACGTCGGCGTACTTGGCGTCGGCGTGGAGCAGGGCCATGCGGTGGTTCCAGAAGACCATGCCGATGGCCGCGCAGGTTTCGGCGTAGGCCGAGTCGTTGGGCAGATCGTAAGGCACCGTGAAGCCCTCGTTGTGGGCCGATGGGCCGATGCCGCCGGTGAGGTACATCTTGCGATCGACGACATCGTGCCAGATGGTGTCCAGGGCCTTGATGGTCTGCTGGTCGCCGCCGGCGGCCGCCACGTCGGCGGCGCCGGCGAAGAAGTACATGGCGCGAACGGCATGGCCGGCGATCTCGGCGCGGGTCCTCAGCGGGATGTCATCCTGGGCATAGTCGCCGTAGAGCTTCCGCCCGCAGGCGTCGTGGCCGCGCTCGTTGATGAAGAACTCGGCCAGTTTGAAATACCTGGGATTCTTGGTGACGCCGGCCAGCTTGACCAAAGCCAGTTCGATCTCTTCATGGCCGCAGCAACCGTGGCGCTTGTCGGGGCCGAAGGTGTTGTCGAGGCAGTCGGCCAGCTTGATGGCGACGTCGAGGAGCTTGCGTTTCCCGGTGGCCTGGTAGTACGCGACCGCGCCCTCGATCAGGTGGCCGGCGCAGTACATCTCGTGCATGTCCTTGAGGTTGCTGAATCGCTTATCGAGTTCCTTGCGCAGGGTGTAGAACGTATACAGGTAGCCATCGGGTTGCTGGGCGGAGGCGATCTTGTCGATGATGTCATCGACGGTCTTTTCCAGAACCGGGTCGCGGAACTGGCCGAGACTATAGGCACAGCCTTCGAGGACTTTGTAGACATCGGAGTCGTTGAAGAAGATGCCTTCGAAACTCCCCGGCATCAGCCCGCCGGCCTTGGCGAAGTTGTCGATTCGCCCCGTGGTCTGGCAGAACTTGATGTTGTGGGGGATGACGGTCTGGCGATTGAGCTGGAGGCGCGGCGCCCAGAAGGAATCCTGGAGCTGAACGGCCGTTACGGGCACGGGCGATAACTGGGCGGCTTGCCCGGCCGCGGTGGCAAGCACCGGCGTAAGAGCGAGCAGTGACAGGAGTGCGATGATCGTGCGCATTGGGCACCTTGGTGGTTGAGTAATCCGTCGAGTTGCTAATGAGGGATACCATTGACGCTGGGAAAGGGTTGAACAGGATGAGGGGCGCGATACCTCTTCGTCCTTCCGACCGCCAATACACCGTTTCCCACCGGCCCACGACCGCTGGCCTTGCCCCGGGGGGACCACACAAGCGGGACACGGACCATGCCAACGTGGAACCACACGCACGCCGCAGGTTGGGCGGGCCAAGCCGTCCCGATTGTGTTGCCAAAACCCTACATCACCGCTTTGAACGCCCAGAACGCGACCGGCACCGTGACGATGCTCGCGAGCGTCGTATAGAAGATGCACTGCGCCGCGAAGGGGCCTTCGTGGGCGAAGCGGTCGGCCATGACGCTGCAACTGATGGCGACCGGCATCGTGCCGACGAGGAACATGACCATGACCATGTCGTGATGCAGCGGCAGACCGAGGCGAAGACTCAGCCACATCAGTACGCCAACGACGGCGGGAGTGACGATCAGGCGCAGGATGCCCACGCCGATCACGGCCCGGCCGGGACGCACTGCGGCGAAGCTGAGGGAGCCGAGTTGCACGCCGATGACCACGAGCGACAGAGGTACGGTGAGGTCGCCGACCATTTTCATGGCCTTGAGCACGGCATTGCCGCCGACGGTGGCCCAGATCGGCCAGCCGTGCATGAGCGGCTGCGGCAACAGCAGGGCGGCGATGATGCCGACGGCGGTGGCGATCAGGCCGGAATTGGTGGCCAGGCCGATAATCGCCTCGCGTCCGATCCTGCCGCCCTTGAGCACGGCGAGGGCGCCGGTCCAGAGGACGACCTGGGCCCCGGCGTTGCTGAGAAACAGAATCCGCACGCCGGCATCGTGATAGAGGGCCTGCACGATCGGCAGCGGGAGGTAGATCCAGTTGCCGATGGCGACTACGAAGATGAACGTGGGGGCCTTGGAACGGTCGCAGAACATCCGCCAGCCGGCCCAGCCGACGACCCCGCCGAGTGTCAGCACCGCACACGACACCGCCGTTGCCGGCCAGGCCGCGGCCAGGGCAGCGCGGTTCACCACGCTGAGCATTTGGGTGAAGATCAGGGCCGGGAGGGCGACGTCGGTGGTGAAGGCGGCCAGCACGCGTCCGACGGCCGTGTCGATGATGTTCCGCCGGCGGGCGACGTAGCCCACGAGCAGGACAAGGAACATGGCGATGATGTTCTCGGCGACAACCCAGGTCTCGGTCATAGGATGCTATTCGACAGGAGAGGGCGGCGGTTGTCGAGGTGCCGCCGACGCCCTCGTCGGCGGATTCCAACCGCGTTCCCACGCGAATCCCGACACATTGCCCGGAAACTCGGTCACGCCCCCTGCGAATCCCCGGCCGCCGTCTTCAGACCCGGCGCCGGCTTGCCGTCGACCAGCCACAGGAACGCCAGCGACTGGCGGGCGCGGGGCGGCAGCAGCATTGTCAGCAGGCCGCGCACGACCTTGCGGCCCCAGAACACGCCCAAGCCCATCCCCAGCATCACGGCGACGAGCCCGGCACCCATCCGCCACATAATGCGGGTGACCATGAACGCCGAGTCGTGGTTCTCCAGGCCGATCCAACAGACGACGCCCGCGGTCAGCAGCGGGACCACGAGCAGGTTCCAGTACGAATCCCGGCGCCAGTGCCAGAAGAAAGTCGAGGCCAGCATGACGTAGATGAAGCCGGCGACCATGCACAGGATGAACATGATCTCGGGCAGCCACGGCCACCAGAGTTGTTCCGCCGGCGAGGCCTGTGCGTACCCTTGCCTCGTCAGGGCGTATGCCGATTCTTCAACGACGGCGACGAATCCATACTGGATTGCCCCGATGCCGACGGTGGCCATCACCACGCCGTACAACAGCAGCAGCAGGTAGCCGGCCATCGCCAGCAGGCCGACGCGCGCCGTCCACGGGGAGTGGGCCGGCAACGTCGTGTTCATGGCGTGGTAGCGCCCGCACTCGGGACACCGGCAGACGGGAATCAAGAGGTGCTGGTCGACGTGGACGACCTGGGCATGGAGGTTGTAGCCGCACGGACAGAACAGGTCTGTCTGGACCGACGAGGTCGTGGGTGGTTGTCCTTCGGCCATGGCGGCAGTCTACCCGGTTCCGGCTTCTCTTGCCCACACTGCACGCGCGATGGGTCATCGCGGTATTGGAGTTTCGCCCTCTTCCGGCGTGGTCGATTTATCGACCACGTAGCCGCGATCAACGATCCCGGCTACAGACACGGGCGGGCCAACAAGAAAGCACGGGAACACTTCCCGTGCTTTGACGATTCTGTATGGCGGAGCCGATGGCGGTCAGCGCACGTTCCAGCGGGTGAGGCGGCTGGGGGCGTCCAGCAGCATCACGTCGTCGAAGTCATCGGTGATCTGCTCGAAGTCGTAGGCAAACTGGCGGATGTACATGTTGCTCAACTCACCGGTCTGCTTGCGCTCGGGGAAACGGATGGTCGGCCAGCCGCCGGTATAACCGGGGGTTGCGCAACCCGTTGCGGAACCGACGAGAGCCACCAGTACGACACCGAGAAAGAGCTTGGACATACGCCTTTGCCTCGCTGTAGAGTCCTCATTTGAGCCCGCGGAGCATTTCCGCTCCACAATACTGTGGAATGTAGCGAATGCCGGAATCCGTGTCAAAAGGCGCGGGCAGGGAAATTCGACGGATTTTGGAGGGCCCGTTGCCGTGCAGACTGCCAGGCTACACGGACCCGCAAGGAGGCTGGAAGCCCACACAACCGTCATTCACCCGGACCGAGGATGTCGGGAGGGCCGCACTCCGTGCGGCCGTTTCGTGAAGGCGCCACTCCAGCCGTGCCGGAGCACGGCCCTCCCGGATTCGCGGCCAGGTCGGTCAGAGCCTGCCGCCATTCGACGTAGAAATACGGAACGGCCAGTTCATCGTGGAGGCGGCGAAGCCGGGCGTGGAAATGCGCATACTGTTCCTGCTGCCACTCCTGGGCGGTGGCATCACAGAAATAGATGCGGCAGCCGAAGGGGCGGATCGGATGGACGCCACAGAGCTTCCCGGCCTGAAAGGGACAGCCCCGGCCGTCCCCTGAATCCGCCGGCGCTTCCGTGCCGTCCCGCGCTCTCGCCTGCCCCAGCCCGGCGACGAAGCATGCCAACTCCATGGTGGTGACGTAGAGCCGGTGGCCGAATTCCTCGAAGTGGCAGCAGCGCCCGGACAACTGGCAGAGCGGCCGGCGCAGGTCGATCTGCCGCTGGAGATCGGCATAGACCGCCTCGACGGCCGCGCAAACTTCCGTCCGCCCGGCGGCGGCGTGGACGGCGGAGATGAAGGCGGCGTCGGGCATTGCGGGTCGTGTCCGGGGCGATATTAGCCCATGGGGCAGGTTCGACGCTACACGATTCTGCAGCAAAGTGGTGCCGACGCCCTCGTCGGCAGCTTCCCGTGGTATTATGGCTGAGGCCACTATCGGAGCAGGCACAGCATGATTACCCAGACACTGACCATCGGGCAACGCCGGTTCGTCGTGGTGCCCGAACGTGACTTCCTGCGCCTTCAAAAGCGGGCCGGCGAGGTTGCGGTTCGCCCGGAGTTTGCCGAGGAAGCCATGCGGGAACTCAAGGCGTACCGCAAGACCGGCAATGCGGCGGATTGGAACGACGTCAAACGCAAGTTGGCGCTGTGAGAGGGCCTGCGGCCAATTCATTCCAACACAGAGAAGGATGAGGACACAGAGACCGGATGGTTCGTGGAGGCAGCCTGTGGAATCGAGCAAGGCAACACGGATGAATCTCGCGCAGAGACGCGGGGCCGCAGAGAATACGACGGAATGACTTCTGTCCTCTCTGCGTCTCGGCGGCTCTGCGCGAGATGGTCTTTGTTTGTTTGATCAGAAACTCGCGCCCGGCGAGTACGCCTCGCGACGCAACGGCGCGACGAGAGAGAAACGGGCCGGCGATGTGATGGGGCGCTTCTCAGGCAGAAAGGGAACCGCGGATAACTCGGATGTCACGGATAAAGACTGAATTCATCTGCGTTATCCGAGTTATCCGCGGTTAATCTGTCTTCGCATGTTTTTGGCTTCGCGAGGGACCAATCTATGGTGCGTTGGAACATATCTTTGCGGCTATCCGTGCTCCCAGGTTCGTTCCACGATCCAAGGACAATCGGATTCTGCCAATGAATGCCGGCGACGGGTTGCGCGATACACGGCAGGCAGAACACGCTCCGGATCGCAACCGTAGATGCCCGCCGCCCAGGCGGAGTTTCCCTCAATGACGGCCCATCCTTGTCCACGAATGCGACCGACATCCAGCACGAACGCGGGCGGTGACGCAAGACCAGGACGCCCAAGTACCTGCTCGGCGAACTCGATGGCATCATTGAACACGCAATCGTCGTTCATCCATGATCCATCATCGTTGCGGGCAAGGCATCCGTCTCGCCAATAGATGGATGCTGTTTGCACCCGGCCATCAAGGACGAAGCAGCGATACTCATCCTCCCACTGAACCACATCGGAGATCAACACCGGCGTATCGTCGGACAGTACATCGTCGGCGGCAATTCGCAGGCCGGCTTCATGCACAGCCGCCGGGAAGGTCTTGTCGTTGACAGCTTTGATGAACGCCGGAGAGCGCAATGATCGTGCGTCTTTGAGCGTGGACCGATAGATACGCCGCCGCAGCAATTCGCGAGGCAACGATGGCAGCCAATCCAGTGAAGGTTCGATCATGGCCAGCCCAAGAGTATCCGCGATAGCCGCGACAAAGAGTGGTTCGGCGTAGACCGCCAGATCAGCCTGCGACAACTCCTCCGGTGCTTGCCATGAAGAGAGACGCTCAGTCGTCCACCCAACGCGGCCGGCCGCCTTCCAGAGTGCGACGGAGTCTTCGGAAATCCGTGGCGCGAGGAGAAGCAAGGGCATGGCAGTGTTGTATGCGGAAGGGCACAGCGTGGCAACAGCAATGGCAAGGATGCCTCTCCCACTGTCCTACCGAATTCCAGTCAGGTGCGTCACTTCACCACCGGCAAACTCTTGCCCTTCTCCGCCTGAATCTTCTCCCACCCCGACCCCAGTTCCCCGATCGGGTCCGGCGGCAGGATATCGACCTTCTTCTCGCCCAGCCGCGCTTCGCCGCGCTCAACTTTCCCTTGGAAATCGCGGCACTCGGCCAGCAGGCGATCGAGGATTTGCTCCTCGGGGACGTTGGCCACTTTTTCGCCCTGGACGTAGATGATCCCGCGGCGGTCGCCGGCGAAGATGGCGATGTCGGCGCCTTCGCACTCGCCGGGACCGTTCACCACGCAGCCCATCACGGCCACCTTAATGGGGACGCGGATCTCCCTGGCGAGCTGTCTGCGGACGTCCTGGACGAGGGTGAAGAGGTCGACCTGGATCCGGCCGCAGGTGGGGCAGGCGATGAGCTCGGCGCCGATGCGCGGGCGCAGGCCCAGAACATAGAGCATTTCCAGGCCGTCCTGGACCTCGTAAACGGGATCGGAGGCGTAGGAGATGCGGATGGTGTCGCCGACGCCGCTGCACAGCAGATGGCCGAGCGGGACGACGGAACGGATCGTGCCGGTTTCGCGCGGGCCGGCGTGGGTCACGCCCAGGTGCAGCGGATAGTCAAAGCGCCGGGAGATTTCGGCGTAGGCGTCGATGACCAGCAGGGGGTCGATGCTTTTGGCCGAGATGACGATGTCGTGGAAGTCCTCCTCGTGGAAGATGTCGAGGTATTCTTCGAGCTTGGTGATCATGATGGCCAGCATCTCGCCGTGTTTGCGGTCGGAGAAGACGCCGCGGAGTTCCTCATTGCGCTTCTGCTTGTCGCGGCGTTCGATGATCGAGCCTTCGTTGACGCCAACGCGGATGGGGATGTGTCTGGCCTTGCAGGCCTGGATGACATCCTTGACCTGGGCGCGGTCGGCGATGTTGCCGGGGTTGAGGCGGATCTTGTGGATGCCGGCGTCGATGGCCTCCAGCGCTCGCTGAAAATGGAAATGGACGTCGGCCACGATGGGCACGGTGACCTGTGGCAGAATCTCACGCAGGGCGGCCGTGTCCTTCTTCTCAGGCACGGCCACGCGGACGATGTCGGCGCCGGCGGCCGCCAGTTTATTGATCTCGGCAACGCACTTGTCGATCTCCCAGGTGTAGCCCGCCGTCATGGTCTGGACAGAGACCGGAGCGTCGCCGCCGATGGAAACGAACCCGTGGGCGGCATCACCTATGACGACTTTGCGGGTTGCGCGGCGTGGGGGCATGGGACTCCGTTTGTTCAAGTAGGGCCAGCGTCCTCGCTGGCTTTCGGATGGCATGGGCGAGAGTACTTGCCCATGCCAGATATGCGATGGTTCTCACTTGCTCAACTGCTTGTGGACTATGAACTTACAGAAATCACATTGGCCTTCGCAGCTAGAGGAATGGTAAGACCGACGCCGGGGGAAATCAACGGGTACGGGAATATCGGGTTCTGCTGAAATAGTGGTGCCAGTGCCCTTACCGGCATCTTCGAGTGGCGTTCTCGGACCGGGCCGACGAGGGCGTCGGCACCACGGGGAGACGTGGTGCTTCTGCAGAATCGATCCTGGCGTATCCGTACGATTTTGCCTAACGTGCCCTACGGCCGAGTGTCGGAAAATACAGCATGATTCTCGCAAGAGGTCTCATTCTCGTGTTGGCAATGCTGGCCATGCCCTCGGCCATGGCGGCGGCGCCCACCGCGACCGCGACTCCGGTGCCCGGCCGCGAGTCGGCGCCGGGCAACCAGCGGGCGACCCAGGAGGCGATCCGGGCGGCCACGCAGCGGGCCGTAAACGACCTCTACGAGCAGGTGTCAGTCCTGCAACTTAATTCCAAGGCCACCGTCGGGCAATTTGTCAAAACACTGGAGGCGGAGCAGGACCTGATGAAGATCCTGGCGCGGGCCGACCAGATCGGCTCGCCGCGCTGGATCGACCCGGCCACATGCCAGGTGCAGCTCGAGATATCGGCCAGCCGCGTGGGCTACGTTCTGAAACAACTGGCGGCCGCCTATCCGCGCGGGGCGACGGCCAGCGTCACGGATATCGAGCGGGCGATGGAACGCTGGCCGCGCCGGACGTTTGTGTCGACGGGATCGAGTGCCTCATTGCCCTCGGTGGAGGGATACAAACCGCTGGGGACGCGGTGGGCGGCCGTGTCCGATGCGGCCCGGCGCCAGGCGCTGACCGAGGCGAACCAGGCGGCGCGGCAGAAGACACTGGACAGCGTGAAGCCAGTGGTGCTGATCGACCAGACCACGGTGGAGCAGGGACTGGCCGAGCCACGCGTGGGGGATGTAGTGAATGGCTGGCTCGCGGAGCGGCCGGTGACCAAGGTGGATTTCAAGGATGATCTGACGGTGGAGGTGTCGCTGGCGGTGGATGGGCACGATTTCTTCGACGTTCTCAAGACGGCGCTCCTGCGGCAGAACGTGGTGCGCGTGCCGCGGGATGATCGGTCGTGGCAGCAGGTGGCGCGGGATTTTCTGAATCATTTTGTGCCGGCCGTGGGCCAGGCGACGGCCGTGGCGGGCGTGCTCGTGCCCGATGCATTGCAGCTTCCGTCGCGTTCGCCGGAGTGGGCCGAGCAAACGGTGGAGGCCAAGGGAAGCGGCCGGGGCGGGAGCAAGCTGAAGGCGGCCCTGGCGGCCGAGAGCGACGCGCGGAAGCAGCTTCGCGGCCGGCTGGAATCGCTGGAGGTGGAACCGAAGCGCACGCTGGGCGAGCTGTCGCCGAAGCACGCGGCCGTGTCGACATCGCTCGACCGGGCCATCGAGCGGGCCCGGATCACGCAGACGGAATACAACGCCGATGGCTCGGCGTCGGTGGTGTTGTGGGTGGATTTGCGAACGCTCTGGGATGATCTGAGGCGGTGAGGGGGCGGGAGGAGCTTGTTCGGAGTTCTCGCTTTAGCGTGTCTTCCGGCATACTGCCAAGATACGCTAAAGCGTGAACTCCGAACGCCACCGTGCTA